>JBAZSP010000001.1:0-155281 GCA_041663285.1 Candidatus Shapirobacteria bacterium
ACTTTTTTGCTTGGTACCACCATTAGATCCGCCTCTTCCACATACCAAATTTTTATGGCGGTGGCGTCTGTCACTTGGACCACCAAAATCAGCCTAATATTCAAATCTTTTTCCAGCCGGTTTTTGATTCCGGCCATCTGCTGGGCTAGTCCGTAATGGGTAGAAACTACTACGACCGTTTTTTTATTTGGCCATTTTTCGGTTAGAAGATTGATCATTTTCCGGTACAAATTATTACTCCCGTTCAAAAGCATCCTGATGTAGATTGAATAAAACCAGTATTCATTCTTTTCCTGTTGAAACCACTTCAACACTTTTCTGACAAAAGGGTAAAGGCTCATTAATCGGTGCCAATAAATAATTTTTGTGTCGCTTACATCAAGCATTGCCGCATCAATCCCCCGGGGCAAACCATCATACAAGGTATCTGTTACTCGAAGGTGGCCCAGCCCTTCTATGGCGTAAGTAAAAACTACCAGTGTTCCTGACTGTCTTAACGCCGCAAACAATGATTTAGCCACACCCAAATATTACATTAAAATGAACCATTAGTCTTCCTGTCCCCATCAAAACTCCCCCGGTCCTGCGCCCGGGGGAGTTTTGGGGGAACCAACGATTATTTCCCGTCTTTCAGCAAAGCCGCAGCACTTTCTTTTTTCCCGCACCTGCTAAACAGGGATCAGAAAGGCTTAAGCTCCTCCAAAAGTTTTCGCTTTTGTTGCCGTTTTTCTTTGCCTCCTATGTCTTCATAATAAAAACGCCGCCTGAATTATTGCTTAACCTCTTATTAATACCTTAAAAATCCGTTTTCACTTTAAAAAAGCATCAACGACGCTCCATCTTACTGCTCGTTTCCCATCAATCTTATTGCCAAAGTACATATTGACAATTTCTTCATGGTCCTCCTCTAGCGTCGCATATTTGCAGTTGTCACTTCCTTCAAAGGTGCTGCTCCATCCTCTCTGGACTTTTTCACATACCAAATACCTTCCTGGTTCCAAATTTTCAAACTTAAATCTTCCCATGGTCGACCAGCCCGAGCCTTTGGTAGTAACCATTTTTTCACCACCATCACGCTTCTTGTTTGAATTACTGTCAATAAAAATTTGCCACCCATTTAGTCTAAACTCAGCTTTTGCCCACCCGTCCCATTTCTGGTTCCTGTTGCGGTCAAAATAAACAAATCCGGCAATGCTGCCCTTCTCTACCGGTATTGGAGTTATCGTTGGCGATGCCGAAGGTGTCGTAGTTGGAGTTGGGGCCTCAGTTGGCGTTGGTGTTTGGCTGGGTGTCGGCGTTTGTGTACTGGTTGGTGCCGGTGTCAGAGTTGGAGTCGGTGTTTGAGTCGGCGACTCTGTCGGCGTCATGGTGGCCGACGGCGTCAAAGTCGGCGTGTCACTTGGCATCAGCTGGCCGGTAATTCTGATATCGTCAATCCGGTTGGTTCCGGCAGTCGACGAAGCTCCCACTGTCGCCAGCCATCGAACAAGTATCAATTGTTTATTTTCGCATTCCGCTGGTAAGCCCAGCGTATTTATCGAAGTCGTATTCCAGGCGTCAGCCACCAGGCTCAAGATACCCATCGGAACATTATGCCAATTGGCACCGTTATCAGTGGAATATTCCACCCTAAATTCATGAGGCCCGGTAGTCGAACTTCTCGATTTGGCCGACACCTTTAAATCCTTATATCCCAGCGTCGACAAAGGGATTTGCCAATACTTTGTTTCCGCGTCTCCCGCCCAACTGCTGGTACTTACGGCATAATCACCCGTTCCCTCATCTCCGCTGGAATAGGTATAGCTTAAGCCAAAGCCTTCCTCGCGGGCAATCATCTTCCCCAAATTATCGTCGATCCCTCCGTCTGCGGCTTGGTTTTGGTCCTCAAAATTCCATTCCGCCAGCAAGACCGTCGTTTCCGCCCGTACCTTGCTTACCATTTTCTTGCCATCTTCCATCTGTCCCCAAACCGCCGCCAGCCCCAGTAAACATATTATTACTTGCCGCCATTTCGTATTTGTCATACAAAAAAGTCCTCTACCCTTTCAGTCTACCGCCATCCAAACGATTTGCAAATAGTATTGTATATTACAAAAACAACAATCTGATTTTCTGCCAATCTCTCTTTCTATATAGACTCCGGAGTCAGCTTATTCTTCTTCAGTCGGCAAATACTCTTCGCCGGAGTCCGACACTCTCTGCCCAACCTTCAGCCACAAAACGTAGTCACAACCGGTCGTTTTTTTTGCTTCCCTGTCCCATCCCGATGTCGAGCATTTCTTCATTCTTTTTCCATTGGCGGTCGTATATAGTACCAAGTTAGCTCCGCATTTTGGGCATTTTTCGTCCAAGCTTTCTGTCGTTCCGTTAATCCACTCTACAAAATCGCATCCAACCGCTTTTTTTGCTTCCTTATCCCAGGAACCATTACTGCACTTTTTCATCTTCTTCCCGAAACGTGTTACTTGAAGCACCAGGTCACCCCCGCATTTTGGGCATTTTTCGTCCAGCAGTTTTGGTTCTACCTCCAGCCACTTAACAAAATCACATCCTTCGGTTTTATGTGTTTCTCGGTTCCAGCTGCCCCGGCTGCATCTTTGCAGTTTTCTGCCGGTAGCTGTTTCCGTAACTCCGCCCAGAGGCGCGCCGCATTTGGGGCAATTTTCTTGTTCTTGTTCCATATTCTTTATATAGTATCATCTTCGCCGAAGTTTTTGATAGTAAAAATAGAATCGGTTCATCTGATATTTTTAAAAATGTTTGTGACATTCTTAAAAAGGATTTTCTTTCTGATCTCGTCTTCCCCTTCGGTTGCTAGCAATACTTTTGCCAGTGGTAGCGCCATCGGGTAATAAGGCCAGTCGGATCCAAACAACAACTTATCCGGGCTCGCTGTTTTCCACATTTCTTTTATTGCTTCTGGTGGCTGTCCGCTTACTTCAAGGAACACATTGTCAAATTTTGCTGCCAACCTAGCCGCTTCTTCGTATTCCATAATTCCGGCATGCCCCAAAATAATCGTTGTTTCCGGGCATCTCCAGATAAGATTTAAAAAACTTGTCATTTGTTCAAATCTTCTGGTTAGCGGCGGCAATAGGGGGCTTTGGCCGCAATGAAACAACACCGGCATCCTCATTTTTCCAGCTTCATTTACTAGAGCAATAACCTTTTTATTGTCGGGTTTAACCAGCTGGATTGGAGGATGAATTTTCAGCCCGACTCCTCCGTTTTCCTTAAGACTGCCAAGAATTTTTACGGCTCCTGGGGCCAAAGGGTGTATCGACACAAAGGGGATAATTTTTTGCTCAGACTTTCGGCACTGCTCCAAAAGTCTTAGCGAATTCTTTGGTCTAAATCCGTCTATTGCCATTGCCGCGCACCTTACAATTCCCAGTCTGTTCATTGCCAACATCAGGTTATCTAGTGTTGCCGTTGGCTCAATTCCTCTCCTGCTGATAATTGCTCTAATTGACCTACGCTGACAGCGTTTTTTTAACTGAGGTGAAAAATCAAAAGCTGAATATTTACTCAAATGAACCACACAGCCCCTGGTTGGAAAATAGGTTTTGGTTTCCCCTGCGGCTGCCCGATGTTGGTTTAGGTGGATATGCATATCAATTGCTGGAAGCTGATATTGTGCTTTTATTTTCAGGTTCCCCTCCTCGTCCCGCTCAAAGTAGGGGAGGCAATCCAAGCTATCAACATCGGCAATGGTATCCGGATAGTTCATTAATCCTTAGTATACAAAAAAAACGCTTTTTAGGCTTATAACCGTTTTTCCACCTGCCACCTTCCAAATCTAGTAATAATTGAGTAAGATAAAACCCAAAGTTAAATAATATGGCCAAAAAGAAGCCGGAGCAAGAAACGCCAGCTCGCCGTCCTCTCCGTCATGGTTGGGGGGGTGATCTGAAAAGAAGGAATCAAGCCCTCCGTCGGCGAGAGGAAGATGCTCAAGAGGCAAAAGAATTGCCGGTTAAGTTTGGCGAAGGGACAGTAGTAGCAGACGAAAAACTTCTAAAAGAGATGGAAAGAAGAAGGTAAGGTAAAATTAGGTAACTCATGCCTGACTCATCATTAGCCAGTTTTTCAGATGACGAACTGGCTCGAATTCTTTGGGATTACAATAATTTCTCCCAAGACCTTTCGCCCTCAGACTGTATTCTCGTTTTAGGCAATAATGACATTCGGGTAGCATCTTACGCTGCGGACTTATATTTAGCCAAACTTGCACCATTAATTATCATGTCTGGCGGGTATGGGGCTTATACCCGCCAATTTTTTACCCTCCCCGAAGCCGAAGTATTTGCCAGGGAGGCAATTAGCAGGGGAGTGCCCAAAAATCACATTCTCGTCGAAAACCAATCCACCAATACCGGTGAAAATTTGCTTTTTACCCAAAAGCTTTTGGCCTCAAAGGAAGTCAATGTCAAATCAGTAATTTTAGTCCAAAAACCCTACATGCTCCGTCGGGCATACGCTACCTTCAAAAAACAATGGCCGGGTGTTAAAGTTTTGGCAACAGGCCCCAGCATCGGCTATTTCGATTATCCGAATTCGATAATTACCAAGGAGCGATTAATAAATCACCTTGTTGGTGACACGCAACGGGTGAAACTGTATCCTAAGAAGGGATTTCAAGTCTTTCAAAAGGTTCCCATTCGCGTCTGGGCGGCTTATAAAGAGCTTGTCCGCCGCGGCTACGACCAGCATTTAATTCCATCAACTTAGTAGGCTATGTCACCTTATGAAATCAAGTTAGTTGTTTTCGACCTCAACAAAACCTTAATCCGGGAAAACACCTGGTATAACCTCAATCTAGCTCTAGGAGTAACCAAGGAAGAAGATGCAGACATAATGGCCAGATATGATCAGGGATTGATTTCTTACGCCCAATCCCAAAAAATCTTAGAACAACTTTATTTGGAGCGTTCTCGTCCCACTCTCTCCCAAATCCAAAAAATAATTTTTCAATATCATTACCTCCCAGGGGCTAAGTCCATCATAAAACTCTTACTGTCCCGGGGTTATTTTGTTGCTCTAATAAGCGGCTCGATTGATCTTTTGGTCGAAAAGGTAGCCCAAGAACTGAATATTCCTTTATATGGCGCCCATAATCGGTTTGTATTCGACCAAAAAGGAAACTTTCAGCAAATAATCTGTGATGGTGATGACACCGATTTTAAGTTAAGGTTATTCCGCCGTTTTTGTCGGCAACTGGATATTTCACCCCAAAGCGCCGTCTGTGTCGGTGACGGTGACAACGATCAAAAAATATTTCTGGAATCACGTCACGGAATCACCTTTTCCAATTCCCGGCTGGCCGCCACGTCCTGGAAAACCATTTCAAGGTTGATGGATTTAAAACTGTTTCTTTAACTTTTCTCCCCGAATTCCGCTTCTACCAGTCCAGGCGTACATGGCTCAGAAAATAATTTTATAATTAGTTCCGTTTTGCGGTTCGTTCGATTATAAATATCCATCAGCCAGTTATAGGCAGAATAATAAACCGGCGCATACGCCCAGTAAATTTTATCAGTAGAAAAATTAATTATAATCTCTGTCGTTTTGTCTGAAATATAAAATTTTCTCAACCTTTCTCGAATTTCTTTTATCTCAAGCCCGTCATCATTAAACCAGTACGTGGCCAGGTTTTGTAAACCAAAAGTTAGACGGTCGTAATACCAGACCAGTTTCTGCTCTTTGTCCCCATTATCTACAAAGCCACCAATCTTCATCATTGCTTCCGCCAACGCTTCACTAACAAAAGCCTGGGGGCTGTAAGTGATTACCAATCCATGTTCGCCCCTGCCCTCCATAAGTAATTTATCTTTGTTCGACAACTCGCTGTGATGTCCGCCATAACCTTCATGAACGGCCAGCTTCCATAGGTCGTATTTGCCAAAATTAATGTCACTATTTAAAATTATTTTCGATTTAAACGGTGCGACATGGGAGTTAAACGCCCCCCACGGCTTCTGGCTGCTCAACTCAAACTCTATGCCGTTGTCGGTAACATTTAAAATATTTCGGAATTTATCCTTTACGATTTTGCAGTTATTTGCAAATATCTCTTGATACTGTTCTTTCTTAAGCAAGTTCTTTTTATATACTTCCTGCCTTGTCAGTCCAATTTCCTTTTCCAGACTTCTTATTTCAATTTCAATTTCTCTAATCTCGGTTTCATTCACTCTGCAGATTTCCTTCCCAAAAACGTTGCACGAAAATTGTCGATAGTCAATCTTTTTATCCCAGTTGCAATATAAAAAATTCATACTCTTCAGCATTCCCTTAATATATTCTTTTCTTCGTTCGTCTTTCATTCCTCTGGTCAATCTTTTTGTCTCCTCTTCTAACAATCGATACTCATTCTCAGTTTTTGGTAGGTCTGACTTTACCTCTTCTAACCACTCTTTTTCCAACCAAATTTCACCTGCCATCCCAGGCACCTGATTATCCAAACACATTGCCATTTTTACTAGCTTTTTACTGAGATCATCTATCTCCATTCTGTTCTATTCTAGCAGTCGTTACTTTTTTCCATCACAGCCTTTTTTGTCCTTGCGACTCTATCCGTCATTGCGATCCCGACTTTACGTCGGGAGAAGCAATCTCAATTCATCAACTACCACCGGTAACTATCTTTTAATTTCTTTATGTTTTTTAAATCATTAAATTTATAAATTATTAAACTGCCCTCCTGTCCGCCCCAATCATAAATAAGCTACAATTAATTAATGTCCCGCTGCCCGTCATCGGCTTTTACCCTCACCGAAATTCTTATCTCCATCGCTCTGATGATGACTTTAACCGTCGCAGTCGTCCTCAACTTTCAGGGCCAAATGGTTAAGGCCCGTGATGTCAAAAGAAAGGCCAATCTCGACCGGATCAAATCCGCTCTTTACGACCGATTTATGGATTCCGGTTGTTACCCCAAAGATTTACCCGGCTGCGATCAGTCTTTTACCTTTAACTCCTCGAATTACTTGACCAATTGGCCTTGTGATCCCAAAACCCGCAGTCCTTATGTCTACCGGGTTGAAGACGCCTCCTGTTCTAGCTGGTTTCAGATATATACCATGCTGGAAAACGAAGAGGATCCCGATATTGCCAATTCCAATTGCGATCAGGGATGTGGTCCTGCTTGTGCCTTTAATTACGGGGTATCCAGCACTAATATCCGTATCGATGAAGGCTGCTATACACCTTCTGCCGGTAGCGGCGATTGCCATAACGATAAACAGATTATGATCTGCCACAGGCCTGGCGAAGCCAGTCAGAATGAGTTATGTGTCGACGACGATGCTTACGCCGATCACATGAGTCACGGCGATCATATTGGTCATTGCCCCGAGCTGGTTCCCTCTCCAACTCCAACCGCCAAACCAGCCAAAAAATAATCTGGCCTCAAAAATAGCTGATAAATAACGGATTAAAGTAATACCATCTCAAAAGCATCATCCACAAGATTAAATTTCCCCCCAGCAAAACCACTCCCGATATTCTCGCCACCCTGGTTTTGCAGTACCGGCCCATCACTATTGCCAAGGTCGGAATTCCGCTATATAGATATCGGCCCAAATTAAGTGGCCAGTCGTAAATCACCGCTGATATTGTTTGGGTAGCCAACCCTAACAACACTGGAGCCACCCAAATCAGGCTCTTTTTTTGAGTCACCATCAACGGAGCTATCACCATCGCCATCAAAAACATTATGTTAATTCCGGCGATACTTTTATTGGTAGTCAAATGCATCCGCCACTCTTCCGGCCAAATTAAAGTCTCCATACTTTTTATTATTAATTGCGGAACTTGCCTAAACTCGGTTTTAATGTTTTGGGGATTTACAAACGGTTGCTGCATTGCCAGTGCCTGCTTATTCGCCGTTAGACTGCCGTAGTGCTTGTAATTAAATCCCATCCATCCGGCCATCAATCCTCCGGTCAAACCTATCAATAGCACCACTCGTCTAAATTTTATTTTCCCGGCTCTTAAGTTTCGAAAAAGTACTGCCCCCCAAATAACCGCCAAATAAATCAGTGTAAATTTAGTTAATATCCCCATAGCCAATACAACTGCCAATTTCAGCTGTAGCCTCGGCTTGTCTTGACTTTCAGTCTGCCAAATCAGGTATACAAATCCCAAAGCCATAAACATTTCCAGCGATGCATTGCTGATTACACTGTTTCTTATCACCATCCCCGGCCACAAAAAATAATTCAAAGCCCACACCCTGGCCCAGATATTTTTCGGGTACACCTGGTTTATAAACTTTATACTTAAGCCTACCGCAGCCAGATAAATCAAAAAAGTTCCGATCCTTAGAGCGCTAATTTTTGCCGGTAGATTATTACCGACAAAATAAGCCGGTGCCGCCAATAAATAATATAGTGGCGGCTGAAATGCCTCATAGGCATACTTCCCCAAACCTTCCGACTCCAGATTACCGGTGTATGGGTTTGGGTAATCGCCATTTTTAATCTGCAAAAATTCCTGGCTGCTGAAATCTAGCCCCAATACCGGCATCCTTTTTTCCTGTGCCACTGTCTGAATATAGTCAAAATGGGCACCTTCATCTATCGGGTTCCATTTTGGTAGTCTTATTACCGAAAATAGGCCTAAAGACACAATTAATAACAGTTGGACAAGAGCAATAATTTTACCGGCCTTATCTGCCATTAAGCTAAGTATAATCTAATTCATGGCTCCAAAAGTTTACGACGTTGTTATTCTTGGGGCTGGCCTGGCTGGTCTGGCTTGCGCTGATCACATTTTGTCCGAAAATCCCGGCCACCAGGTAATTATTCTCGAAAAGAACAAACATATCGGCGGTCTGGCCGCCACCTTGAGGTATCGTGGTTTTCGCTATGATTTGTCGCCCCACCGCTGGTACACCAAAAATGCCCAGTTAAATTCCTGGTTAGAAAAATTAATGGCCGACCAATTACTCTGGGTCAACAAAACTACCCCAATGTACCAGTTTGGAAAATTTTTTAATTATCCCGTCGAAATTCTCGACGTCATCAAAAAAATTGGCTTGTTTAAATCTGCCGCCATGCTCCTATCCTTTATTGGCGTAAAAATTCAACATTTAATATTACCCCGGCCTATAAGGACTATGGAAGACGCCTATAAAACCCGTTTCGGTTCTGTGCTTTACCGGTGGTTTAATTTAGAGTACAACGAAAAGTTATGGGGTAGGGGAGGTTGTCGATCTATGTCGGCCGATTTTGTCAATCAGCGGGTAAAAAATCTGTCCATCACTTCAGCTATCGCCAATGCTCTTGGCATAAACCGTCATCAGGTCATTTCCCTGGTGCCCCGCTTTCGTTATCCCAAGCTTGGTGTCGGCCAAATTAGTCATCGGCTCCTTAAACGGCTGACCGCCAATGGAGGTAGTTGTCTACTAGATCAATCCATTACTTCAATATCCCACACAAATGGCCTTTATCGGATAACTACTACAAAAGGCCGCTTTTTCGCCCGGCATCTTATCTCTTCCGTCCCACTTCCTGTTCTCACCAGCCTCCTTTGCCCCGGGCATCGGGTTAACGCCCAAGCCCACCGGTTAGAATTTATCGATCAAAAAATTGTCGTTCTTTTTGCCAAAGAAGCTCCATTAACGGCCTTCACTTGGCTTTATGTCCACCCGCCTCATATCAAGACCTTCCGTTTTTTGGAAACCGCCAATTGGTCCTCATTTATGTCGCCTTCTGGTAAAACCAGTTTAGTTTTTGAGTATCCTTACCAGCCGGGCGATCCGGTCAGTCAGCTTACCAGTCGGCAGCTAATTAATACCACCATCAACGATTTCCTCCGTTATTTTGCCCCGGCCGGTGTCAGCCGCCACCATCTGATTAACGCCCGGGTCCACACTGTTTTTCAAGCTTACCCCAAATACAACCTTACTTACAAAACCTACTTGCCTAAAATCAAAAACTATCTTAGGAGCCATCATCCAAAACTCCAATTAATCGGTCGCAACGGTCTTTTCCATTACAACAATATGGATCATTCCATTCTCACCGGTATTCTGGCCGCCAAAAATTTTCTGGCCGGCAATTCAATTTACGATCTTGACCAGGTCAACAACGACGCCGAATATGTCGAAGAAGTCCGGGTACCCTAAATCAGCGGCACTACGTCCGACACCATTCGCTGGTTTGGAAATTCTTTTCGCAGTCTCTCAATATCAGCCGTTTCCATTTGCCAGCCTACCGCTTTCAAATTTTCATCCAAATGCTCCTGGCTGCCCATTTTAGTAATAGCGACTACATTGTTTTGCGAAATTAGCCAGTTTAGGGCAATTTGGGCTGCAGTTTTTTGATATTTACTCATCATCTCCTCCATAACCTTTGGTGGGTTACCCAAAATTCCCTCCGTCTGTAGCGGCCGCCAGGCAACAAACAACATATCGTTTTTTTGGCAATAATCAACCAGCCCCGCCTTTTCGGTTTCTCTTACCACCAGATTTAGGTGCAACTGGTTCGCCACGATTTTTGAATCACATAAACTTTGGGCTTCCTCTAACCGTTTAATATTAAAATTACTCACGCCAATATTTTTTATCCAGCCTTCTTTTTTTAGCCAATTCATTGCCTTCATCGTTTCGGCTATTGGTATTTCCAAATTCGGTTTGTGTACCAGGTAAAGATCCAAATAATCTACCCCAAGCCTCTTGAGGCTGCCCTTAGCTGCTGCAATTACGTCTTCAAAACTCAAATTATTTTTTGCTACTTTTGAGACTAAAAAAATTTTTTTCCGGTCAAAATTCTTAATCGCCTGCCCCACAATCTCTTCCGCCCCGCCCTGGGCATAACTTTCCGCCGTATCTATATGGCTAATTCCGGAATTTATTGCCATCTCCACCGATTTAATTTCGGTTACTTTTAAATCCGGATACTCACCCATCATCCAGGTCCCCAGCCCCAGCACCGGCATTTCAAAGCCATTAGTTAGTTTTTTTGTTGGAATAGTTTTAATCATAGTCCATTTTACCTCTTTCTTTTTTAAGCTTAATTACAGTTTCGTTTCTTATACTCATCTCACTTTTAGCTGCCAAACAGCGCCCGGATCAAACGTAACACTCTGGGCGTTGTTTAGCCGCTACAAGTCCCAGCTTGTCAGTCATGCAAATATCTTCTTACCGATTTTGTACAGCTTAATTTCAGCCCTGGCTTTATACTATCCTTATGCGAATTCTGGTAGTTGAAGATGAACACCGTATCGCCAACTCGATCAAAAAAGGCCTTGAGCAGGAGCGCTATGCTGTTGATGTTGCCTATGATGGTACCGGGGGTTTCGATCTGGCCTCAACCGAAGATTATGATTTAATCATTCTTGACCTGATGTTACCCGGTATTGACGGCCTAACAATTTGCCAAAGGCTACGCCAAAAAGATATCCACACTCCAGTTTTAATTTTAACCGCCAAGGATCAGATTCAGGATAAAGTCAAAGGCCTCAATACCGGTGCCGATGACTATCTTACCAAGCCCTTTGCTTTTGATGAACTATTAGCTCGAATTCGGGCGCTAAGCCGTCGGCCCAAAAATGTTTTAAGTTCTGTTTTAACCGTCTCCGACTTACGGCTTAATACCCAGACTTTTGAAGTTTTCCGTGACGGCCACTCAATCACTTTGTCCGGCAAAGAGTTCGCCCTGCTTGAGTATTTAATGCGCCACCCTCGTCAGATTGTCAACAAAGATCAGATAATAAACCACGTTTGGGATTACGATTCCAACATTTTACCCAACACTGTCGAAGTTTATATCCGCCATCTTCGTCGCAAAATAGATTTGCCTTTCAAAAGCTTGCCCCGGCTAATCCATACTATCCGGGGCTTTGGTTATAAACTTGGTAGCTAAGTATAATAAAGAGTAACTTCGGCATTAAAATTAACCATGTTCAAACAAGCCCGCCTGAAGTTAACTGCCTGGTACCTGGTAATTATCATGTTTATCAGCCTTTCTTTTAGTCTGGTTATTTTCCGGTTTCTTTGCCTCGAAGTTGATCGTTTTGCCAACATGCAACGTTTCCGGTTTGAGCGTCGCTTTTTAGAGAACGGTATTTCGCCGCCTTTAATTATTGTTGATTCCCAGCTGGTTGCTGACACCAAAAGCCGGGTAGCTCTGGTTTTGGCCCTAATCAACGGAGGTATTTTGTTTATTTCCGGGGGCTTAGGCTTTTTATTAGCCGGCAAAACCCTCAAGCCCATCCAGCAAATGCTGGACGACCAGAAGCGATTTGTTTCCGACGCTTCCCACGAGCTACGCACCCCGTTAACTTCTCTCAAAAGCGCCATAGAAGTCGGCCTCCGCGACAAAAAGCTTACCCTAAAAGACGCCAAAATTTTACTTAAAGAAAATATTGCCGACGTTGACCGTCTCCAATTACTTACCCAGGGTCTTCTTAAACTTACCAATTCCGCCGCTGTCGATTCTGCAATCAAATTCAGCCAAACCTCCGCCGAAGCTATTGTTAACGAAGTCATAAAAAGAACCAAATCTATCGCTACTTCTAAAAATATCACTATCCTTAATCAAGTCAAAGACATCCGCATTTCCGCCGATCCCTCCGGTCTGGCCGATGTTTTAGTGATTCTTATCGATAATGCCATTAAGTACAGTCAGGATTCAACCCGCATTACCATTTCTTCCCGCCAGCACGACGCTTATCTTTATTTGTCTGTCACCGATCAGGGTGTTGGCATTAATAGCTTCGACCTGCCCCGTATTTTTGACCGCTTCTATCGGGCCGATCAATCACGATCTGCTTCTTCTCCGCCGGGTTATGGACTGGGGCTGTCAATTGCCCAAAAAATTATTACTGCCCATCATGGAGCTATCAGCGTGGTCAGTAAACCGGGGCAGGGGAGCACCTTTACTGTTAAACTTCCCCTCGTTCAGCCAAAATTAAGTTAACAAAAATAAACTCGGCCATGTTTAAAAAATTACCGTTACTTTACAAAGTTTTGTTAATTACTCTTCTCCTTGTATCCCTCTACTACGTCTATAATCGCCGCCAAGCCGGCCAGTCCGCTGTTCCCCAATATCAGACCGCCAAAGCCGAAAAAGGTACTTTAATTGTTGCCCTCACCTCATCCGGCCAGATTACCACCAGTAACAGCCGGACCGTCACCACCACTGCCTCCGGCGTAGTTAAAAAGGTATTTGTTAAAGAAGGAGATAAGGTCAAAACCGGCACTCCGATTCTCCAAATCGATCTGGATTTAACCGGCCAGCAAAAGCTGCAATCTGCTTATTCGTCTTATTTGTCCGCCCAAAACAGCCTTAAGTCTGCTCAGGACCGGCTATATAGTCTCGAAAGCGATTTTGTTGGTGCCAAAAACGTTTTTGACAACCAATGGGCCAGCCAATCCCCGGACGACCCAACTTACAAACAAAAACATTTTGCTCTTTTAACTGCCCAGGAGTCTCTGGCCAACCAACAAAAAGTTATCAATCAAGCTCAGGCCGCCCTTCAGTCCTCCCGATTATCCTATCAATTGGCTAGCTCTACTGTTTATGCTCCAATTTCCGGAACTGTTACCGCAATTTCATTAACTCCCGGCATGATCTTAAATCCCACCAGTGATTCCGGTAATAGTAGTAACATCGAAAACAAAATCGCTTTGGTCAAAACCGGTGCTGCTCCCACCGTCAGCATTAGCCTCACCGAAATTGATGTTCCCAAGGTCAAGGTTGGCAATAAAGTTACGATTACCTTAGATGCTTTCCCCTCAAAAAGCTTCACCGGTAAAGTTATCGCTGTCGATACTACCGGTACTGTTTCTTCCGGAGTTGCCTCTTATCCGACCACCATTCAATTTGACTCCGAAGAGCCGGAAATTTTGGCCAATATGTCAGCTACTGCCAATATCATTACCAATATCAAAGATTCGGTTTTACTGGTTCCGGCCTCAGCAATTCAAATTCAAAACGGCCAGTCTCAAATCCGCTATCTTAGTAACGGCCAGCTGGCTTACAAAACCGTCGAGGTCGGCCTTCAATCGTCCACCCAAGCCGAAATTATTTCCGGCATTAGTGAAGGGGATGAGGTCGTTACTTCGGTAACCACCCCGGCTTCCTCATCCACTTCTTCCCAAAGTTCTTCACCTTTTAGTGGATTTGGCGGCGGTGGCGGCGTACGGATTATGAATCGATAAACTTATGATTAAAGTTAGCCATCTGACCAAGGTCTACCACAACGACGGTGTCGACACCGTCGCCTTAAGAGGGATTTCTTTCGAAGTTAAGGCTGGGGAGTTTGTCTCCATCATGGGGCCTTCGGGTAGTGGCAAATCTACCCTGATGCATATTCTGGGGGCTCTTGACGTGCCTTCCTCCGGTTCCTATCTTCTTGATAATCAAAATATTGAAAGTTTAAACGACGACCAGCTAGCCGAAATCCGTAACCTCAAGATCGGTTTTGTTTTTCAGGCATTTAATCTACTACCCCGAACTACTGCCTTAAAAAACGTTATGTTGCCTATGGCATATGCCGGTATTGACAATCAATTGCGGGAAGAAAAATCCCGGTATTTTTTAAATTTGGTCGGATTAGCCGATAGGATGTATCACACCTCCAACCAGCTTTCCGGCGGCCAGCAACAACGGGTGGCCATTGCCCGGGCCCTGGCTCTTGACCCCAAAATCATTCTGGCCGATGAGCCGACCGGCAATATCGCCACCGATCAGGCCGAGGAGATAATGGCAATTTTTTCCCGGATCAATCACGATGGCCGGACTATTGTCATGATTACCCACGAAGAAGATATTGCCCGTCATTCGCAAAGAATAATTACCATCCGCGACGGCAAAATCGAAAAGGATAAAAAAATATGAATCGCTCTAACACCTATCTTTCGCCTTATACAAAAACTTTATCATTCCGTACCTTTTTCCATTACCCCTTTATCCGTCATTTCCAAGACTTCGACGTAAGTCGGAAGCCGAAGCCATCTCAACCGCTGATTTTTTAATAAACACCATGACCCTCAAAGAAATTATCCTCGAAGGCATCCAAACCTTAGGTCTAAACAAAATGCGGACCGGCTTAGCCGCTTTGGGCATCATTATCGGTATCGGTAGCGTCATCGCCTTAATCTCCTTGGGGCAGGGGAGCCAGCTGGCAGTCGAAAACCAAATCCAGTCTCTTGGCGCCAACTTATTAACCGTCATGCCGGGCGGTAGCCGGCAACAGGGCAACGTCCGTCAGGCAGCTGGCAGCAATACCACCCTCACTCTGGACGATGCCCTCTCAATTGTATCTTCCAGCCAGATCACCGCTGTCAAAAACGTTTCGCCCGAATTTTCCCGACGCTACCAGGTAATTGCCGGGGGCAACAACACCAATACTCAAGTCATGGGTGTTTACCCTCAATACGCCGAAATCCGAAAAATTAGTTTATCCGGTGGTAACTTTGTCAGTCAACGTGAAGTCGATAGCCTGGCCAAAGTGGCAGTTTTGGGTTCTGAAGTTGTCACCAACTTGTTTGGTGAAGGAGCTAATCCTATCGGCCAATCAATCAGAATCAACAAACAGAGTTTTATTGTTATCGGAGTGGCCCAATCAAAAGGTGGATCAGGTTTTATGAACCAGGACGATATAATTTATATTCCCCTGTCTACCCTTCAAAAGCAGCTGGCGGGTGTCAGTTATTTATCTACCATCGCCATCGAAGCCAAGTCCCAGGAATTAATGGTTGAGGCCCAAAACCAGGTTGGTTACTTCCTTCTTGACCGGCACAAACTTTCCGATCCTGCTCAAGCCGATTTTTCCATTATGTCGCAAAACGATATTCTCAACACTGCTTCACAAGTCACCGGTACTTTTACCACTTTATTAAGCGGTATCGCGGCTATCTCACTTATAGTCGGCGGTATTGGTATTATGAACATCATGCTGGTCACCGTTACCGAACGCACCCGCGAAATTGGCCTCCGCAAAGCTCTTGGTGCCAAAAGAAAAACCATCATCACTCAATTTTTAGTTGAAGCCGTCATTTTAACCTTTATTGGTGGTATTCTGGGCATGGTTTTGGGTATCGGCACCTCCCTGGCTTTATCAAAATTAATGGGTTTCCCCTTTGCTGTTTCCCCCGTATCGATTATCTTAGCCATCGGTGTCTCGGCTGGTATCGGTATAATATTTGGCTGGTATCCGGCCAAAAAGGCCGCCCGCCTTCAACCCATTGAAGCATTAAGATACGAGTAATTTAAGCTTTTATTCAGTATCGTTTATTAAAATTTTTAAAACAATCTTATGAAAACCAACCTTCCCGTGACTATCGTCCTCGTTATTATTTCCGCTGCCGTCGGATTTTTTGGCGGCCTCAAGTATCAGCAATCCAAAGCCTTTCCTTTCCGTAATTCCGATGCCAATGGAAACCGGATGTTAATTCGAAACGGTCAGCCAGTCGGCCAAAACGGTCAGGCGGGACGTAGTGGCTTTCGCCCTGTTAATGGCGAAATTATGAGCGCTGATGCCAAAACCATCACGGTCAAGTTACCAGACGGTGGCTCCAAAATTGTTCTGGTCACCGATCAAACCGAAATCAGTAAATTTACCCAGGCTTCCCAGCCTGATCTGGCTACCGGCCAAAAAGTTGCCGCTTTCGGCACCGAAAACCCGGATGGTTCAATCACCGCCCAGTCTATTCAGCTTAATCCTCAATCCCGACTCCGTCCCACCGTTTCCACTACCCCGTAACTTTCAGCCGGCAATCCAGGCTGTTGCCGCCACTGGCCCTCCGGTTGCCCCCTCGATTTTTATTAAGTTTGTTTGCAGGTAAAAATCGTTTCTTTTATCAGCCGGAATATCGCCCAAATGAACCAGCGACTCCACGATCATTTTATTCTTTAAAATTTGGTGAGCGGTATGCGTTCCAGGTGGATCAACAGTAATCGAATCTATCCCAACTACCCGGATATTATCGAAACTATTAATATAGTCAGCTGCTTCTTTTTCCAAATAAGGTAGATTCTCCGGTACATGAGGCCGGTTAATCTCGATCAACTTGTCGTATCCCGTTCTGATTATTACCGCTTTCAATCTCTGCAGCATCAGCTCATATATTTGTAAGTGCTTTTTAGTGACTCTGGCCAAATATGAAATTCCTCCAAACATTTTGGCCTCTTCGGCATCACTTAAGTCAATCATCCCCGCCTGGTTGAAAACATAATCCTTTCCCCAGCTCTCAACCCCTCGGCCGCTCATTTCCGGATTCTGATGGTTAGGTCCATCCGCATGTGGCTGAAAATTATGGTCGCCGGTTTGGTGAATATAGTGCTCCCATCCGGTCTTTTTAATTTCACTAAACACCGTCCGTTGAGGTTTCGGGTCTCCCGGATAAACTTCCACATTAAGCTTTAAAGGCTGACTAAGATCGATCAGAACAAAATCCCTACCGGCCATACTTACCAAAGAAGTACTAGTTGGCATATCGTGCTTTTAATCTATAATCTTTATTTTAGACTAAATAGTTATTACAATCTATTGTAAGAATTATTACCAACTATGTCAAAATTACACCCTATCTCTTCAGCCCCGGTTATAAAAGCAATTCCTCAAAGGAAAAGTATCCGGTCTGCCAAAGTTACCGGCTCCAAAACCATTGCCGTTTTTGGCAGCTCCAGTAGTCTGGTTAGCCGTTTGCTTTCCCCGGCTTTTAAAGAAATTAGTCATCTCTATCCCGATGTTAACTTTTTACCGCTATCCCGGGATTCCGGCTCCAAAACGATTAATTCTTTTCCTCTTCCCACTATTTCCACCAAATGGGTCAATACCTCTGATTTCTTAAAACATCCTTCTGATTACCCTATTGACGGTGTAATTTTAGCCACTCCTACGTCAACCCATTATGAATTAGCCAGATTATTTCTTAACCGTCGCCTTCCGGTTTGGATTGAAAAGCCCATCAGTCTTCCTTGGCAAATTGACAGCATGGTTGAACTATTTTCTCAATCTCCCGATTTGTTTTTTGCGGCTGATTTTTTTATGGACAGTCCCGTTTTTCTTTATTTTCTTAAACGGTTTGATTATTTTATGGCTCAAATTGGTTCACCTCAGAAGATTGAGGGTCGTCTGGTCGAAAATTGGCCTTTAGAGCCCGGCAGGGAATGGTTGCTCGATAAAAGCATTAATGGTGGAGGCCTGGGTATGGATGTTTTAGTCCACGTATTGGCTTTAGTCTATCAGGTAATTGCCCGTTTAAACCTGCCCACGGAGTTGTGCATCGAAAAATCCGAAAAATATAAATATTTCGAACCGGGTGACAAGCTGCCTCCGGGAACTGAAGAGACCTATATGTGGATCAAGGCCACTGCCGGCGGTCTGCCCATCATTATTGATGGTGGCAAGGGCACTGCCGATCATTACTACGGCATAAAAATCCACGGATCAAAAGGTTCGGTAGAAATATTTACCGGTACTGATGGCCGGGATACCTGTATGCCCTATATATGCCTTGACACTGGCAAAGCTCCTAAAAAATTCTGGTCCTTTCCCGGTGGAGGTGTTGGTTACAGTGGTTTGTTTAAGGAATTTTTGGATCTGGTTTACCATCAGCCTTCGGTTGACGCTCCGTATGCTCTCCCAGCTCGGGCCCAAACTTCCTTATTTACAGTAAAAACCCTAAGCCAAGCTTACCAGCTGGCTTCACCTACCTCACTTCTTTGCCCGCTTGGTGCCACTCCTCAAGTCCCCGAGCCAATCTTCCTTTCACCGTCATTACCCAACTAGGCGGATTGAACTTTTTTTCTGGTCAGTAGTTTTACTAAGTAAATTACTGACACCATCCCCAGTGCCCCGCTGCTTACAAAAATTATCAGTGCCACCGGTTGAAAATTAGAGCCGGAATTATTTCCTCCACTTCTGCCGGCATCCATTTCCGTCGAAAACTCTTTAAGCCCAATGTTTGGCATTCCCGACGTATTCATCCCGCCATCAAGCGACCTAAAAATTTCAAACTGCGGCCTGATCACATCAATATCTTCCATTGGTGGGGATATGGTGGTTTCGTCAACATCATATCTATTGTCCAAAAGGGAATTGTTTTTTAAGTTCTCTAATTGGTTTTCATTCACCAACGCAATCAGCGAAGAGTAGGGGAATATTACCTGATTCTTTTCAGCGTAGGCATGGTATGTGTCAATAATTTCCGGCTCGTTAAAATCAACCGTCCGGTTCCAAATATAAGTCAATGACGACATTAGCTCTGCCCTGGCCGCCATACTTCCCAAAAAATTATCCTCTTTTGCCCCCCAGTTTCCCATTGTTTCGCCTATCCCGATTGACTCTGGTCGGTATAGATGCCAAAAATCGCCGATAATTAGATCCTGTTCATTTGCCCCATCAGAACGGTTGATTACGTTGTCAATAATCCTATTGTTAATAGCATCTTCAATGCTATCGACGACCCCACCACCATTTTCCGCCAACCATTTAGTAACATTTTGATTATAGGATGGGATATTATCTGGATGCCAGACATATGTTCTGTCTACTGCATACCCGGATCCCTCGGTTTTTGTATTTATTGTTTTGTCGCTGGCGATTACAATTCCAACGTCAAATCTTTCAAGATTCTTGGATCCACGGACAGACTTTATCATGTCTCCTTTCCCAAAATATATTAAACTGTCTAAAACTTGATCAATGTTGCCGCTGTCCACAACCGTTTCTTCGCTCAACCTGTCGTTAAATTTGACCAATTTTATCGAATTACCATTTATGGTTAATTCAGGATGCTTTTTTACAAACTTTTTTATCTGCTGTATTTTTGGATTGTTCTTATTGTCCATGGACACATCATAAAAAAATACGATATTCGGCCAACCCCATGCCTCGGTTTCTGCCATCAGCAGTTTTGGTTCAGTTTCGGAGTTACATAGAAATTCTTGGTCAATCTTATAATCTGTTCCATATGGTATTAATTCAGCCTTTTTCCCGCTTTCGTCAGCCAGCGTAATTTTTTTATTCAGGTTACATAATTTTTCTCCCAAACCAGCTACTTCAACGTATTGATCGCTCCATTTTAAGGTACTCTTACCATTCTCCGTTGACAGGCTAATTTTTACTTTACTAACATCCAGGTTTGTCAGTTTCGAGTATACGGGCAAGGCATAACCCGCCGCCCGCCCGGAAACTACATAACTAAATTTTACTTTCTGGTGCTTTCCACCGAGAGTGACAACATCGGTTGATGCCGGAACTGGGAATACCCTTAATCGGTATTGTCTCGGCCCCACCTGTTCCAGAAGCGCCGGGTCACGACTTTTATCAACCTCTCTCTGATAGGTTTTGGTCGCCGCCCCGCTTGGAGCGATTATCCCCTCAAACTCCAAATTTGGCCCTAACTTTAATTCATTTATGGCCGCTTCGTTAGGTAGTGAAAATTCATAAATCACTTCTTCTGATCTCGATGAATTGCTGGTAAATTCATCGGTAATTTCAACTTTGGCAACTACTCCGTCGTGTTCAGTAGTCAGGTTTATTAACCGGTTATCTAAATTAATCCGGCTTGGGATTCTGGCTATCGTCTGTTTCTTTAGAATATCTTGTGATATCTTAGCGTCATCGGTGCTGCTACTATAGTAATGGCTCCCGAATATGCTGTAATAATTTACTGTTAAGTCGTTAATGCTACTTCTGCTTTGACGCAAAACAAAAGGGTAGGCTGCCATCTTAAACCAGGATTGAATACGCTCACTCGCCCTCTCGCTTGTCCCTACATTCTTATAAGCTTGGGCTAAAAAATTATCGTCATTTGTCAGCGGGTAACTTTCCAGCAAATCAAGATATTCATCAATGGATTTTTTAACCAATTCCTGATTTTTACCCAGCTCTCTGGCGACTATCTCCTTTTCTTCAAATGTGTATGCTCTCCCAAAACTTTCTAACTTCCTTATTACATACCCTTGCCTTGGTTGGTACGAAAGGAATTCCATTATCGTAATCGCCGTTACTGTCGTGACAATCAAAAAAGCATCCATTCTTACCCGCCCCCATTTAGCAATCGCCTGATGCACCAATCGATACCAATTTTTAGCCAAAATCGCCGTTACTATATAAGGTGTTGAAATTATCACTGCTCCAATAAGAGTTGGCACCAATCTAGTCAATAAAATTGCTAGGGTACTGCCTATACTCACTTCACCGTAATATCGTCCACTAATAAGTTCCAGTAAATATTTAATCCAGCCCATTCCGATAGCCGGAACAAAAAAAGACCAAAGTAGTGTCATGTACCCTGTAATAAATAGGAACATCTCATTAATTAGCAATTTTCCGGCTAAAAGCTTCTCGTCCGAACTATTTTCTGTTTCCAGATACAATACAAACGGTAGCGCCATTACTGCCAAAGCCGGAGGCCACATGGCTGGTATAGTCCTTACCGCCATCTCGGATATTGTTAGGGATATCAGCACCGTCGGTATCTCAAATATAAAAAACAATTTTCCCAATTCTGTATTTTTTCTTTTCACCGCCCAAAATACCGCCAAAATAGGAGCTAAAAACATCACCCCCAGTGCAAGCTGTCTTACCGTGTCAATTTCTTTTAGCTCACCCAACAATCCCGTCGCCGAATCGGGTATGTCGCCCAATGTTAATAAAAATAATATTAAAAGTATCCCAAAAAATAGGTTATAACCCCAAAAAATAAATTTCATAATCAATTCTCCGCTAAGCTTCGGTCTAGCAGTATTTTTATTAACCGCTTCACTTACTTCCATATTGTCCAGGAGTATTTCAACGGCTATTTGTTGGATCCTCTCCTCAAATCCTTTTGGGGTCACGTCCTTTTTGCCGGCCATCAGCCTGATTATCCCGCTGGCGCTATCAATACTGACTAGGGCGGTTTTTTCCGACTTGGGGTAATTTCGAAAATAATCAACCAATATTTGGGCCGAGATCGTTTTTGCCAGCCTTGGCCACCCGGTATCGCTTTTTGTCGCCAACTCTATCAGCTTAACCAGTTCTTCTCTTTTATTCATAGCTCATTTTACCCGTCAAACATCAGTTAATCAACATTCCTTGAAAGGATATTAATTTGTTATATTTACAATAAAGATAATCGGCGTCAATTATTAGTTCGCCCATACTTAAATAATATGATTTGTCCCAAATGCGGCAAGGATCTCTTGGATAAAGCGAAATTTTGTAAATATTGCGGCCACTCTCTGATGGCTGGAACTCCACCTGTGCCGCCTCAAGGTCCTTCGCCCCAACAGCCATTAGCCTCAATCTCTTCAGAGATTACCAATACTTCCGGCCAGGGCGAAACAGCCATTGTCCCTCCGGAATTAAGCGGTTGGAATTGGGCTGCTCTGCTGTGGACTTGGATATGGGCCATCAGTCACCGGGTCTGGATCGGCCTGATTTGTATTATTCCAATTCCAATTGTCAGTCTGGTTATGCAAGTAATTCTTGGAATAAACGGCAATAAATGGGCTTGGCAAAACAAAAAATGGCAGAGTGTCGACGATTTTAAAAAATCCCAGCGTAAATGGGTAAAAGCTTATTTTATTCTGCTCCTCCTGCTTCTTGCCTTTAGTCTAGGTATAACCTTTTTGCTTGTCGCTATTAACCCCGGGGGCAAACTAAACGAATCCAAAGATGCTAAAACAATAAACGACATCACTACCATTAAGGCGGTTGTCAACCAGAGTTATATTTCTCAAACTGCCTATCCCTGGGAGCAATCCGGTTCCGGCGGCGAAACTTATTTTACCGCTGATTTGGCCAAGGAAAGCTGGCTAAACGGCCTGATTGCCACTGGTGATCTTTCCTCCTCTACTGCAGCTGGCTTTTTGGAGGACCCGCCCCTGGCCTTGGTAAGTCGCTTTGGACAGCCGGATTTTGTCATCTGTTTTCAGCCACAGTCAAAAACCTATCAGCTCCGGGCATCCGACAGCTGCCAAAACTTTGTCAGCGCCACCAGACCTTATTTGGATCCCTGTCAGGCCGGCAAAAGTTATTACTGTTACTAAGGGATGCCCTTGGTCTATTTTTTACTCTCCCTATCTCCCTTTCTGTTGTTTTTGCTACTGCTTCTTGGTTACCGTAGCCCTTTAACCCGGGCTTCATTGACTACCCTACTTTACTCAACTGTTTTAAAGCTGGTTGTCTGGCAAATATATCCTTCGACTTTCTTCACTGCCCTCCAAAAAGGATTTTTTGTCGCTTTGGACATCCTGATCATCATTGCCGGGGCTATCTTTTTTATGAAAGTATTGGATTATTTTCAGGTGCTTCAGCGGATTGGATTACATCTTGAATCAATTTCTGCCGATTACCGGGTTCAGGTTATTCTTCTGGCCTGGTTTTTTCAGGCATTTCTCGAAGGCACTGCCGGCTTTGGTACTCCCGCCGCGGTGGTTGGTCCCCTTTTAGTAGGCCTTGGCCTTTCTCCCCTAAACGCCGCTGTTATCGCTCTATTGGGCAATAGCACTGCCGGAGTTTTTGGTGCCGCCGGCACTCCCATCCGGATTGGCTTCGCCGGTCTGGACATTTTTTTAGTCGATAAATACGCCGCTTTTTTAAACTATATCGGGTTGATAGTTCCCATTTTTATACTATGGAAGCTGGTATCGCCTTATCCGAACCGTCAGCAGCAGTTTAAAGAAGCCCTGCCTTTTGCCTTTTGGTCGGGGTTGGTGTTTGTGGTTTCTTCCTTTATTACCGTTTTCTTGGGCCAGGAATTCCCCTCAATCATTGGATCTCTTTTGGCCTTGCTGATAATTATTGTATCCATCAGGCTTAAAATTTTTACTCCACCCGTAATTCGCCTGTCTTCCCGAAAGCATCTTACCCGCTCTTCCGGCTCCGTTATGGCCGACATTTTTCCCTACCTTGGCCTGATAACTCTGTTGCTTTTAGGTAAGTTGCTATTGCGGGATTCTGGCCTGACCTTGGCTTGGGGAGTTTTTAATCACCGTTTCTCCTTTTTTAACCCCGGCTTTGCCTTTCTGTTGGCTGGTCTGGTTTATGCTGTTATTTATCTCAAAAATTCCGCCCAAATTCTTAAACTATTTACCGCCTCCGTCCGCCAGTCCCTCTCACCCTTTTTAGTCATCGCTTCCATGTCGGTGGTTACCCAGCTCATGATTAATTCAGCCCAAAATTATTCCGGTCTCATGTCGTCTTTAAGCTATATCTCTTCCGGCCTAACCTCACCCCTTTTGCCGATTGTGGCGCCTTTTATAGGAGCCTTCGGTAGTTTTATTACCGGCAGTGTCACCCTTTCTAATCTAATGTTTGGTAGCCTGATTCATCAATCGTCTTTAGCCCAAAACATCAGTCCGCCTCTAGTCTTGTCTCTTCAGATTATTGGCGCCGCCGCCGGCAACATGATTGCCCTGGCCGACATTCTCACTGCCGAAACCATCCTGGGCCTAAAAAATCAGGAACGCCATATCCTCAAAGCCGTCATTTTCCCCTGTTTTGTCTATCTTGCAATTACCGCCTTGGTCGGTTTTCTTTTAGTTACACTACTCTAAATATCGCCACATAGCCCTATCTTTGCTTGTCTACCATTTGCGCCAATGATTGGTAGCCCAACAATCGGTTGATTTTATTTTTGGCCAATTCACCATTACGCTTCTGAAACTCCATCGCCCGGATTATTCTTCTTAACTTCCTGTCCAAGTTTACTTTCTTATTAACCACCAGCCCGGTTACGGTTTGTTTTTGATGTTGCCGTTGAATTCGAACTTTTTTCTTTTTTTGGATTTCAAAGCCTTCATCTTTTATAATCGCCGCGATTTTTTTTAATACCACCCTTTGCTTACGGCCGAAGACCTTAAAAGAAAAAGTCAGGTCGTCAGCATACCGGCTATAACTCCCTTCGTATTTTAAGGCCAATCTGGTCATTCTCTGGTCCATTTTGTAGTTAACCAAGTTACTCAACGCCGGGCTAGTTGGGGCTCCCTGCGGTAGTCGGGCATTGCTGGTGCAGATGTTAGTCAAGATTCTAGCCACCGTTTTTCCCCAGCCAATTTTCCTAAAATATTTTTTGATTTTGGTTTGATTTATGCTCGGAAAAAAGTCTTTCAAGTCCAGATTTATGACTACCGCCTTGCCGGTATGGTTTTTGGCATTGTCGACAATCGATTTCCGGTACCGAAATCCTAAACAGGCAGGATGGGGTTGCAAGTATCGTAAGAATTTTTGGTGTACCCCTCTCTGCAGTTTTTTCAGTTCACTGTCGGGAGCTTCGATTTGTCTATAACCCCGCTTGTTTCTTTTGGGTATTTCAAAGGTGGTGTATCCATACCTTTCTGGTTTGCCAAGTTCCCATTCTTTCAGGCTTTCAGTTGCCAAGCCCAACTGCTTGGCCAATTCTTCTGTCGTTTTACCCCCCTCGAAAAGTTTTGCGATCCAGTTGGTCATAAAAATGTTTTCAGGCGCTTTGCCTAATCCTTGAAATAAATCGCAGATTTATTTCAAGGATTAACCTAATTCAAGCACAGCACGTCAGTGCCCGGCCAACGATAACATCGGCCTATACCAGTGAAGGTATCACCAAAGCGCCTGAAATTTAAATAGCTTCTGATTATACAACTCTTACAATTGCCAAGGGGCGGTCGGTTTCGGTGTCGTCTTTATAAACGGCTTGATTCCGCCTGTCGGCAACGCCATTCCGGTCGGCATGGCCGGGATATTTGATTTTATTATTTCCTTTATCTCTTCCTTAGTAATGTAACCGTCGGCACAATACGCTTGGTCTTCCAACACCTTAGTAAAGGTTTCACAATTCAACCCCATTCCGTATTTGTTTCCTTCTCCTTGGCTGAATTGCGTTCCCATGCCGATTGGTGTTGGGTCAGCCTCGTCGCCGCTGCACATAAAATCAAAAAACTTTTTAGCAGTTTCGCATGGCATCCCCTTGCTTATCCCGTTAATCTTCCCTCCACTCGGCATAGTCCAGCCCGTTTCCTGAGTTTGACCATCCCACTTCCAGCCCTGTTCGTTTACCGTATCAGTCGGAAATTTTTTTCCGGCTCCTCCATTTCTAGGCGTTTCCGGCATCGTGTTAGTCGAAAACCTGCTCAGAATACTTTGCCAGCTCAAACCCAGTACTTCCGCATCCAGCCTGTCTGACCAGAATTGGGCTCCCTGAAAAAGAGCTACGGCAAAAAGTGATAACGCCCCCAAAACTACATAAAAATGGTTACTGTTTTCTTTCATATTACTAAAACTATGGATTATAAGTTACCAAAAGTCAACAACCACACCTGCACCTTCTCCAACCACAAAATACCCCCGACTTTCATCGGGGGTATCCGGTTTAACAAAGAAAACAAAAAAACTTACTTAGTTTCTCCAGTTTCCATTATTTCCGCCGCGGTTTCCGCCGCCAAAGCCTTGGCGTGGTCCACTCCGGGAGTAGTTATCTCTGGGTGGTCTATCTTCCATTGGTCGGGCTTCGTTGACTTTGATTGTTCTGCCGTCCAATTCTTTTTCATTCCACATTTCAATCGCTGCTTGAGCTTGTTCTTCTGTTTCCATCTCTACAAATCCAAAACCTTTGGATCTGCCGGAGAATTTATCCATTATAACAACTGCCGAAACTACTGTTCCGGCTTGGGCAAATGCTGCCGCTAGGGATTGATCGGTGGTTGAGTAAGACAGGCCGCCGACATAAAGTTTTTTAGCCATTTTTGGTTAAAAATAATTAATATGTAAGCGACCTCTTTTCTACAATTAACTTTCGAAAAATTCTACCTACCCTTGTATTTTAACCTAACATATGGAAATACACAAATACGAAGCTTTCACTATGGGTAGTCCCGCCTCAGCCAGAATGACTCTTTTAGTTGTAAACATTTGAAATCTATACTACTCTTATTTCAGGATAGGCAAAAACCGTGAGTAATTCGCTTACCCTTTGGTTTCTTATTATTTCCATATAACCGACTTAGTTACTTTAAAAAATAATAGAAGTTTTTGCTCTCCAAACACTACTTAAATGGCTGGCAACATTACTACCAAGCGGCTGGAAGCCTGGATGTATCGGGCTCCGAATGAGCATTTCGCCCTGATCGTCAGTATTTTTCTTCTGATTATTTTTGGTTTAATTTTTTCCAGCATTAATTTTATCGTCTTTCTTTTCCTTTTAATTTTGGGTTTGATTTACATCCAATTAACCCAAGCTCAATATATCGGCAACGCCGTAAAGGTCACCCCCAGCCAATTTGCCGAGCTCTACGATGTCTTTAACTGTCATACCGAGAGGCTCAACATAAACTCTGCCAATCTTTACATCAAGCAGGACCCTTACCTTAATGCTTTTACTGTCGGTTTGGGAACTTGCAGTGTAGTTTTGACATCCAGCCTGGTCGAACAGTTAAGCCTATCCGAGCTTGATTTCGTTATAGGTCATGAGCTTGGTCACTTTCAGTCCGGCCACACTGTAATTTCTTCTCTGATTAATCCGCTGGGAGGTACTAACCCCCTTGGTTTTCTGATTTTTGGCATTTGGAGCCGGGTGGCCGAATATACTTCCGATCGTGCCGGTTTAATCCTCTGCAACAATATCGACTCCGCCGTTTCGTCCATGATCAAGCTTTCGGTTGGCGGCCGGCTATTTGGCAGGTTTAACGCCGCCGACTACGTCGACCAAATCAAAAGTTCCAAAGACGCTTCGGTCAAGTTTAGTGAAACCCTTCTTTCTCATCCGCTAACAACCAATCGGATCAGGAGGCTATTACAATTTTGGCGGGAAAGCTTTACAATTAATTCATAAGTTATGAAGCCCTGCCCCCAGTGTACAGTTCTAAATCCTGAAGACAGTATCTATTGTCAGGAGTGTGGCCACAAACTGGTTAATTTTGGCGCCAAACTTACCCGCTCCGGTAAACGTTCATCAAGTCTGTCCAAGGAGCTGGAAGCCGGCCTTGGTCCTGTCTTTGTCCCACCCCAAAGATCACATTCGTTGGCTTTTATGTTTTTTGGAGCCGTTGTCTTGGCCATAACTTTTTTGGCCATCCTCGGCTCCGTTGTCGGTTCCGACGACGTTGACCGCCTGTCGTCATTGTCAAATACCAAAGTCTCGCCATCAGTTAAGTCAGCGGTCCCTCTCACCAATTTATCTCTAACCGGCATTGACTCCGAATGGCGGGGTACTTACCCCCAGTCGGTTTTTTACGTCAATGGCACTATAACCAACAACTCTGCCACTTCTGTCCGCAACACCATGCTACGGGTTGATTTTTATTGGGATAAAGATCTTACCGATATTTTTGATACCCGTTATTTGAAGATCACTACCGCCATTTCCTCCAACAATCGCCATTCTTTTTCCCACCCGATCTCCGGCTTCTTTCCCAAAGACAATAAAAACTTTTGGTATCTGGTTACCGTTATTAGTTCCGAAAAAGATTAATGGGTTGCCATAAGTGTCATAAGGAAATTAGTCCTGCCGCCAAATTCTGCAATTATTGCGGCGAACCGGTACTAGCTTTGGCCACTCTTCCGGCTCCTTCAGGGCTTCGTTTCCTCAACCTCTTTCTTGACAATATTTTCCAATATTCGATTATTTTCGTATTAGTAATTGCCTTTTCTTTAGTAAAAGTTCTTCTGTCCAAAGAACCTTCTTACGACCCGTCCTTTGAGCAAGTCCTGGCATCAATCCTTCGCCCAGCCATTCTTGTCCTCCATTTTGTTTATTATATTTCCTCTGAAGCCTTGTGGCAGCGCAGCCCGGCAAAGTTTATCACCGGCACCAAGGTAGTAAGTAGCACCGGCGGCAAACCTCTTATTTCTCAAATTATTATTCGCTCACTTTGCCGGCTCATCCCCTTTGAACACTTTTCCTTTTTTGGTAAGAATCCGGTTGGCCTCCACGACAAGATATCCAAAACTATCGTTGTCAAAGCTTAGAGCGAAATCTTTTCGGCCACTATAATATTGTCCCATCCCATTTTCGGTATTGGAAACATATCCATAAATCTGTCCAAAACTATCGTCAGTCCTAAAAACATCGGATGGTTGTCCAAAAATGCTCCGCCAAACACCAGACTGCTTCTGTAAGTTCTGGCAATCCTAAACCCCTTATTTCTGATTAGTTGGCATAATTCATCCAGCTCGAATAATTTTACATGTTGCTCCTCTTCGCCCATTTTTTGCCTTTTTTCTTCCTCGGTAAATAGTACTTTGGCTTCCTTATCTTCTTCCCGGGTGGCCATTGTTTTTAACCACCTGCCGGCATGTTTTACCCAGTTATTCCTGTTAGGAGTTGACACTACCAGCCTTCCCCCGCCATTAAGGCTCCGGCTGATATTTTCAAGTACCTCTTCGGGATTTGCCACATGTTCCAAAACCTCCGACAAAATAATCAAGTCAAATTTTTGGTCCAACCTGTCATGTTCAATATTCTTTTTGGCGAATTTAATCTTATCAACCTCTTTAAATTTGGCTGCCCGGTTTCCATACTCCACAAATTCTTCCGATAGGTCATAACCCCAAAAAGTAATGTTCTTATTAATTTCTTTAGCCATCCTGGCCAGTCTCAAAAGCAAAGCTCCATTACCGCAGCCAAAATCTCCGATAGTTAGCGGTCTATCAGGTGACGATTTTTTGATAAATTCAATAACGTCTCCTTCTATATATTTTTTTGTTTTTCTCCAAGCGTAGGCGACGGAAGGGGATTCCAAGTTAAGCTGGTTGAACCAAATCTGGTATTCGCCGTATTTCTGATAAAAAGCCTCAAAAGTTTTTTCCATAACTCTATTCTATCGTAACCACTTGTCCAATTTAATCTGGCAATAATTATTGCTCAACATTGTTAACAATATACCTACTGTGTTACATTAAACATACTTATGAAAGCAATCATCACCGCTGGCGGCCGGGGCACCCGCATGCGCCCCATGACCTTTTCCACCAATAAACATTTGATCCCTCTGGCCAACAAACCCCTTCTCTATTATCCGATTGAAGAAGTTGTTGCCGCCGGTATTAAGGATATCGCCATCAATTACAACCCCGGTCAGCTGGAAGAGCTCCAGGCGGCTTTGGGTGATGGTAGCCGTTGGGGGGCCCATTTGACTTTCATTCTTCAGGAGCAGCCCAAGGGTTTAGCCAATATTTTTCAAATTGCCCGTGACTTTGTTGGTTCCGATAAATTCTTAATGCATCTGGGCGATAATATTTTTTATGGCGGTATCAAAGATTTAGTCGATAAATTCTCCAAAAGCGATTCCCAGGGGATGGTTCCCATCCTCCATCATCCCGAAAATCGCCGAATGGGAGTTCCTTTTTTTGATGATCAGGGGAATCTGGTTAAGTATGTCGAAAAACCGGAAAACCCACCCCATGACTTTGCCGTTCCCGGTCTTTATTTTTTTACTCCTTTAATTTATCAATGCTTCGAAGGCCAGGATGCCATCAAGCCCTCTCCCCGCGGTGAATTGGAAATCAGCTCTCCTTATCAGTGGCTAATCGACCATCACCACCGGGTAGAGACTTACGAATTTAAAGGTATTTGGCAGGATCCGGGCAAGTTTGAAGATTGGATCGAAACTAATCAATTTTTAATTGACCGTCAGGTAGTTGATTGCCGGAAGTCTACACTAGATGCTACTGTCAAAGTCGAAGGACGATTACAAATTGGCCACAATTGTCAGATTACTAATAGCCTCTTACGTGGGCCGGCCATAATCGGGGACAATGTCGTCATTCGGGATTCTTTTATCGGGCCTTATTCTTCCATAAACGACAATTGCACCATTCTTAATAGTCATATTCAGAACTCCATTCTCGGGCCGCAGGTAAAAATTACCAACTTGCCGAAAGCCGTCGACAGCAGTTTAATTGGCGAAAGCTCGATGCTTTTTGGTGACCATCAGCTTTCCGGATCCATCGAGCTTTTCGTTGGCAATCAATGCCAACTTCATCTATAATGCTTTCATGCCCATTGTCTGGTCTCCGGACTTAAGTGTCAACGTCGAACTTCTTGATCACCAGCACCAGGACTTTTTAAAAGTTCTGAATGAGCTTTATTCATCACTTCAGGACTTTCAAAATATGACCGATTTAGATGTTATATTTACAAAGTTAAAAACGTACATTGACGCCCACTTCACTACCGAAGAAGGTTATTTTCACCAATATCATTACCCTGATACCGCTGTCCACATAGAAGAGCATCATAAATTCAAAATCAAAATGGCTGATTTTGCCAAGCACTCTCACGGTGGTCAGATGACTCTCTATTTAGAACTTATTGACTATTTAGAAGAATGGCTGGTAAATCATCTAAAATCCATGGATCAAAAATATTCCCATTTTTTTAATTCGCAGGGATTATTTTAAATAACCTTTTATGGCTGCCTGGTCTGACTGGTATAACCAACTTATCAAACCCGCCTGGACTCCACCCGGATCAACTATTGGTCTGATTTGGACCATAATTTACCCCCTGATTATTTTAAGTCTGGGACTGGTTATTTCTCAGCATGTTGCCGGCAAAATAAAATTCCGCACCCTCCTACCCTTTATCCTCAATTTGTTTTTTAACCTGGCCTTTACCCCCATCCAGTTTGGCTTAAGAAATTTGCCCCTGGCCATGATAGATATTCTGCTAGTCTGGTTTACCATTCTCTGGTCAATAATTTCCATTTGGCCTACCTCAAAACTTGTCGTAATCCTTCAGTTACCCTATCTGCTTTGGGTAACTATCGCCACTTACCTTCAATCTTTTATTACCCTAAACAACTCGTCGTAAACATGCCCAACCCATCCGTTTCCGGCAGCTTAACTATCAGCCAGCAGCATGGCTTGGCCGCCCTCAAAGAGACCGACTTGTCTGTTTATTGCCCCGGAGCTACCGTTATCGGGCCCGATATCTTGGCGATGGCTGACCAAAATCCCCGCCGGACTATAATTGCCTCTTTTGCCGATAAATTAAAAGCGCTTGAATCAGGGGAAAACATTACTTCGCCCGGCCTATCATCCCGGATTATTGTAAAAATTGAAGAACTTGCTCCGCCCCTGGCCTATCCCGAAAAGAATTTTGATTTTGTCTACGCTAGATTGTCTCTTGGCCACCTCACTTGTCAGCAACTGGATTCAGTCCTTAACGAATTTAATCGCGTTCTTCGGCTCAAAGCTAAAATCTTTATCGTTGCTTATTCTGTCGATGACCCCGATACCAAAATTCCCGGTGCCGTTTTCGATTCTAGCACCAGTTTAACCGCTTACCCTTTTCTCAACCAAAACGGTCAAATCGAAAAAGACAGATTAATAAAACGTTATTTTCAATCGCAGAAATCACTTTCCAACCACCTTTTCCACGCCGGTTTTAAGGTTAGTTATCTCGACCAATACTCCGAACTCAATTCTCCCGGTTCTTATGGCTCTTTGCCTACGGATCCTGCCCACAACTTAGTCGAGGTAGTCGCAGTCAAACAATAACGCCTATGTGTGGCCGATATCTTTTGACCCCCGATCCCGATTTTTACTCTCGCTATTCTCTCTCAGCTCAAATTTCTCTGCCGCCCACCTTAGCCGATTTCTCTCCCGGGGGTAGGGGGCTAATCGTAATTCGCAATCAAAGCCAAAATCAACTGGAAACTGCATTATGGGGGCTCATCCCTTTTTGGGCCAAAGATCCAAAAATTGGTGTCAAACTTTTTAATGCCCGTAGCGAAACATTAGCTACAAAACCAGCCTTTAGTCGTTCTTTTTTCCGTCAACGGTGTTTAGTTCCGGCATCGGCTTTTTATGAATGGCAAAAGTCCGATACTGGTAAAAAAGTACCTTATTTGGTTTCACTCAAAGACAATCAAAATTTTTCTCTCGCCGGAATATCTGCTACTTGGCAGGATCCCCAGGGTAATTCCGTTCAAACCTACACCATCATCACCACCCAGCCCAACTCCTTAATCGCCCCCATTCATCACCGGATGCCGGTTATTATTTCCCGTCCTGACGAAAACAGCTACCTCAATCCGGACACCTCGTCCTCCCAACTAAAAAAATATCTAAAGCCCTATCCGGCCGCTCTACTCCGGGTGGAAAAACTAACCCGATCCTCTGGTCGGGATTGACAGTCAACTTTTTTTAGCCCACAATCAACATATGTCCGGCCCTACCGGCTTGTCCTCAAGCCCAAAACTTTTTCGCCAAATCATTGATGATTTACCTATTCCTCTTTTTGTAAAAAACGCCAAACTCCAATACCTTTTTAGCAGCAAAAGCTTTCACCACAATTTACTGGGGCTTAGTTCGTCCCAGGCCTTAGCCAGCCAGAACGATGTTTTTTTATCAGCCCTAAAGCCCAAATTTCGTCTCCAATTTCTATCTTTACAACGTCAGTTATTGGCATCGCCCGGAAACACCTCCATTGATGTTGGTTTAGATCTTCCCGGTGGTTCTTCTTTTTATCGGTTACATTTGACCTCAATTACTTCGGGCATTTCCGGCGGCGGCTTAATCGGTTATCTCATCCGTTTAAATGATTCGTCATCCTTTCCGGCTAAATCAGAAGAATCCGGCGATTTAATTCAGCGGATTGTTGATCTTTTACCGGTCGGGGTTTTCTGGAAAGATCACAACTTTAAATATCTGGGCTGCAACCAGGTTTTTGCCCAGGACGCAAACCAATCATCGGCTAGTGCCGTCATCGGCAAAACTGATTTTGAAATCTACTCTGAAGACAGGGCCAAAAAATACCGCGAAGACGACCAAAACGTTTTTGTACAGGGTAAGTCAAAAATCAATCAGGAAGAAAAACGGACTCTGCCATCAAAAAAGGATCACTGGATTCGGCTTTCCAAGATCCCTCTCACCGATCCTGCCGGCCAGATTATTGGTGTTGTCGGAGTCTACGATGATATCACTGATATTAAAAAAGCCGAATCGGAACTAACCGACAAACTTGCCCAGTTGGAAAAGATTAACCGATTTATGGTCGGCCGTGAATTAAAAATGATTGAGCTCAAAAATCGTATCCGCCAACTGGAAGAACAGCTAAAACAGTAGCCAGCCTATGTTCCACCTGCCGTTGCCCCACTCTCTTAAAATTAGACTGATTACCCTTTTTTTATTACTCGGATCTTTCTTTGCCATATTTACTGCCAAAATTATTTCATCTTATGTCAGTCGCTTTTCCCAAGCTCAACAACACCACACTCTGGCTTTGCAGGCCAATAGTCACACCCAAAAAATTAATTTTCTTTTTCTTCGCAATCAATCGCTGGCAAAAAATTTAAGCAATAATCCGATTATCCAAAGTTTCCTTACCGGCACTTTCCCCGAAGCCTCTGTCTTAAGCCAGTTTCAGGCCGTTTTTGATCCTTCGTCTAGCTCGGCTATAAGTCTTTTGGGCCCCAATAGTTTGGTGGAAGTCTTAGGAAGTTCCTTGCTGAATGACCAGGGCCGCCCCCCCACTCCTTCTTATCAAAAATTTCAAGTCGGGCAACCCGCTATCCAATTATCTGACGATGGTTCAGTTTACTATTTTTCTCACCCCGTTACTTCGCCCGAAGCTTTGGTTATTGGCGTCATTGTTGTCACCCAGGATGCCGGCGTCCTTGCCCAAGAGCTTCCCGACCTCAAGCCCGGGGAATCAATTTCTTTGACCGACGAATTCGGTATTATTGCTTACTCTACCGAACCGTCCAGGCTTCACCACAGTCTGGGCCGGCTCACTTCCCAAGCCAAAACCCAAATTAAATCAAACAACCTCTATCCCAATATCAATATTAGCCCTCTTGGCTATGATTCCATCCAGCAACAGTTAAAAAGTATTAGTACGCCTCAAACTTTTTCAATAGCCGATCCCTCAACTCAATTACCCAATCTTCTTTCCGTCGCCAAGCTTCCCGATTTTCCTTACTACTATCTCATGGAACTGCCTGGTCATGATGGCTTATCACCGGCCGTCTCCCTCTCACTTTATCTGGGTGCAATTCTGGTTATTTCTTTCCTTGCCTTTACTCTTCTTATCATTTTTATTACCTCCAAATTTTTGCAGCCACTAGGTCAGCTCAAACAGGCGGCTTTCCGGGTTACTCAAGGTGATTTTGCCCAAGTAGTACCGGTTCAGTCTTCCGATGAGTTTGGCAAATTGGCCGAAAGTTTCAACACCATACTGTCTGTTATCCGTCAATCCCATTCTGCCACCGAGAGCCAGGTCACTCGTCAAACCCAGCAACTTTTGGAGGAGCATACCCATACCGATTCCCAGCAACGGGCAATTTTAAATATTCTCGAAGATATCGAAGACGAGAAAAACAAAACCCAGGAGTTAGCCAATCGTCTCCAAGAAAAAAGTCAGATCCTTACTGAAGAAAAATTCAAAACCGACTCTCTTCTGGAAAGTATCGGCGACGGAATTATTGCCACTAACGAACATGGCGAAATTTCGGTTGTCAATTTAAGTGCTCAACAGCTTTTAGGCTATCCTCAATCCGAACTTCAGGGCCGTCCGGTTTATCCCACCCTCCGTCTGCTCGACAAAAACCTTAAAGAAGTCCCCAAGAATCGGCGCCCAATTATTATCGCCCTTTCATCCGGCAAAAAAATGTCAACGCCTACCAGTGAAGCCTTTTATTATCAAAAAAAAGACGGCTCACTTTTTCCCGTCGGAGTAACCGTCACCCCTTTTATGCTAAAAAATCGGACGGTTGGAGCTATTGAAGTCTTTCGGGACATTACCATCGAAAAAGAAATTGACAAAGCCAAAACCGAATTCGTTTCCTTAGCATCCCACCAGCTAAGAACGCCCCTGACCACGGTTAGTTGGTATACCGAAATGCTTTTGTCCGGGGATGCCGGTAAGCTAAGTCCCCGGCAGATAGAATTTTTAAAAGTTATTTATCAGGGTAATCGGCGGATGAACGACCTAGTCTCCGATTTGCTAAATATTTCCCGAATAGAATTAGGGACTTTTGTGGTCGATCCCAAACCCATCAGTATTCCGGAATTAGTCAATGAGGTTTTAGCCGACCTTCGCCCCTTAATTATTGAAAGAAAAATCAGGGTACTTACTTCTTTTGGCCGCAAGCCACCTGTTATCACTGCCGACCCCGGCTTATTAAGGATGATAGTTCAAAACCTAATCTCAAACGCTGTCAAATACAGTAAAAACCGACACCAGATAAAGCTATCCGCCGAAGTAGGCAAAACTAATTTCCTGATAACCGTTTCCGATCAGGGAGTCGGCATCCCCGTCTCTCAACAGTCCCTTATATTTTCCAAAATGTTTAGGGCAAATAACGCCCGACAAAAAAACATTGAAGGCAATGGTTTAGGCCTTTATATCGTTAAATCCATTGTTGACTATTCCGGTGGGAAAATTTGGTTTGAGTCAATCGAAAACAAAGGCACTACTTTTTACGTCACCTTACCCCGTCGCGGCATGCCCGGCAAAATAGGCACCAAGGCCTTAACCGGTAGTCTGGTCCTGTAAAATTTCTTCTATCTCAAAATTTCCGGCCGGACTACTTTTGATAGCAAATTTTGGTCTTTCTGCTTGCCCGGAGTATAATAGATATGTACCATGGCACAAAAAATTCTGATAATCGAAGACGAGCCCGCCGTTCAGACTGCCCTAAAAAATAAATTATCCCGAAACGGATTTGCTGTCATCACCGCTGCCAATGGTCAAACTGGCCTAACCAAAGTCGCCCAACACTCTCCCGATCTGATCCTTCTGGACATTATTATGCCGGTCATGGACGGTATCACCTTTTTGACCAAATTACGAAGTCTGCCTCTTGGGCGCACCATTCCGGTAATTGTTTTAACCAATCTTTCCGATACTCAAAAATTTCAAGCCGGTATTGATTTAAATGTCTCCGGATACCTGATAAAATCTGATTGGAAACTTGACGACCTGGTTATCAAAATCGAAAAAGTTTTCGCTGCCAAAAAATGAAAACGGTTCTCATCGCCGAAGACGATAAATTTCTATCCAGCGCTTACCGCCTGAAACTTGAAAAAGCCGGCCTAAATACTTTAATGGCCGAAGATGGCCAGCAGGCTCTCGACCTGCTCCAAAAGCATCGGCCTGACCTTATTCTTCTTGACTTGATCATGCCGGTCAAAGATGGCTTCCAGGTACTTGAGGCCATCAGTCAAAAGTCATCCCTAAAAGACATTCCCGTCATTGTCGCTTCCAATCTTGGCCAGAAAGAAGATATCGATAAAAGTCTAAGTTTCGGTGCCAAAGAATTTGTCATCAAAAGCGATTTGTCTCTTGATTCTTTGGTAGCCAAAATAAAAAGCCTTCTCAAGCTAAGCTGATATGTTACTATCATGTAATGTTTGTCGTTCGTAATCATGATCTCTATCGTCGCCTCAAAGAGCTGGAAGTTATTCCCGCTGCCAAGCTTGAAGAATCCTTCCAAATGGCCGAAAGCGATAATCGTTTTTTAGGCGATATTTTATATGAACGTGATCTTATCTCCGACGAAAATTTAGGTAAATTACTTTCCGACTTAACTGGTGTCCCTCTGGTCCGCTTATCGGAAAACCAGATCCCCAAAGATATCCTGACTTTAATTCCCCAAGTCTATGCCAAAAAACAACTGGTTATCGCTTTTGCCAAAGATAAATCCGGCCTCCACCTCGCCCTGGTCAATCCCAAAGATACCCAGATACCGGAATTTATCGAGAAGAAAACCGGCATCCCCGTCATTGTCCACCTGGCCACCGTTAAGGATCTCAAAGATGCCATAAATCTATATTCTCAAGACGTCGGCCAGGCGTTTGAAGATATCATTAACGATCATATTTCCCAAGCCAAAAACCGGACCGCCACCGATCCGCCGATTATCAAAATTGTCGACACCATTTTAAATTACGCCTATCAGAACAAATCATCCGATATTCATATCGAGCCGCAAAACGACACTTCTTTGGTCCGTTTTCGGATTGACGGTATCCTCCACGATATCGTTACTCTTCCCCGGGATGTCCACCAAAATATCGTTACCCGCATAAAAGTCTTGGCCAATTTGCGGACAGATGAGCATCAGGCTGCCCAGGACGGTAAATTCCAGTTTCCCACCGAAGACGAAAATCTCGATCTTAGGGTGTCTATCGTCCCGCTTACCGATGGTGAAAAAATTGTTATGAGATTACTGTCGGAAAAATCACGCCAATTTTCCCTAGCCTCGCTTGGTTTTTCTGCCTCTGACTTGGAAAAAGTCACCGCTGCTTACCAAAAGCCCTATGGCATGCTTTTGTCTACTGGCCCCACTGGCTCCGGCAAAACCACTTCCATGTATTCGGTCTTAAAACTTCTAAACCATCGCGAAGTCAATATTATGACCATCGAAGATCCGGTTGAATACGAGATGGAAGGGGTAAACCAAATTCAGGTAAATTCCAAGACCAATCTGACTTTTGCTAAGGGTTTGCGCTCAATCGTCCGCCAGGATCCCGATATTATTTTAGTCGGGGAAATCCGCGATGAAGAAACCGCCGAAATCGCCACTAATTCAGCCATGACCGGCCACCTGGTCTTATCCACTCTTCATACTAACGATGCCGCCACTGCCATCCCCCGCCTTTCCGACATGGGGGTCGAGCCCTTTTTAATTGCCTCGTCCGTCAACTGCATTATCGCCCAAAGGCTGGTACGAAAAATTTGCACCAAATGCCGTATCTCCGACAATATTACCTTGGATAAATTAAAAAAATATGGCTGGAGCCTTTCCGCCATCAAAAAACATTTTGGGCCAAAAGGCCCCTACCGAATTTATTCCGGTAAAGGCTGTCCGGTATGTCATCATACCGGCTATACCGGCCGGGTCGGTATCTTTGAAGTTTTAGTTATCTCCGAGCCGGTCCGCAACACAATTATTGCTTCCGCCACTGCGTCAACCCTTCAGGAAGTAGCCATTAAAAACGGTATGACCACTATGCTTGAGGACGGTCTGGCCAAAATCAAGCAGGGGATAACCACTGTCGAAGAAATCCTCCGGGCTACCAAAAGCTAAAAGGTGATTTTTGTCCGGTAATCCTTTATCCTTAAGTCATTAAAGGCGGAGTTAATCCGGAATGGAACATTCCCCATAATCTATGTTTGATCACCTTACCTACCTCGACAAAGTCTTGTTTACCAAACACCTTTCTGTTTTGATCCGCGCCGGGATTCCCTTGGTAACTTCCCTAACTACTCTGGAAGCCCAAGCCAAAAATCCCTTACTAAAATCTATTATCATTCACCTTGGCGAAGAAGTAAAAAACGGCCAATCTCTGGCCCGATCCTTAAGCCGTTACCCTCATATTTTTGATAATTTCTATCTTGGGCTTATCGAAGTTGGCGAATCGAGCGGCTCCCTGGAGGAAAATCTGGAATTTCTGGCTAAACAAATGGCCAAAGATTATAACCTCCGCAACAAAATCCGCGGAGCCCTGCTCTACCCGGGCATTGTTTTTCTGGCTACATTTATTATGGGGGGCTTTATTTCTCTCTTTATTCTCCCCAAGCTGGTTGACTTTTTTACCGCCTTCGAAACCAATCTCCCTCTGGCCACCATCATTCTTTTATCTATCGCCAATTTTATGAAAAATTATGGTTTTCTATTTTTTGGCTCCCTAATTACTCTTTTTATTTTCACCAGCCTGGCCATAAATTTACCGGCCATTAAACCCTATTATCACCAGTTCTTGCTCCGACTCCCGATGATTGGGAATCTTATCGCTTATTCCCAGCTTTCCCGTTTTGCCCGTAATCTTGGCACATTAATCAAAAGCGGTGTCCCTCTGTCGCAAAGCCTTACCGTTACTTCCGGTACCCTTTCTAACTTATCTTTTATTTCCGCCGTTCAGGCCATGAACCAGCATTTAACCAAAGGTAAAAATTTGGCCGACACTCTTTCTCAATCCCGTCTTCAGGTTTTTCCACCCCTGGCTCGGGAAATGATTTCCGTCGGCGAAAAGACTGGAAAAATAGACGAGACCTTATTGTATCTTGGTGATTTCTACGAGGAAGAAATCGACGATATTTCCAAAAACCTTAGCACTACTCTCGAACCGATACTGTTAATTGTTATCGGGCTGGTCGTCGGGTTTGTAGCTTTGGCTATCATTAGCCCGATTTACGAACTGACTGGTTCCATTCGGCGCTAATGCCTCACTCCCGCCATTCCGGTTTTACCTACCTGGAAACCCTTTTGGTAGTGACGATTGTTGCCGTGATTGCCGGCTCGTCCGCCTCTTTTTTTTCTAATTCCATTCAGTCTAATAATTTAAAAAATTCCGTCGATATGATTATTACTACTTTCCGCAAAGCCCAATTTTATTCAATTTCCGGAAAACGCAATTCTTCTTGGGGTTGCTGCCTGATAGGTAACTCCATCCGCCTTTTCATCGGTTCCTGTGCCTCCCCCGACTTTTCCGAAGATTTCACCCTCCCTGCAAATATTTCCGTTTCTGCTTTTACTCCGGTTACTTTTTCTTTGGGTCGGGGCGAGCCGTCATCGTCCGTTTCGATTACTGTTAGTAGCTCTACCGAAAGTCAGACCCTAAACCTAAATTCTATCGGAGGTCTGGCCATTAATTAATGATGATCACAAACTATTCCCGCCCCACCGGTTTCGGTCTGGTCGAAACCATCGTCGCTATGGCTATCTTTATTACCTTTGCCGCCTCCGGTATTTTTGGAGTCTTGGGGTCGTTTAGTCTTAATCGGCTGGGCAACGAAAATACCCAAGCCACCCTTTTGGCCCAGGAGGGGGTTGATGCCGTCAGGTCAATAAAAAAACAGTCCTGGTCGCATCTTACTGCCGGTTCCTACGGCCTGTCCTCGGTCGGTGGCACCTGGTCGTTTACATCTCCTCCGGATACTATCGGCAAATACACCCGCCTAATCGATTTATCGGTGGCTTCGCGCGATTCAGGCGGTAGCCTGGTAGCTATCGGTGGAGCAGCTGACCCCGACACTTTTTTAGTTAGCTCCAAAGTGCTTTGGGATTTTAGTCCCACCCGAAATAATTCCGTCGGTACCACCCTATATATAACCAACTGGGAAAAGCCCATCCTCACCTCCGGTGTCGGCGGGATGCTGGTCTATGCCGACAGTCAAGTTACCCCGGATGGTTGTCTTTACCGGCTGCTGGACGCCTCCGGTAATTGGGGTATCGCCTCTACCGTTGCCGACATAGATCCTAGTACCTCTGACCGGGTTTTGTATGTCGCCCGATTATATCCATCGGCTACCCGAAATGAAAAAATATTACTTTCCCGGCACTTTAACGGTACCTCTCAATATATTTATGCCCAGGTTTTTGATGGTGTTACTTGGTCCGATGTAACCTTGCTGACCAGTTGGGCAGCCACCACCTATACTGACACTCAAAAATTTGACGGCACCTATCTTAGTAACGGCGATTTTGTGGTTTTATACACCGACAACACCACTACCCCCAAAATGCGCGTCTGGAACGGATCAGCCTGGGGTTCGGCTATTTCCACCCGGGTTGTTGGTGGTGTCCCAAATTTCATTATCACCAAAGCCCGTCCCGGTACCAACGAAATCATGGCGGCCTTTTTCGATCAATCATCCGACACCAATACCCAGTATTTTAACGGCGGTGCCTACCAAACCTCAAATTGGACACTTCATACCGAGCACGCTTCAGCCGCCCCTTCAGCCGCCAAGTGGTTAGTCGATTTTGCCTGGAGTCCATTCACCCCTACTCAAGGTTTACTTATTTACTCCACCTCCACTAGCGACAAGACCATTACCTCCAAAGTCTGGACAGCCAACGGTTCCGGCAGCGGTTCTTGGGGGACAGTGGCCGACTCTGCTGCTACCGCTGGCAACTTAGGTGCCATGAATGTCGAGAGCCGTTCTGCCGCCGCTGATTTCTTAAGTTGTCAAAAAAATGCCAACAGTGACTTGTATTGTTACAAGTTTGGCCTGGCCGACTCCTGGTCAACTCCCGCCAACAATCTCTTAACAGCCACTAACTACAGCGGTAACCCCCGGAGTTTCCACCTGGGCTTTGAAAAAGACGGCGCCCTGGGTTTGGTGGTTTATTCCGACAATACCTCAACCCCAAAATACCGGAAGTACGACCCCGTCCCAAATTCCTTCGATGTTTCCGCTTCCGGCCTTGCTTCAACTACTAACATAATTTCTACCGTTCGCCAAGTATCCCACCCCGCCACTAACGATATCATGGTCCTGTTTGCCAACACTGCCCTCGATGTTTACACTGCAGTTTGGGACGGTACCGGTGATGTTTTTTACACCAGTACGGGTAAGGCTCAAACCCAGCAGGGGATTAGCGGTTCCAGCGCTTTAAGCTTTTGGTACGATTTTACCTATGATGCCAACTAAACGTCTTACAGCTGGTTTCACTCTGATTGAGATGATTTTATATATCGGGATTGTAACCATCTTCTTAACTGCCGCCATTCAGTTTGGTTGGAACATAATCTACATTAGGGTTAAGTCAACCAATCAACAGGAATTAAACCAAAACCTCCGCTTGGTGGCCGAAAAACTACTTTACGAAATCCGAAATGCCCAATCAATCAATACCCTAACCTCTACCTCACTTACTCTTAATTCAGTCGATCCGCAGCGCCATCCTACCAAAATTGATTTGACTAACGGCTCTGTTCGTTTTGGTTATGGCCCATCCGGTTCGTGTTCTTTTTCCGCCCCCTGTAACCTGACTGGTAATTTAGTCCGGATTACTAATTTAACCTTTAGCGATTTATCCAGTAATGACGGTAAGTCAGTAAATATTAGCTTTTCCCTAACCGGTGAAGTTATCAATCCTTCCGGCCGCCAGGAATACGTTTACTCACAAACTCATACCGGCTCTGCCGAATTAAGGCTAAAATAATACTATGGCTCAACCTGGCTATATCGCCCTCTCCAGTATTCTGATGATTTCCGTTATTATAGTTCTTATTTCAATTACCCAAGCTTTGACCTCCGTTAACGAAAGTCAGTTTTCCCTGGTTCACACTCAAAGCGACCGGGCCCTAAATATGGCTGAATCCTGTGTTGAAGATGTCCTTATTAAGCTCAACAAAGACAACGCTATTCCGCCAACCATTTATCTTCCTTCCGGCATCTGTGCCGTCAACCCCATTGTTAATACCGGTACCGGTTGGACTTTTACTGTTACCGCCACCCAAGCTTCCATAACCAAATCCTTGACAGTTCAGGCCACCCGCAACTCCGCTGTTACTCTCACCGGCTGGCAGGAAAATTAAATGATTTTACCTTACAATTATATCAATGCTTGAAAGATTCTATTTTGTTATTCACCTAAGCCGAAGCCGGGTTAAACTTTACCAGGTATCAATTGGTAAGTCCTTATCCTGCGTGCTGCAGGTCGACCAGGCCTACAATCCGCCTGCCCTGGAGGAAGTTTTTTCGGCCAAGAATCTCAAAACCAAAATCGTCCGGGTTTTATTTTCTGACGATTTAAGCTATGTTGTCAAAATTACCATCCCCAAGGCCATAGCTGTCACCCGTGACTATATTGGTGGCTTGCTTAAAGAACAGATCCCCGAAGTTTTATCCGATACTGATTGGGACTATAAACAAATATCCACCGCCGGTGACTCTAAGGTAGTTATGGCTTTTGCTCCGGTCAAAGAATTCAAAGATAAAGTTAACACTCTTTCGTCAAAACTATCCCTGACTATCGAAGCTATTGAGCCGGAATCGGTGGCCATCACCCGCCATCCCGATCCGGTTATTGGCCTAGCCCTCAAAAACGATCTTTCCGGCTCCGACGATCAGACACTAAATTTAGCCATTAATCGTTCTGTCAAAAGATCCCTGCCCCCGTCTTTAATTTTTGTCCCCCTTCTTATCATTTTTCTTTTTGCAAATTTTATGGTTTATCGTTATTTTAAAAATATTACCGATACTTCCAGCCTCAATCCAAAATCTGTCCAGCCTACAAGCGTTACCAATCCTACCCCCCTTCCCCCCAGCCCTACAGTCAGGCCGTTCAACCGCTCCCTGATTTCAATAAAAATTCTTAATGGTTCCGGTATTCCCGGTGCTGCCGGCAAAGTTTCCCCCAAAATTCAGGCTCTCGGTTATGCCGACGTTACGACGGGCAATGCCGACAATTCTGACTACCCGATTACCAAGATCACCATCAAGTCCGATGAGTTTTTGGCCGACTATTATCAGGATCTTAAAACCCTCTTTTCCATTAACTCTGAATCGTTTTTAGTTGACAATACTCAGGATCCGGATGTTATAGTTATCTTAGGAAAAAATTAGAATTTATAAACCATATGACCAAAAAATATCAAAAAGCTTTTACTTTAATCGAACTCTTAGTTGTCATCTCCATTATTGCTACTCTTGCTGCCGTAGTCTTCGTCGCCCTAGATCCTGCCAAAAGGCTCAAAGATGCCCGTGATTCGCGCCGTTGGAACGATGTTAATACCCTCTTAACTGCTATGCATCAATATATCGTCGATACCGGTGGTTCTATGCCTCCAGGAGTAACCTCTACTGCTTCCCAGCTTGGCACCTGTGCCTCCGGTGGAGCTACCAACTGCACGGGAGCTGGTACAGCTTGTCTTGATATTGGAGGCACTTTAGTAAAATATCTAAAAAGTGTCCCGGTTGATCCCAAGGGCTCTGCCGCCTCGACTGGCTATTCGGTGGTAAAAGACACCAACAACATCTTGACCATCAATGCCTGTCTTAGCGAAGGTACGACCATCTCCGTCTCCCGCTAAAAGCCGAAGCTATTTGTAGGTTTGATTTTTCTATTGGCCAGGCTGAAACGTAGGGCTACAGGTATCTTTTGCCCTCGGTTTTCTTTAGAATTAAACAACCTACCCATGAAAACTCTATGGCACCTTGGCCGGAAGGCTTATATTTCCGTATCAGGATTACTTCTTTTATTACTTTCCCTTTCTCAACCCGCCTTTTCTGTAACTCACGACATAGCCGATAGCAACAACTGGAATCTCAAGATTACAAAAGTCACCGGAGAAATAGACAAATATAATTTTGCCGATGTCAACAATAACGGCATTAATGACCTCCTTCTTTGTAACGAATACATCAATAATCATAACGGAACCTATTCCGGTTCCTGTTATGTAATCTATGATTCCATCTTGTCGCGTTTTCAGGGTATCGGTCAAACGTTGGATATAACTAACAGTCAAAATTACAGTCTTCGGTTCGACGGGCCTATGGCGCAAACAAAGTTGGGATATTCCAGCGGTACCACGGTGGGGGACTTTAATGGTAATGGCAAAGCCGACCTTCTAATTCCTGCCTCTTATGCCTTTATCCTTAATTGGGGTTCCGGTTCCTTCTACGTTATTATGGATGATATTTTGGATGACTTTGTTGGAGTCGGCAACACCATTGATTTGGCGGATCCCAACAGTTTTAGTATTCGCTATGATGGCCACACCTCCGGGAGTGTTAAAAACTATGCTTCAGAAGCAACCCTGCTTGCAGCCGATGTCAACAACAACGGTATAGACGACATCATCTCCGGTTCCGGTCACTCCGGCCTTGTTGGCCGGGATCGTTCCGGCTCTCTTTATGTAATTTATGACGGGCTAATCCGAAGCAAATCTGGGCGTGGAAATTTGGTGGATTTATGGCAGGGAGAAAATGCTTACAATATTGTTTTTTATAATGCTGCTAACACCTATTTTTCCTTATATAACAGCACTCTGGTAAAAGATTTCGACCACAATGGTAAAAACGATATCCTGGTTGGTGCCGGCTACGCCGACAATCGCTCCCTGACCAATTCGGGGTCTCTCTACTTTATCTCTGACGATATCATCGACAACTATTCCGAAACCAACCATCAAGTAGATTTATCTAATATTAATAATTTTTCCTGGCGGCTTGATGGTGCGGCTGCCGGCGACATGTTATCTTATGCCAGTATTGCCGCCGGCGATTTAAATAATAATGGTTTGAACGACTTGGCCATATCTTCTTCCGGAGCCGACAATCGTTCCCGCTCCGGTTCTGGTTCCTATTATATTTTGTTTGATTCTTTCTTTTCTTCGCTAGTCGGCGTTGGTAAGACCTTAAACTTGGCCAACGGCAACTTCAGTATTCGCTACGATGGCGCAAGCCCCGACTCTGCTTTGGGATACAGCTCTAAAGATGTCTTTGATTTCAACAACGATGGTTTTAATGACCTGGTTATCCCCAGTTACGGTGACTCAAACAACAGTCGTCCCTATTCCGGCTCGACTTATTTAATCTACAATACTAAATTTACCGGATTAACCGGTCTGAACAATACCATCGACATCTCCGATCCCGAAAAGTATGATATCAGATTCGACGGAGATGTGGCTGATGGTTACTATTCTTTTCAAAATAATTTTGGTGATTTAAACGGCGACGGCAGCACTGATTTATTAAGTTTTTCCCCGGGGGACTGGGATCAAAACGGCTACATGTATCTGATTTACAATTTTCCCCACACCATTACATCCAACAATAGTTCTTCTTCCATTGGAACCACCCTGATCACCGGTTCTGTGGTAGCTACCCAATCAGTTACCGCCATTTCTGGTGTCCAGTATCAAATCGGTAGCTCCAACCCCGCTTCCGGCTGGAGTGATTGCGTTGCCGCAGACGGTGCGTTTGGCGAAAAATCCGAAGATTACTCTTGTTATCTTGCCGGCCTTACTAATGGGTCTTCTCACATTGTCTACTTCCGTGCTTACGATGCCAACACTTCTTACACCTCATCTTCCCGTTATTCTTCCGTTTCTTTTACCTACGACGTTTCTCCTCCCAGCTTAGACACTCCTTCGGTTACAGTCTTCGGTACCGGCGCCACTCTGGCCTGGGTTACCACCGAGGAATCTTCTTCTCAAATTAACTATGGATTAACATCGTTGCTGGGGAGCTCCACCCCTCAAGCCGATACTTCTCCACTGGTTACATCCCACACCGTCGAGCTTACTTCCTTAGTCCCTTGCACCCTCTATTACTTCCAAGCCATTTCTACTGATCTTGCTTTAAACCAGTCAGCTGGTAATAGCGGCACTTTTATCACTTCCGGGTGTCCCGGTAACTCCGAAATTAGCCTAACTGCCAGTCAGATTGTTCCGGTTTCAACCGGTGCCACTTCCACTCTCTCTTCTATAGGTAGTACCTTGGCTTTGTCTCTTCCCTCATCCTACTCTGCCGCTGATGCCACCATCCAGCTAAAGCAACTTGACCACCAGTCAGTCATAGCTGCTCTAAATACCCCCTCCCTTGATTACCTCCAAAGCTCCCTAGTCTTTGACCTAAAAGCTTTGTCCTCTACTGGTTCGACCGTTTCTTCCTTTATCCAGCCCCTGACCCTAACCCTGCTCTATTCCTATTCTCAAATTCCCAATTTGGACGAAGGCACCCTTATGTTCTATTACCACGATGGTTCCTCTTGGAATCCTTTAGTCGATTCGGTAGTCAATAAGGAGAGTCGCACTCTAACTGCCACCACCACCCACTTTTCCACCTTTATGGTTTTTGGCAAATCTTCTTCCGGCATGATTACTTCTCCGGCCTCTCCCTCATCTTCTTCTTCACAAGCCCCTGTTTGCGGTGACCCGCCACCGTCTTCAACCCCCGACCTTTTCCAGATCGACACTACCTCGACAACCGCCAAGCTCTTCTTTACCCCAATTTCTAATACCTCTGAATTTTTCATCTCTTTTTCTTCTAGCCCGACTGCAGAAGAGCATGGAGAAAAGGTCACCTTATTACGTGAAGGAGTCCAGTCTCACACTCTCTTTAGTCTTAAACCCTCTACCATCTATTATTTTAAAGTCAGAGGCCAGAGTGGTTGCACCCCCGGGGGGTGGTCCAAAATCCTAAAGGCCAAAACCGGGTCATCCAAGGCCGTCATAACTAAATACTATCCTAACTCCCTTATCCCTCAATCACCGCCCGCGTCAATCTCAAAGTCCAAATCCAAAACCCTTACCACCCAAGCTACTCCTTCCGTTTTTAATGATTTAGCCCCATCTTTTCAGCCCACCTCGGTTCCTCAACATCCAGCGCCAACCTTGCCCGCTCCAACTTCAACGCCCAGTCCTGGTTTCTGGCCTCAGCTAAAAAGTATTCTTGGTTTATAACTCTTATCGTGGGAAATCAAGGCTATTTTCTTCCGCCGCTAAATTCTAGAACCGAAGAATCGAACTTCTAACCGGCCACCGGTTTAGGCTTTATCTATGGCGTTGACACTGATTGGCGAAAATTTGAAGTTATTAAAGTATAGTTGGAAGAATCAGTATATTAGGATGTAAATTTAGACCTTTAATATCTTTTTTACTAAAGAATTTTAGCTCAACGCTTTCATCAGCGTTTCCGAGAAATTCAAAAGAGTCTACCTCCACCTTAAAAGCCAACATCACTTTTGGTGTAAACCTGTTGGTGCCATTAGTGGCTAGTGTCCACGCGTATTGTGGCTGATCTGACACTTTAGTAATCCCGACTCCGATCTCCTCCTTAATTTCTCTTCTAAGTCCTTCAACAAATGTTTCCCCTACTTCTAGCCCGCCTCCGGGTAATTCCCATCTTCCGTCAGCCTCTTTGATTAATAAAATTTTATTATTCTTATATATTAATGCCTTGGTTGACACTCGATAAAAACAAGGAGGTAACTTCTGCATATCCGACTATTCCTTTTTCATCTCCGCCTTAAAGTAATCCACCCAGGGTATTCCCACTGGGTCGATTCCATTAAGCATTGCCAAATAAAAACAAATATATTCCCCGACCGTTAATGCTTCAAAGGCTTGGGCTAATTTGCTTTCCGTCTCGATATTAATTTCAATAGCCGGAATATTATTTTTTTCGATTACTCTTTTTGTTACCTCAAAGCGCCTAGTTATTGGGTGGCTGTAAGTTTTTGTTGTCAGCATTACCGCAATCAAATTAGCATTGTTTGTCAAAGGATAAGCCAAACCTTCCATTAAGTGGTGGTTGGCTTCCGGAATCAAAAAGTATGTCCCCATCGTTTTAGCATTTTCGTTTAGCACGTTGCATACCGCCTTGGCACACCCTCCCAAATGCTCCGCCGCCATGATCAAAACGACCCGGTTGTAAAGTCTATCAGCTATTTTTTTGGCCGCGTTTTCTTGTTGAGGTCGATCCACCGCCAGTTCTTGTTGTTTCTTTCGGATTGTTTTTATTACTTCTTCAAAATCTTGGTCACTTACAGCCAGGCAGCCGGCTTTTATCAGCAATCCCAATATCCCGATTACGCTATAGCCTATGGCCATTCTTGGCTGCCCGCATGGGTTATGGGTAGGGTTAATTCTAAAATAAGTCCAGTTGTTAGCTTGTGCCACTTTTTCAAGCTCCCCTCCGGCCGATATCGCCATTATTTTTGCCCCTCTTTTTTTGGCCTCCTCCCCGGCCGCCAGCACCTCTTCGGTGGTGCCAGAATAACTTGAAAGTATTACTAAAGTATTCGAATCGGCGTATTCCGGCAATCGGTAATCACGCACAATTTCCAGAGGTAGTTTTAATTTATCAAAATAAACGGATTTTATAATTTCAGCGCCCAGTGCCGATCCTCCCATCCCCGAAACAACAATTTTATCGACATCATCAAAATTATCTTTAACAGCAATCTTTTTTACTTCCTCCCATGCTTGCAGGCATTGCTCGTCCAGCTGATTTATTGATTCCAGTACCCTACTCTTATCTAAAGCCTTTATTTGATCAAAATCATCTAAATTCATGAATCAGTTTATCATAATGCTAAACTATAAAAAATGCTTAAACCGTCGGCCTTTTCCTATATCCTACCGCCCAACTTAATCGCCAATCAGTCGGTTTCCCCCCGCGATCACAGCCGCCTATTAACTCTGAACCGTCAAAATGGAGCTATCGGCCACTGCCGTTTTTTCGATTTACCCACCCTGCTGAGTTCAAATGACGTCCTGGTTCTTAACCAGTCCAAAGTATTCCCGGCTCGTCTACTTGGCTGCAAATCTACCGGTGGCAAAGTCGAAATTTTATTATTACATCAAATAGGTTCCAATACATGGTCAGCAATTGCTTCTCCCCGGCCTAATGTCGGCTTAAAGCTTCTGTTTGGCCAAAATTTAGAAGGATGTGTTACCCAAAGTTTATCTTCTACCGGGGAAATTACAATTGATTTTAACCAGTCATCAGCCGAAATTTTTACGACCTTGGATTTAATAGGTCTTACTCCCGTCCCTCCTTATATTCACTCCACTTTACCCGAACCGGAGCTGCGCCGGAATTATCAAACCGTTTATGCCAAAGAGGTCGGCTCTGCTGCCGCTCCCACTGCCGGCTTGCACTTTACCGACCATTTACTTGACACTCTCCGCGATAGGGGAGTCACCATTGAATATCTTACTCTTCATGTTGGTCTTGGAACTTTTAAGCCCCTTAATCCCAACAATTTTTCCACCTCTTCTCTCCACTCAGAAATTTATCAAATCGACTCCCAGGTTGCCGCCCGGTTAAATAAGGCCAAATCCAGCGGTAAAAGAATTATCGCCGTCGGCACCACCACTGCCCGTACTCTGGAGTCAGCAGTTGACTCCCGGGGTGTACTTTATAACTTATCTTCCGCTACCGATCTTTTTATCTATCCGCCATACCGGTTTAAATTTATTGATAGTCTGATAACCAATTTTCATCTACCCCAATCAAGTCTATTGGTATTAGTTACCGCCTTCAGCTGCTTTCCCAATACTCCGCATAAATACCGTAGGTTTGAAGATACTATTATATATAATGCCTATCAACAGGCCATTAGGCAAAATTATCGCTTTTTTTCCTTTGGTGACGCCTGCTGGATTTACTAAAAATATCTAATACAATAACTTAGTGAATTTAAAAAACCAAGTCAGAGAAGTACCGAACTGGCCGATTTCGGGAGTTAATTTTAAAGATATTACGCCCATACTTCAAAGCCCCCCGGCATTTCGTTATCTGATTAATAAGCTTTGCTTGCCATACAAAAAGATCAAGGTTGATAAAGTCATCGCTATCGATGCTCGGGGCTTTCTAATCGCTACTCCTATGGCCTATCTACTCCGGGCGGGAGTTTGCTTGGTCCGGAAAAAGGGAAAGCTGCCCCGTGCCACTATTGAAACGACCTACCAAAAAGAATACGGTCCCGACATTTTGGCCATGCACCGCGACTCTGTTCAGTCCGGCGAAAAGGTAGTTATTGTTGACGACGTTTTGGCTACCGGCGGCACCCTGTCGGCCGCTGCCAATCTGGTGTCAAAGCTCGGTGGTCAAATTATCGGTATTAGCGTAATTATTGATTTACCCTTTTTAGGAGGGCGTAAGTTGCTTAATCAATACTCTGTTCATTCCCTGATTTCTTATGAAAACGGCTAACAAAATACTTATTGGTATTATTGGCGGTTCCGGTTTGGACGACCCCAAAATTTTAAAAGACTTTACGTCTACCCAGCCCCAAACTCCTTATGGTTTTCCTTCCAGTCCAATTACTCTTGGCCAAATTGGCGGCCAGCCAGTGGCCATTATTGCCCGGCACGGCTCAAAGCACGACCTGCCACCGACTTTGGTACCCTACCGCGCCAATATTTGGGCTCTAAAAAAAATTGGCTGCAGTCATGTTTTGGCCACCACCGCTTGTGGTTCTTTAAGAGCCAAAATCAAGCCGGGCGATTTAGTTTTTCCCGACCAATTTATCGATTTTACCCGGCTTAGACCGCTCACCTTCTTCGATTATAAAGTTGTTCACACCTCGATGGCCTCGCCCTTTGACGCCGGGCTTCGCCGACAGCTAATAGAAGCGGCGGATAATCTCCATTTTGCCTACCATCCGGCTGGCACCGTCATTACCATTGAAGGCCCCCGGTTTTCTACTAAAGCCGAATCCAAGCTTTTCCGTCTTTGGGGTGCTGATCTTATCAACATGTCAACCGTCCCCGAAATAGTCTTAGCCAACGAAATCGGTTTACCGTATCAGTCAATTGCCATGTCTACCGACTATGATTGCTGGAAAACCAACGAAGCTCCGGTAACTTTCGACATGGTTATGGAGCGGATGCACTCAAACGCCGACAAGGTCAAACACTTGCTTATTGATGTCGTCTCCTCTTTCTCACCCTAATTTCCGCTGGATAATCTCTACCCGGTTCTATAGAATGTTTATATGCTGATTATCGGAAGACTGCTTTTGTTGATTCTGACTTCAATTTCTCTGGGCGAGTTTTCTAAGCGGATTATCCGCCATCTCGATAGTTATACCCGGCATGCGGGCATCAGTCATTTTGCCGCTACTGCTATCATAATTTCTCTAACTACCAGTTTTCCCGAGTTAATAGTAGCGGTTTCTTCATCTTTCAAAAATGCCTCTGCCTTGGCCTTTGGTAATGCCCTGGGAGCCAACATGATCAACATTTCTTTAGTGATTGGCCTAACAGCAATTGTCGGCAAATCCTTATTTTTTAATCACTCCACCCGGCCTGACAAAATATTGTTGCCCCTCCTTTTTTCTTTCCTGCCATTAATATTTGCCTTAAACGGCACCATAACTCGGCTAGAAGGCCTTATTCTTCTTGGTTTTTATTTTTTCTACATCCGCAGCCTTATTTTGTCGATCAGGGAAAATCCGGTTATATCAGCTCCGGTACAAAGCAGCCCCAAGTTTATTAGCCCCCATTCTGTCAAACATCTTTTGATGATTATTTTTTGGGGCTCACTTTTGGTGGTTGCTGCCCAAATCGTGATTTCTATTTCCCACTCCATGGCAGGAGATCTTGGTCTGTCGTTAAGCTTTATCGGAATTTTTATTATCTCTATCGGCACCACCCTGCCCGAGCTCTTCTTCAACATTAAGGCAGTCAGGCATCAGCACGGCTCTATGGCCACCGCCAATGTTGTCGGCTCCTGCATCACCAACGCCAATTTAATTTTAGGTTTATCGGCCTTAATTAACCCGATCACCTTTACTCGTAGTTACGATATGATTTTGCCGATTATTGAATATTTTTTCGTTACCGTTCTATTTTTCTTTTTTGTTACCACCAAAAAACGTCTTGACACCTGGGAAGCTTATGTCTTGGTCGTCTTTTTTCTCTTTTACGCCCTTCTCGAAGTACTTTTTTAATATCTTTTAATAATATATTTCTTTTCCAAATACTTTAGCCCTTTTTTCTCTACCAGCACAAAATTATCTTCAACTCCGTCAAATAAATCTGGCAGATTAAAAAATTCATCTCTCGTTAACCACCTATTTTCGCCACCTTCAAACTTTTCAATTAATTTCCCTTCCAGTTTATCTGCTTTAAACACAAAAAAGAATTTGTCTTCCAGCATCTCATTTCCGGCTGAATAATCCATTTTATGTTTAACCCCACGTAGCCTAACCCTACCGGTCAATCCGGTTTCTTCCCTAAGCTCCCGCAGCGCTGCTTCACCGATTGTTTCACTCCACCTTACTTTTCCGGTCAAAAATCCACTATAGCCAAAAAACGGTTGTTTTAATCTTTTTTGGACCAAATAGTAAATTTTTCCTTTAATAGTTTTTTGGGGCATAACCAGCACCGCCACCTTAGCTTGTTTTTCTATATTTAAGCTTTCTGTGTCCAACCTATTAGCAAACTCTTTTCCTACTCTGGTTAATTCATAACCTCCGTCACCGTTTTTCTGGATTAACTTATCGTTTCTTAACTGCCGTAAATGAAAAGAAAATAGGTCGGTGGTTAATCCGGTCAAATTCAGTTCGGCAAATCGCGCCTGAAGTTTAAATAATAAAGTCTTTAATACTTGGGCCTGAATTGGGTGCAGTTTAATTTCAGTATTCATGGCCTAGTTTATGCCAAAATCATCACACTTCAAGTGAAGGGCTCTTCACTTAACGTCTAGTTCTCAATCTTCCGTCTATCAAAAAAGCTGCTAAATATACTGTCCCCATTAGGCCAATTATTAGGCTAAAACATATCACGGCGATATAAATTTTATCAAGTTTAAGTACTATGCCAATAGCCGCTAAAACTAACCCCATCAATATTGTCACCCAATTACCATAAGTATTCCAGGCTTTTGTGATTTTTGGGTACGATTTTGTTAACCTTAAAACCTTTTCTTTATTACTTTTTGGTAGTGCAAAACCGTCTATTTTCCACTGTGGATAACTTTGAGTTGTGGCCAATAACCCCAAAATTGCTCCTGGTACAAATCCCAAAATTAGGCTTAGTTCTAGCTGTTCCATAATTTGTATTTTACACCGCTAATTGCTTTTTACTGTCTCTTCAGGAAATATTAAATTTAAAAATTGAATCAAGCCAAAGAACAAAATGAGGATTGTACATAAAAAAGTATAACCCATTCCACTATTCCCCTGATACCAGCCAGAAATAGGACCGCCCCGGGAAGTCGGTAGCTAGACGATTGTATTATTCTTATACGTTACCAAAAAAAACAAAAATCAGTTACAATTATTTCAATGACTACATCACCAAGCTGGAGACCGCTTCCAGGTTTTTTTATACCCCTTTGTTTATCACTTTTTATTGTGGCTACTTTAATCTACCAAAAGCAGCAAACCCGGCCTTTTGCCTATCAGCCACCAGAAACTTACGTTACCCCACCTGTTCCCACCACAATCCCAACTCCCACCCCCTTTGTTTTTTCCGGGATTGGCATTCGAATCCGCAATTTTCAGGAAAGTCAGATACTGGTTGAACAAGTCATTCCCTCTTCTCCGGCCGAAATGGCTGGCATCAAAGCTGATGATTTAATCACCCAAATCGACAATCTTCCTGTCTCCGGCACTGTCGATGACGCAGTTTCCCTAATTCGTGGCCCCGAAGGGAGTTCGGTTATCTTGACTATTGAGAGGCAAGGCAAGCAGCTAACCCAAAAAATCGTCCGGCAAACCATAATCGACACCCTACCCCTTCCTGAATAATTCAATCGCCGATGCCTGCCAAAACCAAAAATCTAATTCTCCTCCCCATCCTTTTGTTGGTTTTTACCATTGGCGTTTTTATCCTTCGCAGCCGCTACAAGCCACCTTCTGTTGACCGCTATTCTCCTGCAACTCGTTTACAACTAACTTCCAGTCAGGATCTCCAGCTAACCGCTACCAAAACATCATCAGCCGGCATTGACCCTCAAACCAGTCTTTTGTTGACCGGCCAAGCCCCGCTCGACTTTAATGCCATATCGCAAAGCCTAAAAATCAGCCCTTCGGTTCCGTTCAAAATTACTCCCAAATCAGACAAAACTGCCGAGATAGTCCTGTCTCAAGCGTTAGAACCTTCCAAAATTTACAAATTCGTCTTGCCGGCTTTAGTCGGGAAAGTCGAGGCCAAAGATTATAACTGGGCCTTTCAGGTTTCATCACCTCTAAAGATTACCGGGACTTATCCTGGCAATCAGTCCACCGGAATTCCTTTAAACGCTGTCATCGAAATCTACTTCAACAATCCTGATTTTAACGTCGACTACCAAAAATATGTGACCGTTACTCCGGGTATTGACGGTCATTTTGAGAAGCATCAAAATACGCTGGTTTTTGTTCATCAGGGTCTGTCTCCCACCACTCTCTATACTGTCACAGTTAAGTCCGGCATCGCCCTAAGCGATAATTCTCAAAAAACTCAAGAAGACTATACTTTTCAATTTGAAACTTCGTCAACCGAAAAGCAATCAGAAAAGATTTACCAATTTACCCAGCCGATTTTTGAAACCACCCCCTCCAGCCAATCGATTGTCTTTTTGTCCAACTACGAAGTCACCACCACTTCAGGTAAGGGTCGGGTTTACCAGCTGACTGCCGATGAATTCAAGAATTGTTTATCCCAAAGAAGCACCGTTCCTGGATGGAGCTACTACGCTTTGGCCCGTTTCCGCTGCCAACCTCCTCGGGAATCTGCGGCCGAATTTGACGTCGATATTAAGTCCACCGGCCAGAATGGCCAGCAGTATATCGAGATTCCGGGAAGTCTTAGCCAGCCTTATTACCTTTTTGAGCTGGATAACCCCCAATCTCCACCCAGTCAGACCCTTTTGCAGATCAGTAATTACAGTTGGTATTACTGGTTTGGGGAGCGAGAATCCCTGGTGTGGATCAATGATTTATCCTCCAAGAAGCCGGCAGTTTCTGTTCCGGTCAGTCTGGATGGCAAGCCTATTGGGACGACTAATCAAGACGGTATTTTGACTTTTGCTACCCCCAAAAATTTCGCTGATTCGCCCCAGCCGATTCTGGAACTCGCTACTTCTCCCCATCATAGCTTCAGCCTAGTCGGTTATTCTAGCCGTTATCAGCCTTACGATTTTTCTTCCTACAATTCAGCCCATACCTCCTACTGGTCTTACCTTTATACCGACCGTAACCTATATCTGCCGGACGACGTCGTTAATTTATGGGGCATCATCCAGAGCAGAAACGGGCAACCGGTTTCAGAAGTCACCGTAAATCTTTTTCCACCGAATGATTACTCGTATAGCAAGAATGAATCCGAACCTTTAAAATCAGTAAAGATTCCGGTATCTTCGGCTGGAACTTTTGTCGCTTCTTTTGATCTTGCCGGCGTCAATCCCGGGTGGCACACTCTGTCCGTCTACAACGGTTCGGAATTGGTCAGCTCGTCGGGTTTTAGTGTCCAAACCTTTACTAAACCAGCCTTTAAGCTTACTGCCAAGGCCTCCAAGTATGCTATCCGAGCCGGGGACTCCAACCAAATTTCTATACAGGCTAGTTTTTACGATGGAACCCCCCTGGCCAACACCACTCTGGCCTGGACGGCCTGGAGTAACCAGCGCAAAACCGGCGAGGTTACCACCGATAGCTCGGGCCGGGCGACTGTAAACTTAACCACCGAATATCAGGAAGGTCAGCAGAATTATTGGCCGTATCAAGCCACTATTAATTTCTGGCCCAAAGACCAACAGGAAGGGGATATCAATGCCTTTGCCAGTTTTTCTGTTTACGGTCCCGACTACCGTCTGATTCCGGCAGTTAAGTGGGATTCCGAATCTTCTTCTGCCAAAGGTTCGGTTAAGGTTCAGCGCTACGACTACAATCTTCTCAATCAAAAATATTGGGTAGAGGATTTTCCTCCTGTTCCCAATGTCAAAGTTAATCTTGCCCTAACTCGTATTTGGTATGACCAAATTGAAAATGGCGAATACTACGACCCTATCAATAAAATCAGTCGTAAAAAGTACCGTTACGAGCGGCGTACCGAACCGGCCGGAAGTCAGGAGCTAACTACCGATGCCCAGGGGCTGATTACTTTTGGTTTTTCCGCTGCCAAACTTTCTCAATACGAGTTAGTTTTCAGCACTAAAGATCCGTCAGGGCGGACGGCCTATTCCATTTCCCATTTTTTTGCTGGTTTGTCAGGTACTGGTGAGGGCGAATCGAGCCAGGGCTTCACCCTCGAGGCCGATAAGGATCAATATCGGGTAGGGGAGGTGGCCAAAATTAAACTCCTTAATGACCAACTCCCGGCCCCGTCCGAATCTCCGAATCGTTATTTATTATTCAGCGTCAACAGCGGTTCCATCCTTGATCACCGCTCCCAATCTCAAAATACTCTCGACTTTGAGTTCCAGCAAAAATACGTTCCCAATGTTTTCGTTAAAGCCGTCTGGTTTAACGGCAAAAACCATACCCAACCGGGTTATACATATGGTCACGACGCCGGCCTTAATCTACGCTATCTACACGAAGAGAAAGCTCTTACGGTTAAAGTCAATTCCGATAAGTCAAAATATCAGCCCCAAGATGAGGTCAGGCTATCAATCGAAGTCAAAGATGCCCAAGGCCAACCCCGTCAATCCCGGATCCTGTTGTCAGTAATCGATCAGGCTTTAAGTGATCTTTACGGTATTCCTCAAAGTGCCCTCTTGTCTTCGCTTTACCGCCTGCTTCCCGAAGGCGGCCTTTTAAGCTATAGTTCTCACCAGGATCTGGAATCGGTCGCAAAACCCGCCGGTGGTGCCGAAAGGGGAGGAGGTGGTGGTGACCGATCAAGCTTCAAAAATACTGTACTTTTTAAAGAAGTTGAATCTGATTTAAACGGCCGGGCTACCTTAAAGTTCAAACTACCCGACAACATTACCTCCTGGCGCCTAAGTTCCCTGGCGGTATCTCCCAATCTTTTTGCCGGTGACAATTTTACCCTTATCCCCGTAACCAAGCCTCTCTTTGTCAATCTGGTTACTTCCGATAATTTTATTACCTCCGATCAGCCCAAGATCACCGCTGTTTCCTATGGTGACTCCCTCTCGGATTCCGATGACGTAAAATTCAATCTTACGGCTGACTCACTCAACCTCCGGCAGTCGAAGTCCGCCAAAGCTTTTCAGACTGTCGATTTTGACTTGGGTAAACTGTCTCCCGGCTCTCATAAATTAAGGATTGAGGCTGTTAGAGGCCAGGAAAGTGATGCTTTAATCCGCACTATAAATGTAGTTGATTCCCGATTTGTCGCTCCTCAGACCGAGTTTAAAGATATCTTAGAACGTTATAGCCCATCCTGGGCTTCTTCTTCGCCGGCCAACTTTATTTTGGTAGATAAAGCCATCGGTTACTGGTTCCCCTATGTTCAGCAGCTTTCGTCGCTGTCAAATTTTGGCCAGCAGGAGCGGCTTGACCGGATAGCCGCCCAATCAATCTCTGGGGAATTACTTACGGATTTTTATAGCCAATCACTTCCGGATCAGAGCTTGTCTCTTGATCGTTATTTAAAAAGCAATGGTTATTCTCTTTTGCCGGGTGCCGATGCAGATTTAGCTCTGACCAGTTCCATAGCTGCGGCTAATTTGCCCACAGTCTCGGCCTCTTCATTAAAAACCATCCTGTGGCGGTACTTCCATCAGGAGTCGGATATTACCCGTGCTTCAGCTGCTTTATGGGGATTAGCCGAGCTAAACGAGCCGGTGCTTACTATCGTCCAAAACTTAGCCCGAGAGCAAAACTCTGTTTTTGGCCAGCTGTATCTTAGCTTGGCCGCTGCCGCTTTAGGGGATCACGCTTCCTCGCAGGCAATTTTTAATCAAGCCACCGCCTCTTCCTTGGTCGAAGAATCACCCTACAAGTTTATTCGTATCGGCGAAGATTCAACTCTTAATCGTAAAGCTACCGCCCTGGCTGCTATTGTAACCGCCAGACTAAATCAAACCGAAATCACCGATGCCTTTTGGCGCTACCTCAATTCAACTTATGACACCGACAATCTTATTGTTCTCGAAAAAGCCTTGATTCTAAAACATCAGCTGGCAAGCATACCCTCTTCCCAAACGGTCTTTAACATTTATCTAAGAGGTCAAAAGTCCGAGAAAACTTTAACCGATGGCCGTTCTCTTAACGTCGAAGTTTTCCCCACCGAACTTAAAGATTTTTCCATTGAGCCGCGCCTTGGCCGGTTATCACTAATTGCCTCTTATTGGCAAAAAATTGATCCTTCCTCCTTAAAAACTGATCCCAATTTAGATATCAAGCTTTCACTTGAGCCGTCAAATCAAATTTCTGCCTCATCAGTCGTCAAGGTTAGGATTGATTGGCAAATCAAACAAGACGACACAAATCAATCCCACCTAGCTACGGTCAACTTGCCTTCGGGTTTAAGCTATATCGACAACCCTTATCAATATCACCTCGATCTCCCCGCCAATACCTATTACGGTTGGCCTTCAATGGTAAAAAACAATCAGCTAAACTTTTGGCTGACCAAATGCGCATCCAATTGTTCTACTTTATACTTCCTTGCCCGGCCGGTAAACAAAGGCAGCTTTACATTTGAGCCATCAATAATTTATGCCAAAAATACACCCTCTTCTCTTAATCTTACCCCTTCTTCTCCTGATCTTATTATTAAGTAAGTTCTTTTTTCTGCCTCTAATTCGGCCGCCTCTCCGGGGTTTTGTCATTCCCCAGAATTCCATGTTCAATGGCCAGATTATTGAACTGCTACGGAAGCACCAATCGCCCAATATCAAAAACATTGTAATTTTTGGTACTAACCATCAGGACGTCGGGCCTTTAATTATTTCTGTCGCTGATCCCAGTTTCCAATCATTGATTTCTACCGAGCACAGCTACCAAAATACGTTTCAGGTCGCTAAAGTCGTTTATCCCCGGGTATCGGTTACTGGTTATCTTTTTCGGCCTGGTCACGATTATCCGGCTGTCTTTAAATTTGCCGATTCACTCAAAACGGCTTTTGACCCATCTACTACCTTATTCTTGGCGTCGGTTGATTTTGCCCACTATCTTGATGAGTTGACTTCGCTTCAAAACGACGCCACCACCTTGGATTTATTAACCAGTCATAATTATCCGTCTCTTTCCAATTTAACTTCAACCCACACCGACTGTCCTGACTGCCTTATCGCTATGGCTCGCTTGTTCGGAACCGATCATCTGCTTATCCCAAGTCACACCTATCAGTCGGCTACCAGTTACTTTTTTATGACCTGGTAACTAGCTTTCTTATTCCAAGACAGCAAAAGCCCCGATAATAAAATCGGGGATGAAGCTATCAATAACCGGACGAAGTCCGACAGGAGCGGAACATTTACCCGCCTTTGGAGGGCAAAACCCCGACCGTAAGGTCGTGGGTTTTTTATTCGATCTCTTCCAGGATCCCGCTACCACCTTCCGTTTCTGTTTGTACCACCGGTTTAGCAGCCGGTTTAGCCGCCACCGGAGTTGGGTAAAAAAATTCCCAGGAATCAAAAATCTCATTAAATAGTTTCATCCAATAATCAGATTTTGCCATATCGGTTTTGACCAAAAATAGTATTTGGTCATCAATCGCCCCGGCGATCAATTTTCCGTTATCACTAAACATTATCTTCTTGCTCGGTTTATCTCCTAAGCTGGTTTCGATTACATTACCGCCCTTTAGGTTGGTGTCATTCTTAACCCAAGCCTCAACGTTACTGTATCGTGTATCTTCAGCTAAAATTATTATTTGCCCCTTTTCTTTCTGGCTTTCAATCGTTAGATTGGTGTATCGGTTCGGGTCGTCAACTTTCTGGGTCACGGTCACGCCCACCGGGTAAGTAAAAACAAAGCCGGCCTCGTCTTTCCAGGTACTTTTTGCCGGAATACTCGTCGGAGTCGGCCCGCTTTCTTGGGCAATCGGTTGGTTTTGGGTCGCTGTCTGGTCGGTCGACTTTTTAGCCTTAGTAACCGACCACATCACCCCCCAAAACACCAAACTGGCCACTATCGCCACCCCAACTACTACCACAATTTTATTTTTCACCATGTTTAGGTTATCATATTTAATAATGAAAAAGAAACTATTTCTTATTTGTCTGTTCTCTTTATTCATCTTCTTTTCTCCTCGGTCATCTTTGGCTTTAAAAAAACGGGTCTGGCGTCCCGTTTCTTCGTCATCCGGCTCCGGTGGCTCCCCGTCAATCTCGGCCAAACTATCCGCCGACCGCCAAAACATTATTCTTTCTTTTCGAAATGTTACCGCCACCACTTCCGTTGGCTATGAGCTTACTTACATAGGTAACGATTTAGAACAGGGTATTTTTGGCTCGGTTTCTCCCTCCGAAGGCAATGCCGTTGGCCGGACAATTTATTTTGGCACCTGCTCCAAAAACCACTGCACTCCTCACAAAAATCTTAAAAACGGTGTCCTTGCCATCACTTATCACCTTAAATCAGGCAGTACTTCGGCAAAAAAATACCGTATCCGATTTTGAGGTTGGTTTATGAAATCTTTTTTAAAAGCCCTGTTGTTGGCTTTTTTGGCCTATGCTGTCATCTTTGGTTTTTTGGGCTTTGTTTCTATCCTGATTCCCAGTCCCTATTTTTCTTATGCCCTAACCGCCAGTGCTTCTTTCTCTATCTTGGTGGCGGTTATTATTTTTGTCAGTATCCATTGGCACCAAATCCCGGCATTGCTTTTTATCCTACTTTTAGGCGTGATAACCGCCTATTTCCCCTTAGGTTATCCCATGTCCGAAGATCCTCATACCTGTCAGAGCTTTCCCTGCACAAATTTCCGGCCGGACTTACAAAAATCCTACTTTTTGGTCCGGGGTGTTCCTTTAATTTGGCAGGGTTATGCCAGCTTTCCTTTGGAATCTAAAATTAGAATTACCCCGGCTCCTTATTCCGATTTTGGCCGTTATGGCGGAGATTGGTGGGCTCCGGCTGCTTATTGGCCCAACCTTGTGAACAATATTTTAATCATTATCTATCCTTCTGCCCTTTTTTATTTGCTAAAAATTCTCCTTCCCCGATTTAGGTCTTGACTTCGGGTTTTATACGGGTGTATCTTTTGGTATTGTGATCCAAAAAATTAGCGCTCCCGTTAGTGTGGTTTTAACTTTTAGTCATCGTCAGCGGACGGTCCGGCCGGTCAAGCTGGTCTGGGATGGTCACGAACATGTCATTACCAAAATCGGTTTTCACCACACTTACTGGCAGGGGAGGACTTTATACCATGTTTTTTCAGTCGCTTCACCATCAATGTTTTTTCGTCTTGTCCTGAATACTCAAAATTTATTTTGGATTCTCGAGGAGGTTTCCGATGACCTGCCCGCCTGAATTACCTTTTAATCCCAAACCTTCTACCGTTATGTTCATCGACCTCAATTCCTGTTTTGCTTCCATTGAGCAACAGGCCAATCCGCTTTTGCGTGGTCGGCCTATTGCCGTGGCGGCTTACGATTCGCCCCGGGGCTGTATTTTGGCTCCCTCTGTCGAAGCCAAAAAATTAGGCATTAAAGTTGGTATGAGAGTGGCCGACGGTCAGCTTATTTGCCCCGGTCTTTTGGTCTTAACTCCCGACCCTCACAAGTACCGGGCGGTTCATCGTCAGTTGCGGGCTATTTTGGGCCAATACACCACTCAATTTGTTGCCAAATCAGTCGATGAATTCGTGCTAAACCTTGAGGGTTTCCCTGCCTTTCGCCGCGGTCTGTTTACCGTCGGTCAGGAAATCAAAAGCCGGATCCGGTCCGAAATCGGTGACTGGTTGACCGTCTCTATTGGCCTGGCTCCTAACCGTTTCCTGGCCAAAACGGCTTCTAATCTAAAAAAGCCGGATGGTTTGGAAGAAATAAATATTTCTAATTTTAAGCAGATTTATGCCCGTCTGTCTTTGACCGATTTAACCGGGATCGACAAAAATCTAGCCGCCCGGCTTAATCTGGTCGGCATCCATACCGTTTTAGACTTTTTCGGCTCATCTCTTAGCCGTTTAAAATCCGCCTTCCGTTCAGTTTGCGGCTATTACTGGTATCTCCGGCTTCGCGGCTGGGAAATAGACGACGTCGAATTTGGCCGCAAAAGCTTCGGCCACATGTATTCACTGCCGCGCCCCTTGGTTACCAAAGCCGAGCTTTCGCCGATCTTAGCCAAATTGGTCGAAAAAACCTGTTATCGGCTTCGCCAAAAAGGTTATCACACCCGCGGCCTTCATTTGGCCGTTTTATATCGTGATCATAGTTTTTGGCACCAGGGCATGGCTACTCAAGCCACCCTCTTCTCTTCTGCCGATATCTACAAATTGGCCCTTAGAATTTTGTCCCGCTCACCCTATCTTAAGCCGGTGGCCAATCTTTCGGTTTCCTGTTTTAATCTGGTCAAAAGCCAATCGGTTCAGTTTGATTTATTCGACACCGTCGCCCCCAAGTTAAGGCTGACCCAGGCTCTTGACAATATCAACACCATTTACGGCAATTTTGTCATCACCCCGGCCGTCATGCTTGGCACCGGCGATCAGGTTCTCGACCGCATTGGCTTTGGGAATATTTAGTAGGTTCCGCCTCCGCCTCTGTGCCTGCCCCTACTAAGTGGTCCCGTTCCCCACATGTTTGCTTGCCTTCTGGCAACAGCTAGCCTTCCGCTCCGTCCTCCTCTTATCGGTGTCGGATATCCTTGATCAGCAGAGACATCATCCATATCCGAAACAGCTGGCGGATTTTCCGCTCCAACCCGGGGAGGGACAATTACTCGTTCCGTTTTAACAGCCATACAGTAATTATATTACTATAAATCCAATTTATCATTCAAAGGATACGGCCGGCGAACAAAGATAACCAGGCCGAATATTTAATATTAACCATCTCTATCCTGTAAAGATTAAACAAATTTTTGTTTTCTCGCTCATTTTTGCTATCATAAATCCTATCTCATAAATCATAAATCAAACTTGTGTACACCGAAGTCTTCTTTGACATCGAAACCCAAAAACTATTCAGTGAGGTTTCGGCTTTTAACCCCTCTCTTTTGGGAGTCTCAATTGTTTCTGTTTACGTCCGGCAAATCAATGCTGATTATCAAGAGCAAAGCGGCCAAATGTCCAGCTTTTGGGAAAACGAGCTAGGCCAAATGTGGCCACTTTTTGCCAATGCCAATCGGGTGATTGGTTTTAATTCTCTTGGTTTTGATGTTCCCATTTTAGCCCCTCTTTGTCCTTTCAATTTCAAAAAATTAAACCACTTCGACCTGATGGACAAGGTTAAACAGGTTATCGGGTTTCGGGTGAGCTTAAATACTTTGGCCAAATCCACCCTCGGTCTTCAAAAATCCGACGAAGGTATTAACGCCGTCCTTTACTGGCAAAAACACGACCCGTTGTCGCTTCAAAAATTAAAACAGTATTGCGAAGACGACGTTTATCTCACCCGTGATCTTTACGATTACGGTTTGCACCACCACCAGTTCAAGTTTATTGACAAATGGAACTCTCCCCGGGTTGTCAATATTGATTTTAGCTACCCTCCGGCCGACGACTCTCAAATCCAGCTTTTCTAAATGTTATATTAGTTAAGTTACCACTATTTAAAAATGGCTTCAGACAAATACACCGCCCTTTGGTTATCCCACACCTCCATCTCTGATTTTTTGGTTTGCCCCCGCTCGTATTATCTCAAAAACGTTTATCACGATCCGGCCAACAACCACAAGGTCAAGCTCATGTCGCCACCCTTAGCCTTAGGCCAGGCTGTCCACGAAGTTTTGGAATCGTTATCCATTTTACCCCAAAATATCCGGTTTAAAGACAATTTAGTGGAAAAATTCAGATCCAGCTGGAAAAAAGTAACCGGCCTAAGTGGTGGATTCACTGATTTTGCTTCGGAGGAAAAATATTTCCAAAAGGGCGAAGCCATGATTTCCCGGGTTGTCCAAAACCCCGGCCCCTTGGTTAATCAGGCTGTCAAAATAAACCAAGACCTACCCAAGTATTGGCTTTCCGAGGATGACAATATCATTTTATGCGGTAAGGTAGATTGGCTGGAATATTTTCCTCAAACTGATTCGGTCCATATTATCGACTTCAAAACTTCCAAAAGGATAGAAAAAGCCGGCAGTCTTCAGCTACCAATTTATCATCTTTTAGTAAAAAACTGTCAAAAACGTTCGGTTTCTAAAGCCAGTTACTGGTATCTTAGCCTCTCCGATCAGCCACAGGAGCAGCCTTTACCCGACCCCGACGAATCCTCCCAAAAAATTCTAAAAATTGCCAAGCAGGTCAAGCTGGCCAGAAGCCTTCAGCGATTCGTTTGTCCTTATCAGGGTTGTAATGCCTGCCTGCCCTATGAGGCTATTATTCAGGGCAATGCCAAGCATGTCGGCATTGACTCTTACCACAACGATGTTTATATTTTGCCTCCTCAACCGGCAGCCGAAACTCCCGACAGTATAATCCTTTAAATGAATTCCGTCCGCTTAAATAAGTTTTTAGCCGCCGCCGGTATCAGCTCCCGCCGCCATGCCGATAGCCTGATTAACGCCGGTAAAATCACCGTCAATAATCTACCAGCTCGCCTGGGTGACAAAATTGATCCCGCCAAAGACATCGTTAAGTTTGGTAACCAGGAAGTTAAGCCCGGCCCCGGCAAACATTACTACTTGCTCCACAAACCGGTAGGGGTGCTGTCCGCTTCGTCCGATGATCGGCACCGGTCTACAGTCGTTGGACTGATTAATTCACCTGTTCGGCTTTTCCCTGTCGGCCGGCTGGACAAGGACACTACCGGCTTGATAATTTTAACCAACGATGGTGATTTTGCCCTAAAACTTACCCACCCTCGTTACCACTTGCCCAAAACCTATTTGGTTACCGTCAAAGGTCGTCTGCCGGCCTCCAAGCTTTCCCGGCTTAACCATCCGTTTCTTTTGGAAACCGGTCCCACCCAACCAGCTCAGGCAACCATCGTTTCCCGTCAGCCCGATACTACCACTTTAAAAATTATCTTACACGAGGGCAAAAACCGCCAAATCCGCCGGATGCTTTCCGCTTGTCGGCTTCATCTTCAGGCGTTACAAAGAATCAGTATCGGGCCGCTTAGCCTGGGGAATCTTCTGCCCGGCCATTTTCGTCCGCTTACTCCCAAAGAAGTTTGTTTATTACTCCAATTATGTAGTAATATAAATCATGACACCGCCAAAAGATAAAAATTCCTTTCTTATACTTTTGCTGGCCTGTGTCATCTTGTTCGCTTCTTTTATCGTCAACTACACTTCCTTCTTCGACGACGATTATTTCACCGCTGTCGATTCATTGGAAGAAGTCTCTCCCAAGATGATGCTCGGCCAATAAAAAATGGCAGCCGAAGCTGCCATTTTTTCAGTTTTCTTATTTTCTACTTTGCTGATCTGAGCGGTATTTCTTTGGCCTTAGCCTCTTCGGCGACTTTCGCTTTTACCGTCACTATGCCGTCTTTTATTTCGGCATCGACCGACTTACTATCAATCGGTTTAGGCAGCCGGCTAGCATAGTCAAAACTGGCTACTTTTGACCATTGATGTATGGTCCTGCCTCTTTTTTTGGTTTCTTCGCCCTCTTCCATCCTGGCGGTAATCCGGAGCACCCCACCCTCATAAGTTACTTTAACTTTATCGGCTGGTACACCGGGGACTGAAGCCTGCACCACCACCATATTATCTTCTTCAAAAACATTCAATCCCTGATTAATTTTTAACTCCGGCCATTCATCTTCGTCCATCCACAACGACTTAAATGGGAATGAATCCATAAGCGGTCTGAAAGGTAAATATTTCATCAGTGTGATTAAACTGTTAACACAAGCAGTATAGAATAAAGACTGCGAGCAAGTCAAGTGGGTAAGTGCTAATTAACCTTTTCCCATCCTTCCAAAACCAACTCCCCAAATCTTTTGTCTGTAACCTGGCTATAACCCAGTTGGGTCAAATTAACCCGGTAATTATTGCCAAAAATCTCGACCCCGTAGGGGACCACCTTTATCATTTTTTCCTGGCCATCGATCTGTTCAAAATCTGCTACCTGGATTTCTGGATCATAATACTTTATCGGATCGGAAAACGATTTAATCATGTACACTCTATCATCAAGTTCCGATGCCAGCCCTCTCCAATTCTCCCGGTGATATTTTGGGTTAAAAAGGTATACCAGCGAACATATCAAAAATATAGCCAGCACCAATCTTTTTAATTTGCTTCGGGCAATTAGTAGGCAATATATTGGCAAAACATATAGAAATCTAAAATAACTTAAAAGCGGTACCCGCCACGATACCATCCAACCCAAAATTATCGGTAATATTAATAGCCAAAGCCATTCTTTCCTTTTTATACTCCCAGGTATTGCCGCCAATGCTGTCATCCCGACCGCGCCCGTTGCCACTAGCCAGTAAGCCCATTTGGGGTAAAAACTAATTCGGCCGATGGTAAATTTTATCGGGACCAACAAAAGGTTTTTCAAATCGGCTTTACCCAGAATTTGCCCCCAGCTACTTATAATTCTTACCTGTTGAGCCGAATTATTTAGCTGTAAAAGTAAAAGCGGTAAAGTAGCCGCGACTCCTATCCCAGTCCCAATTGACAAAACGGCTGCCTGCCGGTATTGCTTTTTTACTAGGCTTATAATTCCCAAACCGGCAATAAAAAAAATCGCTCCATAAAAAGTCCACCAGGCCAAAACCAAAAAAAACACCGATTTAATAACGTTATTTTTAAGCCAATAACGCCAGCCGATTATCAAAAACATAGTAACCATGGCATACATCCGGTTTTCCTGGCTGTAGTACACCAATAGGGGATTGGCCGCCAGAAGCATTGCCGCCCACCATCCCAAATGTGGCTTCTTCTGATCTTCACCGATTTTATAAACAGTCCAGACGGTAACCACTCCTGCCAATACCGACATTAGCCTCATCGTTACTTCGCCGCTGCCCCATATTTGGCTCCAAAGTTTGAGCATCCAATAAAAAAGCGGTGGGTGAAAATCAGTAGGACCGAATTTTAAAACAATATCCCCAAAACTCAGATTTTTTACTACGTTTGCCGAAATCGCCTCATCCAGCCAAAACGATTGATTCAAAGCAATTAACCTAATCCCTAAGGCTAAAACCACCGGAATTATCCAGGGCCAGCGCATGCTAATATTAAAATAACGTTTTTTCTTCACCTCTCTATTCTAATGGATAAAAAAGCATTTATAATCATTTTCCTGATTGTAGTTACCGACATCATCGGATTCGGTATTTTTATCCCTCTGATGCCCGTTATTTCCGACACCTTCTCCACCTATGGCTTCAAGCTTGGCCTGCTTATGTCATCCTACTCCATCGCTCAATACGTTGCTGCTCCCCTTCTTGGCTCAATGTCCGACAAGTATGGCCGACGCCCGGTGTTGCTGATTAGCAAGTTGGGCACCATTTTTGCCTATCTAATTTTTGCCTTTTCCCGCAGTTATTACCTGTTGCTTTTTTCTCGACTGGTCGATGGCTTTACCGGTGGCAATATTTCTGCCGCCAGGGCTTATATTAGCGATATCACCGATGCCAAAAGCCGCCCCAAAGGCATGGCCTTAATCGGAATTGCTTTTGGGCTTGGTTTTATAATCGGTCCGGCTTTCGGCGGTTTCTTTTTTAGCCTGGGTAATCAGCTCCGTTACCCGGCCTTGGCCGCCGCCGGCCTAAGCCTCATTTCCTTTGTCCTTACCTGGTTTTTTCTCCATGAACCTATCAAAACTACTACTACCGCTGCGGTCTTTCGTCTGCCCAGGCTAACTGATCTTCTCAAAAAAGATCCTATAAGTCGGATCATGTTGGTTCAGCTTCTTTATATGATCTGCCTTTCCGGTTTCCAATCCACCTTTTCCATTTTTACCGCCAAAATTCTTGGCTATAGTGTTGAGCAAAATTCCAGTCTTTTTATTTACATGGGCATTATTACCCTGGCCATTCAGGGCTTTATTGCCAAAAAAGGCGGCCACCGGGTTAACTATCTTTCCGGGATTGGCTTAATCCTGGCCGCAACCGGCCTTAGCCTGTTAGTTGTGGCTCAAAATTTTTATTTTGTTTTGATCTCTTTGGGGTTGACTTTAACCGGTGCCAGCATGGTCAACGTTTTTCTACCTTCGGTTTTACTCAATTCAGCTTCCTCTTCGGAAGGTCGTCTAATGGGTACATACGAAGGCTTCAGTAGTCTCGCCAGAATTATTGGGCCTATCGTAGCCGGTACCCTAATTCTTACCATCCCCAAACCGGTCTACCTTTTAAGCGCACTTATCCTATTCCTTTCGGTTAAGTTGGTCCCGCACCGTGCCCTAACCCGCCAAACCTTAAAACCGTAAAATCCCCAGGCCGATTAACCCGGTCACGATCAGATAAATTGCTACCAGCGTTGACAATAATTTAGGATTCATCAAAATCAAAATCCCAAATATCAGCGACATCAGGGGGCTTATATTTCTTAGCATAATTAAATTTTACTCCCAAAAAACATCTTTGTCCCGCTTGACTTTACCGCCTCTTCTTTTTATTATTAACTACTACCAAAGAAAACCCGAAATGACTAATTCAGGTGAACCACTAGCCGCTGCACTTCGCCCTAAAACGTTGGAGGATTTCATCGGTCAGCAGCACCTTGTCGGCCCGGGCAAACCTCTGCGGGTGGCCATCGAAAACAAAAGTATTTTTTCCATGATATTTTGGGGGCCGCCCGGAACCGGCAAGACCACATTGGCCCGCATTTTGGCCAAAGCTTGCGGCATGGAAATCTATGAGTTATCGGCCGTTTCGGCAGGCAAAGATGACGTTCGCAAAATCATAAGCTCTACCTCCATCGGGCTTTACAAAAAGGTCTTGTTTTTAGACGAGATCCATCGTTTCAACAAAGCCCAGCAGGACTACCTACTGCCTTTTGTCGAGTCGGGTTCTTTGGTTCTTATCGGTGCCACCACCGAGAATCCCTCTTTCGAAGTTATTGCCCCGCTGCTTTCCCGTTGTCGGGTATTTGTTTTTCATGAACTTGCTGCTGTCGAAATGGATGAAGTTATCAGCCGCACACTTAACGTCATCGACAGAAACAGTGCAACCAAGCAATCTCTTAAAATGGACAAAAAATCCCGCGACTGGCTTATCAATCTAGCCAACGGTGATGCCCGCCAAGCTATCACCATGATCGATAATGCCCATACTCTTTATGGCAATCTGAAAATCGAATCCCTCAAGAACGCTCTGCAAAACAGTTTTTTGCGCTTCGACAAAAAGGGCGAAGAGCACTACAACACTATTAGCTCATTAATTAAATGTATGAGGGCTTCAAACGTAGACGCCGCCTTGTATTATTTAGCCCGATTAGTTGATGCAGGGGAAGACCCGAAGTTTATTGCTCGCCGAATGGTGGTTTTTGCCTCTGAAGATATTGGTTTGGCCAACACCTCCGCTCTCCTTGTTGCCAACGCTGTTTTTAGAGCCGTTGAAACTATTGGTTATCCCGAATGTCAGGAAAATCTGGCTCATGGTGTGGCCTACCTAGCCCGTAGCCCAAAGGATCGCTCAGCCTATGAAGCTTTTATGGCCGCTCTGGCTGACGTTAAAACCTATGGCAATTTACCTATTCCAATGAATTTAAGAAACGCCCCGACCAAGCTAATGAAGGAGGTGGGGTATGGAAAAGGATATGAAATGTATACGGATGAAGATTTATTGCCAGAGAAGTTGAGAGGGAAAAAGTATTTTGTTACGGTTAAAAATATCAATGACAAGAAGTGATTACCGGGAGTTTTTTCTAAAAGCTTATGTCATCATTAAAAATTACATAATTTACAATTCTCTAACCCGAAACCATGACAAGCTCTTCGTCAACTAATATCGATTTGAAATTTTTAAAACAAGCTGTTAATCAGGCAAAAAAGTCATTAAAGCTTGGCGGTTTCCCGGCCGGGACAGTCTTGGTAAAAGATGGCAAAGTTATTTCTTTGGGTGTTAGCCTTGGGTTTAAACTTCATGATCCTACCAGCCACTCCGACACATCATCTATTAGAATTGCCTGCCAAAAATTAAAAACTACCAACCTTACTGGAGCCACCATTTACACCACTCTTCAACCTTGTCTTATGTGCTTTTCCGTTGCGGGTTGGGCTAATATCAAAAAAATAATTTACGGCTGCCAAAAAACTAGTGACTTGGTTCAAAAAGGATATTACGAAGGCTCAGCCGATATTAACAAAATTAATGATCAAAATAATCAAAAAATTGAGCTAATGTATATTCCCGACTACGAATCAGAGATTTTGTCTATCATTAGCGAATGGGAGAAAATTAACATTGCTACTCCAAATCCATGAAACTCCTCCTAACCTCCGCCGGCATTGCGAATCCATCATTGGTATCTGCTTTGCTTAAATTAGTCGGTAAGCCTTTTAAACAAGCTGGCTTAGTCTTTATTCCCACCGCCTCCAATGTTGAGGAAGGAGACAAAGGTTGGTTAATTGATGATCTAGTTAATCTAAAACAATTAGACTTTGCTTCTGTCGATATCGTCGATATTTCAGCCCTACCAAAAGAGATTTGGCTACCAAGAATTAAAGAGGCCGATGTGTTGGTATTTAGTGGTGGCAATACCTTTCACCTGATGTCTTGGTTACGAAAATCCGGTCTGGACATAATGCTTCCAGAGTTACTAAAAAATAAGGTCTATGTTGGGATAAGTGCCGGTAGTATGGTCGTCTCCAAAAGTATCTTTTTAACATCCGATAAGCCAATTTTTGATGAAAACAGATTGGGTGTAACCGACGACACCGGTTTGGGATTGGTTGATTTTTATATCCGTCCGCACTTCAATTCACCCTACTTTCCCAAAGCCAAAGAAGAAGCAATCGTTGAGGCGGCCAAAAAGGTGTCAGAGCCTATCTTTGCCCTGGATGATAACAGCGCTGTTTTAGTTAATGAAAATAAAGCAGAAATCGTGTCAGAAGGAGAATGGAAAAAGTTTAACTAACCAAACCGCTATTGACCGACTTCGGCCTGTTTTGTCGCCGCATCAAGTTCTTTTTCGATTTCTTTTCGGATATCCTTGGCCGGCCTTTTGGTTACAAAAGCAAACTCTTCGGTCAGGTGATCCAAAATAGTCGAAGCAATTTCGTTATCCACCCGGCCCAATACCTTTTCACTAGTCTGCTTCTTTTTGACCCATAAAGATTTCAAAAGCGGAATCAGCACCATTGGGTCGTTGCTAAAAATTAATTCTTTATATTCTTTATAGTCAACCACCTCTAATGCTTTAATTCGTTTAATATCGGCAATAATCTTTTTTACCCCGTCCTTGGTCAGCACCCGCCTAAATCCGGCTTTTACCACATTCTCTTCCGGTAGTCCGGACACTACCCCCTGATCCCTGTCTATTTTAAAAACCGGTTGGTAATAAAGATATTTTTTTAACTTTCCCGCCAGGTTGTTTTGGTATTTTATTTCCGACACCACATACAGTCGGCTGTAGTCCACAATATAGTCCCCCCGGCTAAAAACGGTTTGATCCTGCATACAAATTAGAGTTTTTGCTCTTTTCAAAACTAACCACACTTAAAATCTAATGCAATCAACTCTTCTGATTCCATTATAGCAAAATGCCGAACACTATTTCTGCCTTACTTAGCCTTTGGTAGTCAGGCTACCCAGATCTTTTTCTAATTTGCCCTTAGCTTGCAGCATCCATAACTTTCGGTAAACTCCGCCCACAATATTTATTAATTCGATATGTTTACCCATTTCCACTATCTTGCCGTGTTCCAATACTACAATTTTATCTGCCCGTCGGATAGTCGAGAACCGGTGGGCGATTATCAAAAGTGTCCGTCCTTTGGCCGTCCGCCACAGGGCATCCTGGATCAGTTTTTCTGATTCCGAGTCAAGATTTGAGGTTGCCTCGTCAAATATTAAAATTTTTGGGTCACACAGCATCGCCCTGGCGATTGCCAACCTTTGTTTTTGGCCGCCCGAGAGCTTAATCCCTCTTTCTCCCACATGGGTTTCATAACCATCTGGCAAACTTTCGATGAAGTCATCCAGGTTGGCCATTTTGGCCGCCGCTTTAATTTCTTCCATTGTCGCCTCTTCCTTGCCGTAACCCAAATTAAATTTTATCGAGTTATTAAATAGCACCGGCTCTTGCGGCACCACGGCCATGATGGATCGAAGGTATCCCTTATTCATACTCTTTATATCAACCCCGTCAACCAAAATCTTTCCCTTTTTGAGGTCATAAAATCTTAGTAGCAATTTAACAATGGTAGTTTTTCCCGCTCCCGAACGGCCCACAAATGCAACTGAATCTCCGGGCTCAATCCTCAGGTCGATGTTTTCGACCACCTGGGATCTGTTCCCCGGGTAAGCAAAAGTCACCTCTTTAAATTCAATTTGGCCTTTAATATTTTTTATGGTTTTTGGTTTTAAAGGATCGGCCACTATAATTTTTTGATCCAAAATAGCAAAATATTTTTCCAGGTCAATAAAGCTTTTGGTTATATTTCTCAACTGAAAAAACAGTCCGAAAAATCGGTAATAAAATCCGCTCAAAAAGCTGGAAATCATCACCAGGTCACCGATGGTAATTTGTCCGGCTACCAGCATTTGAGTTGCCCGGGAAAGCATCAGCAACATTCCCAGGCTCGAAACTGTCCCCAGCGATACATCCATAATCCTAAAACTATTACTGAATCCCCAAATATTTTTTGTCCAAGAAAGAAATTTGTACTTCAGCCGTTTTTCTTCCATTTTCTCCTGATTAAAAAACTTTACCGTTTCATAATTAAGCAGGTTGTCGGTTATGATGCCCGAAATCTCGTCTTCAGATTCATTAAAAGCAGTCCGCTTTTTCATATTGAGTCGTATCAGCGCCCCCATTATCAGACAGTTAATCACAAATAATCCGATCATCATTGTCAATATGTCCGTATTTATCCTGCCAAAAAAGAACAACACCACCACCAGGCTAACCACTGTTTTAAATACTTCGCTATGTAAATTCCCAAACAGGTTAAAAAAAGCCCCGTCGCCCCTCTTAAAAGCCGAGATCAACGATCCGGTGTTTTTGTTGACATGAAAGGCAAAGTCCAAATCCTGGACGTATTTAAAAATTTGCACCCGGGCGTCCCTAGCCGCCGGAATCACTACCCAATCACCCAAATAATTTGCCAAAGCATCCGCCAGGCCACTTATAAGTTTTAAGGTAACATAAAACAAAAGTATTCCAGCTAACTTGTCATATGTCCCGGAAGTTGCATTATCAATAAACAACTTCATCCCGTACGGTCCCAGGTTCTCTAATACACCGGATACGATCAAAGCCGCCAAAAAAGCGGCAAAGGCGTATTTATATTTTAAGTTGAATTGGTAGAACCTTTTAAAGATTTTGACCATAACACCTCCCAAAAATCACCAATAGGGGATAGAAGATTATAAAACTGGCCACTATCCGAATACAACAACCAAATTAACCCAAATTAGGGGATATACTATTAATATATGTCTTCCTCCCCGGTATTTGACCATATCCGGATGCTTGTTCGACAGATACCCAAGGGCTATGTCTCCACTTATGGTGCTGTCGCCCGGGCTGCCGGTGTCGACCCCCGTGTTGTCGGCTGGGCACTTCGGGGTAATCAGGACAAAACCATCCCCTGCCACCGGGTTGTTCAAAAATCCGGTACTTTATCTCCCAATTTTTCTCTTGGCGGCTGGCAGGAGCAACGCCGCCGTCTACTAAAAGATCGTACAAGATTTATCCGGCCAAACCAGGTAGATTTAACCTGCGTATTTACCGATTTTACCCTCTAAAATTTTGCCGATACCGTTTCCCGGATTTGCTCCATCCATTGATTGACGCTGTGTCTGGATCTGATCAAAACCGACGCTGAATAGGCAAAGCAGCTCACCACAAAAACAAACATCCAAAATTCTTTAATTATTTTTATAAATTTATGCATCTTTCTTTTTTATTATCGCCAGCCAGTCGCTTGTTCTTCGCAAAATCCAGGCGGCTGAAACTCCAAATAACAAAATGTAAGGGATAATGTTTTGTTTAGGCTCACCGGCCGTTTCTACAAATCGACCCAGTATCGTGCCTTCGTTTTCGGCAGCTTCTGCCTTGGCCACCGCCACCCTACCTTTAACAAACTTAAGAAGGTATCCGGTTTCAGCCAGATTCGAATTTATTTCTGTTCCATCCAATGCCCGGCCAAAAATCTGGATCAGGGTGTTAACTTGGGTGTCTGCCTCAATTCCTTTCCGCATTTTAATCCCGTAAAAAATATTGCCTTTTTTATACGGTCCGATTTTGCCAATATAGAGCCTGTCTGTTTGAATCAAATTACCTTTTTGGTCAATTGTTTTGTGGATCAAAAAGCTATCTTCCGCCGGAGCATCGGCTAGGTTAGCAACTTTAATTTCAAACTTTACAACGTCTTCAGGGAAAACAAAATCGTTTACATTATTTGTTGCCGCAATTTCCAGTACCGGCTGGCGGTGATCCAGCCCATCTCCCTCTTGTGGTTCGACATCTTCGATCAAGCTTACTTCGGCCTCTGTGTAAGCCTCCTGGCCGCCTACGGCTGGCTCTCCGTTTATCATTACCCGGGTCGAGGCTGTCGCTCTTTTATTGCCGGTATTGCTTTCTGTCCGTTGGCTTTTTATTACCACTTCGGCCACCAGTTCCTTCTGGCTTTCGGCCGCCCAGGCAATCGGAATCAGCCTAAGTCCCTGGCTAATCTGATTAGCAAAACCATCCGTTACCTCCACCCAAACCTTAAATCCGCCTCCTGATTTTGGGTTAACCCGGGGGATTGTCCAGCTTATGCCCCCGCCGCCTATTTGGGGGGTTATCCCGCTGTCGTCTTCGATATATTCCACTCCTCCGGGCAAGTTCATCGAAATGGTTACTTTTTCTGCTTCATCGTACCCCAGGTTGTCAAATCTTATCTGGTATTGAACATTATCACCAATCTCAACCTCCTGCTGCAGGCTGGCAATTTTTACCGACATATCGGGGTAAGCCACTATTAAGTTTCCTTTCCAGTCTCCGATAATATTTACCAGTCCGTAAAACCAGTTACTACCCCACAAATTCAGATTAACAAAATTAGGCAGGTTGGCCCAAGCCCTTGCCTGGGCGCAGTAAATATTTGAGCTGCCCCCGTTATCCAGGGCTTGGTTGTTGCCGGTATTAGCTCCCACCTCTATCTGGTTGGTAATCAGGGCTCCGTTTTCATTATTAATCCACAGATTGGGATCCGATCCCTGATCATAATTTCCTTCTCCTCCGGCCAAAAAGTAATTTGTCCCCTGGCCACTCGGATCCTGTACTGATCCGGGCTCCTGCCAGTTATAAATTTTTCCGCTCCAGTTACCTAGGCTATTAAGGCTCAAAAACATCTGATTGCTGTTACTACCGTTTAAGCTGGTCACTACCAGGTTGTTCGAAAGTGCCGTAGCATTCCCCGTCACCATCTCGCCGCCGTTTCCGCTTGATTGGTTTCCGCCGGTGGTGGCTGTGGCCGCCGTCAGGCTGTCAATCAAGGCCACGTTTTGGTTGGAAAAACTAAGTTTTTGGTCCTCGTCAATCAATCCTGCCAGGCTAAAATATTCCTTTCTGGGAATTATCAGGTCGCCCAAAGTCGAGGCATCAATATTGATCACCCCCAAAAAAAATCTTACTCCGACTAAATTGGTATTTACCAGGTTAATAATATTTGCCAAAGCGGTGGCGTTACCGCTAAACACATAGCCGTTACCGCCATTCTGGTTGGCCACATTGTAGCCGCTGTTGGCGATCACCGATACCTGGTTATTTAAATTTGCCCAATTAATGTTTCCGATATATATATAGTTACCGCTTCCGTTAATCGAGTTTATGTCAATCGTTTCACTTCCTCCTTCACCCAAAACTTCCTTCCACCACTCATTCATATTTACATCCCCGGTTTCTCCCGATAAGTTATTCATCAAAAGCACCTTAAAATTTCCTCCGACCACGTTGGTGTTTAACATATTTATCACATTGGCATAGGCCACCACGTCACCGCTGGCAATAGTCGCGTCTCCATTGTTTTGGCTGGCATTATTTTCGCCCGAATTAGCCTGGCTTGAAGTTGTGTTGTCTACCTGGGCTCCGTTATTATTTTCAACCACAATTATTGGTATTACATTAACCGGCGACACCGATATCGGCTCCGATGCTTCCGCTGCTTCGGTTTCGGTAGATCCCGGTTCAATCGTTATCAATGTGGTGTTTACTTCGGTTTGGCTATCGGCTCCGGAAACGGCCTCACCGGTGGTAATGACCACACTTCCGTCACTATTACTGCTTTCGTTTTCGCCGGTACTTGATTGGGCTTCCGTTTCAGTCGAAACCGAGGCCTCTTTATCAGCCGGAACTATGACACAACCACCATCCGCAGTACAGCCGACTCCGGTGGGGACAACTATTTGGCCGTCAGTGTGAATGTCATTATCGTTGTCGGCCAATGATTGGGCGTTACCGGTATCGATTGTCGACACGATAGTTGGAGTTGGGCTATCGGGCACGGCTTCCTGGATTATTTCTACAGTCGGTGTCGGAGTAACACTTCCGGTCGAGTCTGTCGGAGTAGGGGAGTTACTTTCACTTTCTTCCGGTGCCAAGGTGGTTTCCGCTGGTGCTTCGGTGGTTGTTGTCTCCTGACTATCGGGCAATGGTGTTGGCTCGGGAGCTGTTTGGGCCCACACCGCTGCCGGCAACATCAGCTGTTGCCAAAAAATCGAAATCAAGGCTAAATAGTTTACAAATCTTTTTATTTTTTTCATCAAAACCTTTTCCTCCCCAGCCAGAGTTGCCCCTGGCCGGGAAGAAAAACTAAACGGTAAATTACATTAACCCGTTCATTTGAGCACCGATTACAGTGCTGGATTGGCTGGAAGCTCCGGCGTTTCCGGTGGTCATTGACCCACCCTCAACTTCGGCTTCGCTGCAACCAGACCCATTGACTGAAGCAGTTTGGGCTTGTACGTTTCCCCCAGTGTATGCGTCAGCGGTAGAAACGGTAGAAGCAGCCACTACGTTAACTCCGGCAGCAACTTGCAATCCGGAATTTCCGCTCCTCGGCGGCTTTGAAGGACCATTGCAGCCGCAGGTTGGCTCTGGATTAGATTCCTCGCATCCACAACCAATTAAGTTACCCTGGACTCCGACTCTGGTCCTGGCCGAGCTGTCAGCAGATGCGTTCCCTGTCCTCATTGAAGCATCCTCAACTTCGGCCTCACTTCCAAAAGATCGGTTGACAGAAGCTGTACCGACTTGGGTGTTTTCCCCCGTCCCTGCGACAGCCATAGAGTCAGTCCTCACCAAAGTCACATTAGCGGCACCACGAAGGTTGACGCTTGGTTGTGATTGGTGTCTGCTACGAGCTAAAGCTGGAATGACGGCCACCAAAAGGGCTCCGATTCCGATTATTGTTCCTAATTTTCTCATAAGCTTAATTTAACTTTGTTCACCTCCTTTTATTTAATTTATAAACCTATAACCAAAACAAAAACAGCTACCCCAAAAATATTGTAGAATACGGTTACCACCCCGGCTGTGAGTACGTTATATAGCTGTTCGGCCAAAAAAGATTTATCACTTCAACCTCATTATGGCGACATCCGATCTCCTTTGTCAACTCGTCTATAATGTAGAGTATATACTCGTAACCTTCCGGCCAAAAAAGTATTCATTGACTACTCACTAATCCAATTCTTACATTTAAATAACGCCAAAAGATCAATTAAATATATATTGATCCTCAAGTTGTAGACCAGATATTATTTTGCTTTTCACCTTACCTTCGACTTAATAAAAAATATCCCAAAAAACACCGCAAAAATGGCGATCATGTCAAGATTATATTTTTGTTCAGTCGTAGCCTAAAAAGTTTTATTATAGTAAGGTGTTCTTAAATTCTTGATCAGCCGTCGATTTTTTTGTAGTACAATTACTCCTACATGTCACAAGTTTTAACAGTCAAAATTGCGGCTCCGGCCGGGCTGGGTATCAAGTCCGGTGGTTTACTTCTCGACAAAATTTTAACTGCTCATGGTCTTAACCTTAAAGATTATACCGAGTACCCTTCTCTGGTCCGTGGTGGACACAATTCTTTTCAGGTTTCCTTTAGCCCTGATCCCGTTTTTGCGGTTCACTTTCAGGTCGACTTATTTTTTTCCCTTCTGGGTGGCCATTGGCAGCCGCACCTTACTGAATTTTCCAAAGATACTTTAGTTTTTGGTGATGAGGAATTTCCCGAGCTTCCCGGTTTTGGTACTTTTATCAATCTCCCTCTTAAGCAGATTTCCCTGGAATTGAATAACCAGTTGGTGGTCAACACTATTTGTATCGGGGTAATCGCCTACCTCTATAATTTAAATCGAAAAATCGCCCAAACATGTATCCAGGCTCAATACGGCAAGTACGCCGATGTTAACCTGCTGGCTTTTGACGCCGGCTTCACCTACGCCCAAAACCATCTTACCCAATATGCCCATCCTCTATCACTACCATCAAAAGCTAACCCCAAGAGTCATTTAGCCGATGGCAACGAATCCTTTGGCTGGGGTTTTATCAAAGGTGGCGGCAACTTTTACGCCGCTTACCCCATGACTCCGGCCACCGGTGCTCTTCATTTTTTGGCCGAAAAACAAAAAGAACATAATCTGAATGTTTACCACCCGGAAGACGAAATCGCTGTGGCCAATATGGCCGCTGGCGCTGCTTTTGCCGGTGCCCGGTCGGCTGTTGGTACTTCCGGCGGCGGCTTTGTCTTAATGGACGAAACCATCAGTTTTTGTGGAGTTACCGAAATTGGTATGGTGTATTATCTGGTTTCCCGGCCCGGACCGGCTACTGGTCTGCCCACCTGGACCGGCCAGGGTGATTTGCTTCACGCTATTAATGCTGGCCACGGTGAATTCCCCAAAGTTGTTTTGGCCCCGGGCTCCCAGGAAGAAAGCTTCGAGTTTTCTGCAGAGGCTCTCAATCTGGCCGCTATCCTCCAAACTCCTGTAATCGTCTTAAGCGATAAATATTTGGGCGAATCTTCGAGCAATGTCCCCGACTTTTCCCGGCAAAAATTTAAAGTTGACCATGGTCTAATTGAGCCCAAGCCCGCTCCCTCTTTTTACCGCTACTCTCTGCCGGCCAAAAACGGTATTTCCCCCCGGTCTATCCCCGGGGCACCAAATGGTGAATTCCTGGCCAATAGCTACGAGCACGACCAGACAGGCTTTGCTACCGAAGATTCGACCCAAGCGACGCAAATGGCTAAAAAGCGCCAGGCCAAGCTCAAATATACCCAAAAATTATGCCCGAAGTACAAATTATTCGGCCCCAAAAACGCCCCGAATTTAATAATCAGCTGGGGGTCTACTGCTATGCCAATTTTGGAAAGCCTACCCCTACTTTCCGGTTTTTCCTTTCTTCAAATTCGCACCCTCTGGCCACTCGACCCAAAAATTCGCCTTCTAATCAGTAAATATAAAAAGGTCTACCTTTTTGAGGCTAACCAAACCGGCCAACTTACCACTCTGCTAAAATCCCAATTCGCCTTTTCGCCCAACCGCCAATTTTTAAAATATGACGGTCGGCCTTTTTACCCCGAAGAGATTATTGGTTTTCTCGCAAAGAAATAATTTTAAAAATAACATGCCTTTCACTCCAGCCGACTATCGAACTTCCGTCATCCCGACTTTTTGCCCGGGTTGTCCAAACTATCTGGTCTTAGGTGGTTTAATTCAGACGTTATCCAAACTGGCCATTCCCACTCATCAGCTGGTTGTCAGTTACGATATTGGTTGTGCCGGCAACATGGCTGATTTTGTTAAGTCATACGGCTCCCACACTCTTCACGGCCGGTCCCTTCCTTTTGCCATGGGAGTCAAAATTCATCAGCCGGATTTGACCGTGGTGGTTGTTGGCGGTGACGGTGGCCTTTATGGCGAAGGTCTCAACCATTTGGTTGCGGCGGCCCGAATGAATATTGACCTGACTGTTTTGGTTTCCAACAACTATTTATATTCTCTAACTACCGGACAAACCAGCCCCACCACCCCCAAAGGCTCCAAAACTAAATCCACCCCCTTAGGTACTCCTAACGTCCCTCTCGATGCCGTTAATTTGGTCAAGTCAATCAATCCCGATGTCTTTGCCTGCCGGGTTGATGTAAAAAATGTTGTCGAGCTAAACCAGAAGTTGGTTGAGGCGATTAAGTTCAAAGGTTTTGCCCTGTTGGAAACTACTCAATTTTGCGTTGCTTTTGGTAAACAGCTACAGCCATAAAACCTAATCAATCCGGGTTTTGTCTTAAGATGGAGCAATTAAATTCGTCCAAGATCCTGTTTTTTAGATTTTATTCCCAAACATCAAGATAAAAAAATTTGACATCAAAATCCTTTAAATAGTATTATCACCCAATATGAAAAAACATACACTCAATTTTCAACTAATATTCCCTCTGGCCATTCTAGTTATCGTCCTCTCATTGGTACTAGTATCCAAGATCCCAAGTTCCAGCCCCCATCCGGTTTTGGCGGCAGTTAGCTGCCAGTCTCTTGGCGGATTGTGCGCCAAAAAAACTTGCCCTGCGGGTTTTTCGGTTTATCCAGGCCTCAATTACACTGACTGTGGCCGGTCTTTCAAGTATTGTTGTCTTCCCCCCGAGCCTACAATTATTCCGACGGCTATACCCACTACCATTCCTACAGTAGCTCCCACCACGATACCTACGGTTATCCCAACCATCATCCCAACTGTTATACCTACCATTATTCCTACCCAAGTACCGACCAACACTCCAACACACTGGCCAACACCAACCTGGTATTCCACCCTGCCTCAAACCAGTTACTAGGCCTTTTTAGCCATTATCGCCATAAATAAAGGTATTTCGTTTCGGGCCTGATTTTCCATTTTGGCCGCCCCGCCGGTTGATAGTTTATCTGACTTCCACTCCTCAATTTTTTCTATCACCAAACCGTTATCAAAAAGCATTTCACTGTAGGCCGATAGGGGATAATGATAGCTCCAGGTTTTCGTGTCGCTTTTTTTATCAAATGGGCTGGCCTCAATCGGGATTTCCAAGGGTGTCAGATAGTTATCTACCTGTCGATATTGCCTATTTTTCAACTTATCTACACCCCAGTCACTATGCTTAGGAACTCTAAAGCAGGGATGGTTTAAAACGATTATCACCCGGCCGTCTGTTTTTAGCCAGTTTTTGACGTTACGGATTACTTTAAAAGGGGATTTTACATTCTGTAATGCCAGGATTATTACTACATGGTCAAATTTTTTATTAATGCTCAAATTACCAACTATATCTCCTGTCACATAGTGATGCTTTGGATTTCTGTCCAGTTTTTTTGCTTCTTCTATCAGGTTGGGAGCCTTGTCAATTCCCCAATATTCGAAGTCTTTTAGTATCGCCATTCTGGCCAATACTCCCTGGCCACAGCCTAAATCCAGCACATTCTGGCCTGGCCTTATAGCCAGCAACCTTTCGACGTTAGGTAAAATCACCCGCTGATGATAATAGCTACCACGATCACCGACGGACGTTGAATACCATTCCCCCACATTTTTCCAGGAAGTATCTTGATTGTTATTATTCATTTTCGATTATGTTCATTCCTAAAAATATAATGTGATACAATTCGATTATTATAGACTTTATAAGCGATACAATGATTGTGTCTTCAAAACCCAAGACTGCCAAAAAAATAAGTAATCTTATTATTCTATCCTGCTCATTCTTCTTTTGTTACCTTATTTTCACTTTTTACTCTGCAAAATTTAATTTAAAGGCCTCAGAATATTTTGAATCTGCCTCCGATTTTGTGCAGTGGTGCAATGAGCACAACGATATTTGCCAAAAAACCGACGTTTCCGGCCGCACTGGCTCAGCCACTTGCCCCCTGTCGTCTCAAACAGTAGACAAGGTCTATGTTCATGCCGGCAGCGGTCAGGATATCTGGCTGCTTCCTGACGAAAAATTCACTTATACAATTTCTGGCAACACAGCTACTGTCACCGTTGTTACCGGCCATGACTTATCCTGGATTGCGGTTTATTGTGAAAATAGCTGCGATTGTCTTACTTGCCCTCCTTGTAACCCGACAATAACTCCCGCTCCCACATCAACCCCGACCGCCACCCCCTCTCCCACAATTACCCCAACAAAAATCAATACACCCACTCCTACGTCCATATCATCACCTACCCCCACTCCAACTCAATTTAATTCCCCCACCCCGACCGCCACCTGTTCTCCTACTCCGACGCAAACTCCGATCAGTTCTCCGACTCCAACCGCCATTTTGTCATTTACCCCGACTCCTTCACCAACATTCACACCCACTCCAACTCCAACCTCAACATTGAATCCTACCGAAACCCCGTCACCTAGTCCCACCAGTACTCCCGTCCCCGGTCCAACCGAAACTCCTGGGCCCGGTCCCACCGAAACTCCCGTCCCCGGTCCAACCAGCACTCCCGGTCCGGCCAACACTCCAACCCCTTTTGGCGTCGGTGGTGGTGAAGAATATAACCCACTGGTTGCCGGAGTTACCCGATCGACTACTACCGAAACAGCCGATAACTACAATCCCTTAATTGAAGGTATTCAGGATTCTTATATCGGTGAAGTTTTGGGTATGGCTTTTCCGGCCACTGCCGAAACCCAAAAAAGCTTAGCCAAACTTCCGTCAAACAATTTATTACTTCCCGACCACTTCATAGTAATACCCAAAATAGGGTTAAATCGTCCGGTTTATCAAGGTGAAATCGTTGGCGGTCAATACCTGGCCGGCCACCAGGAAGTTATTACCTCGGTGATTAACGGCTCGCCGGTTTACTATGCCCACAGTTGGAACGCTGCCCTATTTGAAGGTATTTCCAGAATGGCAATAGGCGACTTTGTCTATGTTGACATTGCCGGTGCCGGTAAGGCTTATCAAGTTTCCGCTAAGTCGGTAGTTGCCGACACCGACTTAACCGCTATCCGTCCCTCAACTTCTGATACCATTTACCTTCTAACCTGTGTCGATGCCACTCACCGTTTATTATTCGAGGCAAAAAAATTACCTTAACTATGAAAAAGCAAAAAGCCGCCCCAAAGCTTGAAGTCCAGCCACGGCCAATATTCCCCAAAAAGATTATTGTGGCTATCATGATCATCGCGCTTTTCGCCCTTGCCTACAAATTTATTTCCATTATCCGCCAGCCCGCCTCTACCCAAAATTTACCTTCTCCCACTCCCGTCTTACTTTCAACCCCTTTGCCTCCCGGCTGGTCTATGGCTACACCTTCAGCCGGCAATACCCTAAAATTGGTCAAAGAAACCCAAGATAAAGTCAAACCTTCGATTGTCCTGATCACATCGGCCTACACTTCTGATCTTTCCGAAAGTAAATATGCCGACACTATTATCAAGGGTGCCCGTTCTGCCCTGCCCAGCCTCACCTTTACCATCAATCGATCCGAAAATGTTGGCTCTTTTTATGTCCGTCACCTCCAGGGCACTTATATCAATGCTCGTAATCAGGTCCGGGTCAAACAGCGCTTATATATCCAAAACAAAACAGTCTCTACTCTAACAGCTTCATACCTACCCCAAAACCTCGATGCCGAAATCGACACCATTTTTGATGCTATCTTTACTGACAAAATTAATCTGTAAAATAACCAATTTTCAGATTTCAAGTTTTTCCCAATCGACTAGCTTCCACCAGTTTTTTACAAACTCCGCCCGGTTGTTTTGGTATTCCAAATAGTAGGCATGTTCCCACACGTCCAGCACCAGTTTAGCTTTCCAGCCTAAGATCCCCAGCATGTTATGTTTTTCAATTTGCCCAACAATTAGCTCGCCAAAGTCATTTCCCCACAATACCGCCCATCCTGAACCTTCGACTGTTATGGCGGCACCGCTAAACTCTTCCGCTAATTGCTCCCACGACCCGAAGTTTGCGTTAATGGCGTCTAACACCTTTCCTGAAGGCTTGTTATCTTCCTTTGCCGGGCCCATTTTTTCCCAAAAAAGCTCGTGAAACCTTACTCCGTTATAATTAAAATTGAAGTTTTTCCACCAATCTTTTGAGTTAATCTCTATCTCTTTCTTTCTAAATTTATCAAGCTTCTCCAGTGCCGTATTAGCGCCATTCACATAAGCTGCCTGGTGTTTGTCGTGGTGCAGTTCGACTGTTCTTTTAGAAATTACCGGCTCCAGAGCATCGTAGGAGTAGGGGAGTGAAGTTAAAGTTAATTGTTTCATTCGTAGTAAAATAAACTATTAATCATACAAGCATATCAGCAGATTATGAAATTATTGTTAAAGATTTTTCTCATATTTTTACTCTTATTAATAATCATTCCGGTGGCAGCACTGGCCTATCTTGGATTTATCCCCTCTCTTAGCCCGCTATTTGGGGCCGACAAACCAAAGAGCCTTAACGTCTCCTACACCCCGGCCGACTTGGATTCTGCCAAGCAAAAAAATGGTGTTATCATGACCGAGCTGTCGACTACCTCCGAATCTACCTACGAAACCATTCGCTACAGTGGCACCAAAAACGTTTCCGCCTCTCTATCTTCGGCCGAGATTACTGCTCTGGCCAATTCCCCTACCTGGAAATATTTTCCGGTCAGCTCAATTCAGATAAAATTAAATCCAGACGGCAGTGCCGAAGCTTCGGGGATTCTCCTTTTGGACCGTTTGCCTGGTTATTTGTCCGTTCTTGGTATTAGCGCCAAAGATATTCAATCTGCCGCCAATTATCTAAAGATTAAAGGCAACACCCCTTTCTATTTCAAAGGGGTGGCCTCAGTCACCGATAATAAAGTTTCCCTAAACACTCACCATCTGGAAATCGGTCGATTTTCCGTTCCTACCCAAATTATCAAAGACAATCAAAAGTACCTGGTATCTCTGGCCGAAATCAGAATCAAAAGCGTCCCCGGGTTGTCGGTTAAATCATTTTCTACCCAAAACGGGCAACTATCTTTTGATGGCACCATGCCCTCGGCAATTTCCTGGGAAAAATAATTTTTCAATACTCACCATGCGACTCAAATGGCAGCAGCTCTTTCCGATACTAATAATTCTGGCTACTTTTATTCTGGCCTTTTCGCTTTATTCGGAGCTTCCGGCCTTTATGGCCTCTCATTGGGGCATTAACGGTCAAGCCGATGGCTTCATGCCCAAAAACAAAGCCTTGGCCATTATGCCGGCCATATCAATTATTCTGTATCTTTTATTTTTAATTTTACCCAAAACCGATCCATATCGCCCCAGCTTTAAGCAGTTCGAAAATCATTTTAACAATTTCCTGGTAGTTGTTTTTGGTTTTTTATTTTATCTTTTTTGTCTGATGTTATATTGGAATCTGGGCAATCAGTTTAACATGGGCCAGGCGTTAGCTCCGGCTTTCTCAATTATGTTTTACTTTACCGGCGTTTTAACTTCGGTCGCCCGGCGAAACTGGTTTGTCGGCATCCGTACTCCCTGGACCATGTCCTCCGATGAAGTCTGGGACAAAACCCACCAGCTCGGTGGCCGGCTTTACAAAATTGCTGCCGCCGTCAGCCTACTTGGAGTAGTCTTTCCGGATATTAGCTTTTACCTGGTTATCGGCCCGATTCTATTAGTTACCGTATTTATTTTTATTTATTCTTATGTCCAACATACAAAGCTTACTCGATCTTAAGTCTTTGCTGGAGTCATCCATTCTCGCTTTGGCTACCTCCTCCCCCGATGGTCACCCCAATTGCGTTGCCATTGGGTGCATTAAAGTCGTCTCACCATCTCAACTCTTAATAACGGATAATTTTTTTAACAAAACAGCCTCTAACTTGGCTTCCAATCCTTTCGTATCATTGGCTTTTTGGTCATCCGATGGCGAAACCGGCTACCAGATTAAGGGTAAAGCCAGTTATTTCACCAGCGGTCCGTGGAAACAGGCAGTTGACGAAGATCCAAACAACAAGAATCTAGCCCACAAAGCGGCAGTTTTAGTAACAGTAACCGAAATCTGGGATCTAGCCACTCCGGCATTAATATTTAAAAAATAAAAATGAAAATATACCTTCTTTCCCCTGTAGCTTCACAAATCTTTAACCCAGACTTTATTCGCACTCTAAAACCTCTTGGCACTGTTGTCATCGACGATAAAATCAAGTCACTATCTAAAGTTACTGGCATGACTGATTCCGAAGACAAAATAATCGCCCTTGATCCTGGCTTTTGCGACTGGCAGCTGAAAGAATCAGACATATCTTCTATCCCCAATATTAAGGCTATTTGCTTACAGTCAACCTCGTTTAGTTGGCTGGATAACGAGTACTGCCGCCAACTTAATATCCCCGTCGTTAACATTAAAAATTATTCCACCAACTCTGTTGCTGAATGGGCTGTCATGCTGGCTATGTTAGTTGCCAGAAAAATTCCTTTGGTCATCAAAAACAATTGGAACTACGATTTTACTAATTTTCAGGGAATCGAGCTAACTGGCAAGACTGCCGGAATAATTGGCTTAGGTCATATTGGGCGTAGTATCGCCAATATTTGCCAAGGACTCGGGATGAAAGTTATCTATTGGTCCAAGAATTCCCGTGATAGCCAATTAAGCTTTGCCGACTTGCCAACACTCCTAAAAACTAGTGATTTGATTTTCCCCTGCCTTGCCCAAAACCAGGAAACGCAAGGCTTAATAACTGACAATCTGCTATTACAAATGAAGCCTAGTGCTATCTTTGTCAGCATTGTTCACACAGTCTATAACCACCAACTGCTTTTAGATCTAGTCAAGCAAAACAAAATTTACGGCTATGCATTTGAAGAGTCGAAGCCTGCCTTTAGCTCTTACGAGGGCAATGTTTGGGCTGGGCCGGAATTAGCCTGGTGTACCGCAGAATCTTTGCAGCGTAATCACGCTTTATGGATTGAAAATATCGTTAATGCCGCAAAGGGTAATTTTCCTAACCGGATAAACTAAAGAGTAAAATCGTCCAATTATTTCTAATTTTTTTTGTTAAGACGTATAATCAGCCATGGTTATCATTAAAACCCCCAAGCAGATAGACGGCATCCGCAAGTCATCTCGGCTGGCCGCCCAGACTTTGGACTATCTAAAAAACTACGTTAAGCCCGGGGTGACCACGGAGTACCTTAACCAATTAGCCCATAAATATATCACCAACCATCAGGCAACTCCCGCCCCTCTGGGTTACGGCGGTTTTCCCAAAAGCATCTGCACTTCAGTCAACGACGTTGTCTGTCATGGCATCCCGTCAGATCAATTAATCCTAAAAGAAGGCGATATTGTCAATCTCGACATTACCACTATTCTAAACGGCTTTTACGGCGATGTTTCGGCCACCTATCCTGTCGGCCAAATATCGGCCGAAGCCAAAAAACTTATTGAAGTAACTCAAGAAGCCTTAGCCATTTCTATAAAAAGCCTAAAGCCCGGCGCTACTCTAAACACCTCTGTCGGCCAGATAATCGAGCCCTACGCTAACCGTTTCGGATTTAGTGTCGTTCGCGAGCTTGGTGGCCATGGAGTCGGCCTAAAATTTCACGAAGACCCCTTCGTTTTTCACTTCTCCACCACCAAAAACGATCTAATTTTAAAATCCGGCATGATCTTTACCATTGAGCCGATGATCAACGCTTCGGCTGATTGCCGCATAACTATCGACAAGTCCGATGGCTGGACAGTCCGAACTTTCGATGGTTCTCTGTCAGCCCAGTTTGAACATACTATCCTAATTACCTCTTCAGGCCACGAAATTTTAACCATTAATTCCCAGTCATGATTCTACTTGACGGCAAAGCCACCTCCTTAAAAATTCTTCAGGATCAAAAAGCCAAAATTGCTAATCTGCCAAAACCGCCCCGTTTGGATATTATCTTAGTCGGTGACGATCCGTCTTCTCTCCAATACGTCTCGATGAAACAAAAGAAAGCTGATTTAGTCGGTATTTTGTGCCAGATCCACCGTCTGCCGGCCGATTCCACCACCGCCAAAGTTTCCGCTCTAATATCGTCCCTGAACCTCGATTCAGCCGTAACCGGTATTTTGGTCCAGCTACCGCTGCCCAAAAACTTCAATACCCAGGAAATTCTTAACACCATCGATCCTAGCAAAGACGTCGACGGCTTAACCGCCACTAATCTTGGCTTGATGTTCCAAAAAAATCCTGCCGCCATTGCTTCGGCTACTCCCCAAGCTGTTTTGGCCTTGTTAGATAATTATCAAATTTCTCTCGAATCAAAAGATGTCGTAATTATTGGCCGCAGCCCCCATATCGGCCTTCCTCTTGTTGCCCTAATGCTTCAGCGTAACGCCACCGTGACAGTTTGTCATTCCTATACTCCCCATCTTTCCGCGGCTACCGGTATGGCCGATGTTGTCATTACCGCCGTCGGTAAACAAAATTTTATTACCGGAAGTATGGTTAAAGAGGGGAGTATTATAATCGATATCGGCCTAAGCCAGGATCCTCAAACCGGTAAACTTGTTGGCGATGTTGATTTTGACTCCGTTGCTCCCAAATGTTCCTATATCACCCCTGTTCCCGGCGGCATCGGCCCCATGACTATCGCCTGCCTTTTGAATAATGTGTATAATATCTCACATAAATAATGCCTACTCATTTAGAATTGGCTTTACAGAAAATCCACGAAGCCGCGACTTCTTCTCTCCGGCCTGAAGTCGCCTTAGGGGCTGTCATGAAGATGCGAGCCTCTATTTTACCAAAAGGTAGCTCGCCAGAGCAAGCTCAAACAATATTAGCTGCACTCAACCTAGCCCAGCAAAGACTAAGAGAAGCTATCGTTGGCGAGGCAGGCCAGACACCGCCACAACGATAAAAACACCAATCAGAATACTCTAACACATCTTCGTTTTGCAGTCTGGTAAACAAATTTACAATCCCTTATATTTGCCCCTAGTGTCAATCTGTAAACAAGAAAACTGTACTGCTTGCCAGGCTTGGTTCAAATGGTGCCAACGACTTCGGTCTAACAATCTTAATGCTAACGGGAATCCTGTGCCTGGAAGTATACCTGCCTCGGAGGTCCATAATAACAAATATCGGGTTTATCTTGGATCACTTTATGTAGAGCAAAGGCCGCCTGTTCCGGCAGAACCTTGTCAAACTATGGTACCCGTCTTTGAAGATCTTCGTCGACGGGGAATAATCTGATAGAATTAAATTGTGCGTATAAAACTTTTTGATCGGGGCTCGCCTCAAGGCAAGCAGCTTTTTGCCAATATCGAAACTTTATGTAAGCGCCTTCAAATCGACTACGACCCTGAGTATATTAAAGACATGAGCAGAGTATATTCTATGGGTATTCAGGGCAAAACAGTCCTTATGGTCGACAACGAAGTTGCTTTTGTCGACCGCTATCCTTCTATCCGCGAGCTAGAAACAATTCTACAGGACTATATTAAATAAGTTAGCTGCATTCTTGTCAATAATTTCTTCCGTTTCTTCAAATCCCATCGTCCAAATTTTAGCTATCTTTTTATAAATAAATTCCACATATTCCGGTTTATTAGTCTGCCCTCGGTAGGGCAGGGGAGCCAGAAAAGGGCTGTCGGTTTCGGCCAATAATCTATCTTTCGGTATCGCCGCTACTACTTCACTTAGTCCAACTTCATAAGTCAAATTCCCGTCAATGCCAAAATACCAACCCTGTCCCAAATCCAGCACCTTTTTTATCCTTTTCTTACCGCCGGCATAGCAGTGGAACACACCTTTTAAGTGCTTATATTCGGCCAATATTTTTATCACCTCATCTGCCGCTTTTCGGGCATGGATGATTAAGGGTAGGTTATTTTTTTGAGCTAATTCAACTTGCCCCCTAAATAGCCTTTCCTGCTCTACCGGGCTTCTCTCGCTTTCATCCGGTGGGGGAGGGCTAAAATCTAAACCCGTTTCCCCTATTGCCACCACATTTTTATTTTTATCCCCATCGATCAATATTCTTAACTCTTCCAACTGCTTTTCGATTGGAGTTGTATTTTCTGGATCAGTGCATTGGGGGTGCACCCCCACACTTGCCCAAAACTGGCCAATATTTTGCTTCGCCAGTTCAACGTTCTCTCTCGAATCCGCCAGATTGCTCGCAGCTAAAATTATTTTTACACCTTGAGCCAAAGACAGCCCCGCCGCTGCGGGGCAAAATCTTTTTGATAAATGGGCATGAGTATCGATCATAACGATTTATCATTTTAACTTATTTTTTCTATAATCTACTATGCCTTTAGCCATCTATACCTTTAGAACTTTTCCGATGGTTAAAGACCTAAAAAAGCAATTTGCTGGTCTCTTTGTTTTTAGCCATCTCAAGTCCGATATCGAATCTTTTTCCGCTCCAACTGGTAACCTAAATCTAACTGTTCCGTTTCCTGTCGACTATTTTGATATGTCGAGTAATCGTTTCCCTCTTATTATCTTTGGATTCCAAATGCCCAACTTTTCAATATTCTTATTAGTGTTTTCGAGCTTGACGTTCTTAGTGCCACCACCACGCTCTTACGCATTTGGTGACATCGGTGGGCTTACCCCTTTTATTAAGTCAATGCAAAAAGACTTTATGGAAGTAGAATTGCGGGGGATGATTTATTCACGTAGCGACCACGACACCTAACACGGCGCATACGCCGAAACGTTGAGAAAGATTTTCTTTTAGCTTATACTTTTTTACAAGTGAAAAAGAAGAACATACTTTTCGTCATCCTTATTCTCGTAGTACTCGTAGCTCCTTTATATTATATTTTTAATAAAAGCACTCCTTGTTCAACAAACTCAGATTGTCAAAGAGATCAGACATGCACTGATAAAAAATGTGTTAAAGTAGGTTGCCTTGGGGAAGGAGAAGCACCTCTCGCCGCCTCAGCAAACCCCGAAGCATCCGCTCATCGCCCCAACAAATGTTGTTCTGGATATTCAAAGGTAACACCCGCCAGGCAATATGACGAAAATTGCCGTTACCAAATCATGCCAGGAGCCATAAGTTTTTTTTGTAGTAAAAAATGCGGCAATGGGTCATGTGATGATGGCGAAACAAAATGTAACTGTCCCCAGGATTGCAAAAGCTAAAGAAAACTTCTTCGTCGCTTCGCTCCTTCGATCCCGTTGCACTCGTTCTCTCATATTGCTCGCGAGATGGGGGGTATAATCAATTCTATCTGGCGGCAACATTAGATACTCGCAAACATTAGGCGAAATTTATTTTAAATACCTTTAAAATATTTATGAAAAAATATAAGAATATTTGGAATCTGGCGGTAAAATATTTAGAGAAAGGCATCAATAAAGATTTTGTGATTCATACCGAAGGAGTAGTTAAGGCTATGAAATTGATTCTTAAAAAGGAAAAAGGTAATCCGGATATTTTGATACCGGCCGCTATGCTTCACGATGTAGGCTGGGCAAAAGTTCCAAAAAAATATCAATGTACCACCAACAAAACAGACAAGTTGCAGGGAATGAAACTTCATATTAAATTTGCCCCAGAAATTATTAGAGAAATTCTAAAGTCGTTAAATTATAATGTTTTTCAGATTAATGAAATAATTGATATTGTCAAAGCCCATAAGTTTAAAAACCCCAAAAAACTTAGTAAGCAAATATTGATTGATGCCGATCAACTTTCCGACGCATTCAAGAAACAATTCTACAGTGATGCAAAAGCTTACAAAATGACACCAGAAAATAATTATTATATTAGAATAAAGGATAATAATTTCTACACCAAAGTTGCGAAAGATATATTTTTGGAACAGATGGGGCAAAGAAGGAAAGAATTCGTGTGAAAATATTTCTCATCGGTCCGGGTGGTGTTGGCAAATCAACTTCTGGGCAGATATTAGCAGGTTTGCTTGGTTACAATTTCATCGATCTAGACACGGAATTCTGCCAACGTCTTGAAAATGTTGGTGACTACATAAAAAGGCATGGCTACGAAAAATACTGCTACGAAAATTCAAAACTATTTTATGAAATCATAAGCCAGCATTTAGAAAATTTTGTTTTCTCTCTATCGTCTGGATTTTTGGTTCACGAAAATATGGATAATTTAACCATGAAGCACAAACGTACTTTGAAAGATCTGGGAATTTCCATTTTGTTACTTCCGTCTAGGTCTTTAGCCACCAGTACCAGAATTGTGGTTAGCAGGCAACTTTTAAGGGGTTTTGGTCTAAAGGAAGACAGAGAAAAAACAAAAATTATTCAACGCTATCCAAAATATAAGAAGATGGGCGATATAAAAATCTTTTCGCATGCTAAGCCCGAAGCCATCGCCAGCCAAATGAAAGAAAAAGTCGCATTTTATATCGAAAAAAACAAAAACATCATTACAAAAGGTGGTCATAAAATCTTAACACTGTTGGTAGGTTAGAATAGGAAAATTTGCAGTACCTTGCATTTGTTATAATCATCCTAACTATGGACTGGTCAGAATTCGATAGAGGAGTTTTTTTACTTAACGTACTCGCAATTGTTTACAACCCCCAAACACGACAAATTTTGATTGGTTTGCGACAAAACGATCCGTATTTAAAGGAGTTATCCTGGTGCTTCCCCGGTGGTCGGCCGGCTTATGAAAACGATCTGGAGTATTATTTGAAGCTTGAGGTCAAAAAAAAGACTAATTTGGATATCGAAGTAAAAAATATAATTTTCGCCAAAACTTATCCCGAAAAAAGAGAGTTTTTATCAATTTACTACCATTGTGAAGTCGTTGGTGGCCAGGAAAAAGTCGGAGAAAAATTTGTTGACTTAAAGTGGACTAAACCCTCCGAAGTTCAAAGTTACTTCACCACCTCATTGCATCCGATTATCCTAAACTACTTAAAAACTCTCGACTAACTGCTATTTAATCCTTGGAAACAGTGGTTTTTCCAGCCCCTTCCCGTTAGTTAAGGTCTCTTTGATCTTCTTGGCTGTTTCCGGCATTACCGGCTCCAAATACTCGGCCGCTACTAATAGATTTTCTCCTGCCAACTTTAGTACTTCCAATCTATTTGGATCATCCGTTGCCAATTTCCACGGGGCCACTTCGTTCAGCCTGACGTTAGTATTATCAACGTAATTGGCAAACACCCATCCAATCGCCTCATCAAATCTCAAGTTGTTTACATGATCAATATAGTTTTGATTTATTCTTGAATCATGAATCATGAATCTTGTTTCAGAACTTAGTTTTGCCACTCTTGACACCAAGTTTCCCAGATTATTGGCCAGATCGGCGTTATATCTTTCTTTGAATCTCTCAATTCCAATATCGCTATCATTTTCCGTCGGGATTGATCTGGCTATCAGGTACCTGGATCCGTCAACTCCGAACAAGTCAATCAACTGCTGAGGCGAGATGACATTACCCAAAGATTTCGACATTTTTTGGCCATCAATAATATAAAAACTATGGGTGTAGGTCTTTACTGGTAAAGGTAGCTCGGCCGACAAAAGCATTGCTTGCCAGATGACCGTATGAAACCAGAGGATTTCTTTTCCCAAAAGGTGCAGTGATGCCGGCCAATACTCATTTTTGCCCTCAACAAACTGGCAAGCGCTGTAATAATTCAACAACGCATCAAACCACACATACACCGTTTGTGATGGGTCCCAGGGGGTGGGAATTCCCCACTTAACATTTTCCCGGCTTATTGAAACATCCTTTACTCCTGCCTTTAGTTTTGCCAATACCTCCGATCTCTTGCCTTCGGGGAATATATAATTAGTTCCGGAATCTTCGATTAACTTAATAATTACCGGGACGTATTTACTTAATTTAAAAAACCAATTATCTTCACTTTTCCAGACCGTCTTTTCCGGCGGGTGAAGCAGGCAATGCTTATCCACCATGTCCGTCTCGGTCAAAAACTTTTCACAGCCAATGCAGTAATAACCCTCATATTTACCCCGGTAAACATCACCGTTATCGTATATCTTTTGAAGAATTTGGTTTACGACTTGCTTGTGTCTTGGGTCGGTAGTTCTGATAAAAAAATCATGGCTGATATTCATCGCCTTCCAGGCTTCTTCAAAACGGGGGGCAATTTTGTCGCAATAATCCTGTGGTTCCAGGCCTTCTTTAGCGGCTGATTCGGCAACTTTTTGACCGTGCTCATCCGTTCCGGTCAAAAAAAAGACTTCTTCGCCTAATTTACGGTGTAATCTGGCGATAACGTCAGCCGCTACCGTCGTGCTGGCGTGGCCAATGTGGGGAACGTCATTAATATAGTAAATCGGGGTGGTTACAAAAAACTTTTTCATCGCTGCCTAAAAAACAATAACTCTATTCTACCTGAACAGCTTAAACTACGCCATTTTTTTAGCTGGTTTGGCCGGCTTTAGGCTCTCCACTTTTCTTGAAAAACGGGCTTTTAGTCTCTTGGCCTTATTCAGGTGAAAGATATTGTTTTTTACCGCTTTGTCTACTACCGAAAAAACCAGACTCAAACCTTCCTGGCTCGGCTTAGCCAAAAACTTCTTAATCTCTATTTTTGTTTTTCTGGTTAAATTATCATTCCGTTTCCGGTTTTTAATTGATTTCCTCAATGATTTTTTGGCTGATAAACTTATTGGCATGGTCAGTATTTTAGACTAAGACGCCCTGTTTTACAATTGTCAGGGTTTGCTCGTAGCTTTTTTACCTTTTCTCTACTATAAAATATAGCGTAATGACCATTCAGGACCGGATCAAACAAATTACTACCCAAAAGCAGAGCACCATTATTTCGGCGTCAATTGTATTGGGCTTGACATTCGGTCTTTCAGCCATATTAGGTTTTCTACGAAGTCGCTTTCTTTACTCCCGGTTCTTTTCTTGTTGTGTCAGTCAGCTGGACGCCTATAACGCTGCTTTCCGTTTGCCCGACTTACTTTTTAAATTGCTGGTTACCGGAGCCTTATCGGCTTCGTTTATCCCGGTGTTTTCAAGCTACCTTCACCAGGACGAAAAACGAGCCAACAAGATGGCTTCGGTAATTATTAACCTCTTGCTCTTGATTTTTATATCTGCCGGAGTATTAGCCTTAATCTTCACCCGACCGATTTCCGAGCTAATCGCCACCGGTTTTTCCCCCGCCCAAATCGACCTTATGGTCGGCTTAAGCCGGATACTTCTGATAGCCCAACTATTTTTCCTTATCAGTAATTTTATTACCGGAATACTTCAGGTTCACCAGGCCTTCCTTATACCGGCGTTTTCTCCCATAATTTACAATATCTTTATTATCCTTGGAATTTTTGCCCTTAGCCCGACCTTTGGTATTTATGGAGTGGCTTATGGTGTTGTTGTTGGCGCCTTTTTCCATTTGGCGATCCAAATACCGGTGGTCCGAAAATTCGGCTTTCACTATTCATTTACTCTTGACACCAAAAGCCATGGTGTCCGTGAAGTGTTCCGGTTAATGTTACCCCGAAGCTTATCGCTGGGCTTGGGCGAAATCGAAAACACCGTCACCCTCTTTTTTGCCAGCACCCTGGCCGTTGGTTCGATCTCTCTTTTAAACTTAGCTCTTCAATTAATTTTTTTACCCAGCCGGATTTTTGGTACCACCGTTGGCCAGGCCTCCCTGCCGATTCTTTCCAAAAACATTGCCCACAACGAGCTCGATCAGTTCAAATCCACTGTCGATAAAGCCATATTCCAAAGTCTTTTTATATCTCTGCCCGTCGGCATCTTAATGCTGGTTCTAAGGTTACCTATAGTTAGGATTGTCTTCGGCGCCAGGCAGTTTCCTTGGTCTGCTACTCTCCAAACTGCCAGGATTTTAGCCTTTTTGTTTCCGGTAATCGTCTGCCAGGCTGTCATCCAAATTTTGATCCGCTCGTTTTATGCCCTTCACAACACCAAGACACCTTTATATGTATCGGCTGTTTCTCTTACCGTCAACGTCCTGATTAATTTTTTATTAATTAATTTTACTTCACTCGGAGTTGTGGGTTTGGCCATCAGTACTTCTGTCGGTAATCTCATCCAGATGACTGGCTTGTTCTACCTCTTTTGCCAAATAGTTCCCAATTTTGTTGGTTATACCACTTTCCTGCGGGTTGGCAAAATATTTCTGGCCTCAGCCAGCCTTGGTCTCTCGTCTTGGCTTGCCCTAAGGCTCTTTGACTCCCCAACTTTGCTTGATACTTCCAAAACTGTCAATCTGATTTTCCTTTCGGCCATCTCCTTTATCATTGGAGGAGCCACCTACTTGTTTGTTTCCCGGCTTCTTCGGGTTAGCGAGCTGGAAGATTACAAAAACATTTGGCTTAAGTTCAAGGCCATAATTCGTAATTTTAAACTCGCCAAAGCTGTAGGCTAAGACCAGCATAGTAAAATATTTTTTTTGGCAACGGGAAACAGGTACTTAATATCCTCGACGGTTTATTTCCCAACTTCAGTCGTATATACTGATTTAGATATGCCTGCCAAAAAGGAAATTTCACTATTACCTGATTCCGAAAATGTTAATTCCTTTAGTTCCCGTCTACTCCGTTGGCTGACAACTGCCGGCCGGTTTGTCATCGTCTTTACCGAGTTAATTGTAATCTGCGCTTTTATCTCTCGCTTTTGGCTCGACCGCAAAAACTCCGATCTCTCCGAAATCCTACGCCAGCAGAAAGCTATTCTTGAAAGCACCCAAACTTTCGAAAAAGAATACGCTCTGCTCCAGCAGCGTCTAAAATTTATCAAAGGTTTTTACCAAAATCAGCCCAAATATTCTAAACAATTATATTCCTTAATTGAATCGACTCCTCCCGACATTGTTTTCCAAAAAATGGATCTGGCAGCCGATACCAAAACCGGCAAAATTACGGCCAATGTTGACCTTGAAGCTTTTAAGGAAGAATCTTTGGTTGATTTTGTCACCAATCTGATGGTCAACCCCAACATCGAGAGCGTAGTGGTCAACACCATTACTAAAAAGCCCAAACAGAACAACTACCAAATCAAAGTTTCTCTTCTTTTTACCAATCAACCCAAAGGTTAATGCCAATATCTTCATTTTCCCAATCAAAGCCGCTCTACGAATTCCTCCGAAAACAGCAGGATAATGAAAAATTCAACCGCGGATTGGAAATCACCGGTACCTTTATTTTAATTTCTTTTTTTCTTTTCTTCGCCATCAAGCCTACCGCCTACACCATCTCATCTCTTTTGGGTGATATAAGGTCGAAAGAGGAATTAATAAAAAAAATGAGGACCAAAATCAATACCGTTATTCAAGCCCAGGAATCCTTTTCCCTTATCCAGGGTAAGTACCGCCTGGTTGACTCCAGTCTGCCCGATTCTGCCAGGTTCAACCAAGCTTACACCCAAGTTACTGGTTCCCTTCAGTCATCCGGCTTAAATCAATCCAAAATCCCTTTTTCTCTTCCCCTAAATTCTTCTTATCCGGCTTCTTCCCATGTGTCGGTTTTCGCCTCCAATTTGGCACTGGACGCCAGTTTCTCACAAGCTGTAAATTTTATTAATAAACTCACCAACAATCGACGACTAGTTGACATCAAGTCGATTTCTTTTTTCCGTCCCAGTATTGGATCAGGCACCGATTCATCTTCTGGTACCATTAAGGTCAATTTTGGGATAGAGTATTTATATTGGGACTCAACATCAAATGAAAAAAAGTAAGCTTTCCAGCTATCTCATAACCTTTTCCGTTATCACCTTCCTTACTATCTTTTTTCTAATTGCCGAAAACAGCTATTCCAAAATGGTCGGTCCCATCAAGATTGCCCAGGCCAACAATTTAATGACTCCGGTCGATCCTAATCTCGACTCCGATGTTGTTCTCCAAATTGAAAATCGGGACGAATTTGTTTCCGATGATCAGGTAGTCATATCTTCTTTACCCGCCAATGATTAAAGAAATAAAGATTCCGACCATATTAGGCACTTTCCTGTTAATCTTTGGTCTGACCGGAGGACTATATTTGACCACTAACCCCACCGCCTTTGGCTCCAAAGCAAACGCTTCCTGCCAGCCCCAAAATCCCCAAGTTACAAACATTACTAACAATTCGTTTGATGTTTCTTTTTTAACCACATCCGCCTGTTCCTGCTCACTCCAGGTAGAAAATCTCCCCTACCTCGATGTCAAAGAAAACTCACCGGTTCATTATTTCCAAGTTACCAATCTCAAAGCTTCTACCCCCTATCAATATCAATTTATTTGTCAAGATGCCGTTTATCAAAAATCCGAATATCAAATTACCACCGCCATTTCGCCTTCTACACCCTCTTCAACCTCAACTTTAGCTTGGGGTAAAGTTCTAGTTGCCTCACAGCAACCCGCTCCAAATTCGATTGTTTATCTTAACATCCCCGGAGCTTCACCTTTATCAGCCTTGGTTACTTCGGATGGCAATTGGGCCATCCCTCACGCCATCTCTTTTAACGACCTAAGGACCGACTGGTTTAACCCTCCGGCCAATACCGCCGAGGATCTCATTATCATCTCCGCCGACGGGCCCCAAACCCAAATCCTGGGTAGCACCTCCTCGAATTCACCTGTACCGGATATCATTCTTGGCCAGGATCAGTTAAATCCGCAAGATCATCCCGTCGATTCTGCGCTGGGTGATTTACCTACCTCATCGTCCCAGCCGATAACAACACTTGAGTTGACCAACCCCAAGGACGGTGAAGTAGTCCACACTAGTCAGCCGGAATTTTTTGGGAAAGCCCCGGAAAACTCTATTCTGCAAATAACTATAGAATCCGACCAGGTAATAAATGAACAACTTGCAGTTGGTCAGGACGGTCGTTGGTCATATGCTTCGCCAACCGGCCTCGCTCCCGGTGAACACACCATTATCATAAAAGTCCAAAATCCGGTCACTCAAATTTGGCAAACTATCACCCGCCGTTTTGTTGTTAATGCTCAGTCGGGTGGTGACTCCCTGGCTTTTACCGCTTCAGCATCGGCCACCTTAGCTCCGACAGCTCTCCCTTCTCCAAGTCAACGTCCCACCCAGACCATCTCACCGACAATCTCTCAAATTACCCCCACCCACATACCGACGGTGGCACCTACCGTTATTATTGTCCAGCCTAGTGTTACCGGGCCACTGGAGAAAACCAGTAACGTTATTCCCACCTCGCTGTTATTCTTTTTTGCCGCAGCGGCCTTTGTGTCCGGCTTGTTACTTATCAGGAAAAATTAAGTTATTCATGTATTGCATCCGGCATAACAATCGTCTAAACTGGTATCAAATCAATGATCAACTTAGGTAACGGAAAAAAGTATTATCCACTATTTACTGTACTATTTTTACTGTTATCTTTGGTTGGAGCCATTGCCTTAGTCAAGACTTCCCAGGAAACCCGCAACAAAGCTGCCGGTCCTGCCGGCCAGTTAATCTGCCGTCGTGATAGTAACACCTCAATTACTTTAATCAACAACACCGGCCGCGATATTCCTTACGAGATCCTTGAATTTAGAGGTTGCGACTGTAATGTCTCCCAATGTCTCACCGGTCGGACTAAATATATGCAGCCAACTGTTAGAAACGGTGAAACCAAAACCGAGTCAATGTCTCCGGCCAGGTGCGAAGCAGCTCAACTCGATATCAAAAGTCTGGTTACCGAATTTCCTTGTATCGACCCAAACACTGGAAGAAGCTGGGATGGTGGCACCGCCTTCGCCATTGACCGTGACTGTAGCATCTGTAATAATCCCACCCCCACCACCTCCTTGCCCACAGTATCCTGTAATGGCATCACCGTCACCAATGGTTCCGGCCAAGACATGAGCTCTTCTTCTGCAGAAGACCTGAAATTAGCTTTTCCGGGCGAGACTCTAAACATATCGTCAAGCTTTAGTCCAAATGGCTTACTTTTTTTTGCCAGGGTAAATGCTTATGCTACCAGAATCGATCTTCCTGCTAACCGGGTTGGTGATCTTTTCACTTTTCCGGCCAACAAGGTACCTGCATCCAATTCCGCCTCCGGCACAATTACCCTTCCCACCCAGCCTGGCACCTATTACTACAGCCTGGCTGCAAACGCCTATGAGAGTTCATCCTGCCGCTATCTTTGCGCCACCGATGGTAATTTCCGCCAAAACGGTGCCGGCACCGGTAGTTGTGATACATCAACTCAAGGCTGGCCTTCCGTCGGTCGTTGTACTAGTAATGGTTGTACCAAAAACTTAGCCATAAAAGTTATTCCCCAAAACTTATCCTGCACCAACTTATCGATCACTAATTCCCAAGGTGTCAGTATCAGCTCCAGCAGCGCCGGTGACGTTAAAATCGTTAATCCAGGTGAGCGGTTAAATATTTCCACCAGTTTTTCCTCTTACGGTTTAGTCTATTATGCTCAGATGAAGAGTTTCGACGGTAATATTGCCGTCCAACCGGACAGAACCACCGGAATATTTACCAATATTCCTCAAAACGGCGTTCCTGCCTCCAGTAGCCCCATGTCGGATGGTTTTAACGCACCTGCTCAAGCCGGTACCTACATCTATCATTTCGCCACCAATGTTTTCGATGATCCTCAATGTCAAATTCTATGTTCGGTCGATAGTAACCTCCGGCGTAATCCCTACGGTAGCGGTCATTGCAACGATCAGGCAACATCTCCCGCCTGGCCAATCATTAAACAATCCGGTTGTACCAGCGGTTGTCTTAAAAAATTAGTTATCCAGGTTAAAGAAACTTCTCCTTCTCCTTCTCCAACTCCCACTCCGACTTCTACTTCTACTCCTTCTCCAACACCGACTACCACTCCCAGAAACACGCCGACTATCACCCCCACCCGGACGCCAACCCCAACTCCGACTACCCGCTTGACGCCAACCCAAACCCCCACCGGAACCCTGAGACCTACCCAAACCCCCACTAACACCCCGGTTTCTTCGCCTACTCCAACCACTCCGGCTGAGTTAGTCTGTCAGTACTTGAAAGTCTACGACCAGAACTGGTCAGAGATTACCGACTTATCTACCTTAAAGCTTAATCAAAGGGTCTATTTTGCTACCAAAGAAACAGGAACCACCACTGCTACGCGGGCCAGGTTTAAGATTACTGTTAACGGTAATGCGTCTGACTGGCAAGAAACCTCCAGCAAAAATAGTCAGGGCGAACTCTATATTTCCTACACCATCAATCAGTCAGGTAGTTATGAAATCCAAGCCCAGGTATACCTGGAAGGCGTTGGACGGAGATAAAATATGTTTCAAGACACACTAAAAAATAATCTGAAAATTATCGCTATCGCAGTGTCTTTGCTGACTTTAGTTGGCGCCGTCGCTTTAGTAAAAAGAAGACAGGAATTGCGCCGAAGTGCCGCCGAAGAAGTAGTCAATACTTTCCGCAGTAAGCCCAACGACGGCCTATGGAAAAAAGTCAGCTATGATGCCTATGTCCAAAACGAGCCAGCTGGGTGTCAAGGTGTTTCCGCTTCACTCTGTCAGCCAAAACCATATCCGTCTGCCGGTAATTGGAATCAGTCGTCATATTCCGATACTGGTTGGCAAAGCGGTTACAGTGTCGATAGCTCTTGGTGGCAAGGTCAGGATTGGGCTTGCTCACGCAACTTTATTCAATCAGGAAGTCAGATAATTGGGCCGGTTGCTCCATCGAATGGTCTCTTTCCCAATATAAACGACACTACCGGCTTATACCGCCGAAAGTTTACCTTGCCCCAAGGTGTTGATATCGTTCGGGCTAACATCAAATTATTCAGCGACAACAAGGTCATAGTCTACATTAATGGTAATCTGGTCAATAGTTCTTACAACGAACTTTGCTACGAATATTCCATTAATCCCAACTTCCTTCAGTCCGGCCAGAATATCTTAGCCATCCAGCTTTCCAACGATGCTGTTAACCAGGCCGATAATCCGCTGGGGGTTGCTTACGAGTTAAATGTCGTTACCTCCTCCGAACCTCCGATAGTAGTCCCCACCAATACTCCGATCCCCACTGTCACCTCTACCCCCTCCCCGGTTCCCACCTATAGTCCCTGTGTTATTAGATTCGATGTTTTGGTTACGCCCACTCCAACACTGACACCGACAAATACCCCAACCGGCTCGCCCTCACCCACCCCCACCAAAACTCCGACTCCAACCATCACGCCGACTCCCACCAACACGCCCACCGGTACCCTAACCCCAACTCTTTCTCCCACCAATACTCCTACGAACACCCCAACTTCAACCCCAACTCCGACGCGTACTCCAACCCCCACCAACACGCCAACACCTACTAATACGCCCCGGCCCACTAATACCCCGGTTTTAAGTTCCACCCCCACCCCCACTTTTACCCCATCTCCGACTGGCACACTTAGACCTACCAACACCTTAGTTCCCACTAACACCCTCCGGCCTACCAATACATTGATTCCTACCAGTACACCTCGGCCCACCTCAACTCCGGTACTTCGCTGTGGTTCTACTTGCGGCGACTCCATTGGTGGTCAATGTCCGGCCGATCATACCTGCTATCAAAACACCTGTGTTCTTAATGCTTGCCTAGAAGGTGTTCCTTGTGACGCCAGCCAGTGTGTTACTTTAAAGCCAACCAAAACCCCGACCCCAATCGTCGCCTCTCCCACCCGGATTACCCTGCCTGATGCTGGCTTTGACTTCCCCGTAAAGGCAATTGCCATTGTCGGCATCATCGTCACCCTCTTCGGTTTCCTGATTTTGTTGTAAACTTACCTGTGACAAAAAATAACGGGTTCTTATCCTTGCTTGAAGCTTTGCGCCCTAGTCAGTGGATTAAAAATTTAAGTATCTTTTCGGCTGCCTTGCTAAACGGGCAGTTATTCGACACCGATATTTTTGTCAAAAGTGCTTTCGGCTTCGTCGCCTTCTGCCTATTGTCCTCGTCTTCCTATCTTATAAACGATCTCCAGGATATCGACAAAGACCGTCTCCACCCGTCAAAGAAGAACCGCCCACTGGCCAGGGGAGATGTTTCCAAATTTTCCGCCATCGCGACCTCAGTAGCTCTTTTTATTTCTGGCTTGTCAATGGCCTCATTGGTCAACTCCGCCTTTTTACAACTTTCTTTTGTTTTTATTATCCTGCAATACAGTTACTCATTCCTCTTCAAGAAGAAAGCAATTATAGACATCATCGGCATTGCCCTGTTTTTCATAATCCGTGCATATGCCGGCGAAATTGCATCCGGCTATCACCTTCCGGTCTGGATAATGCTTACCGTCATATTCTTGTCGTTATTTATTGCCTCCGGTAAACGTCGTACCGAACTTTATGTTACCGGCAGAAAGGCCAGGTCAGCCATGAAAGGCTATGGTAAGGCATTGCTTAATTTTTACACCACTATGTTTGCCGTTTCTACCCTAATTACGTACGCCATGTTTACCTTTCTGGAAGAGCCGGTTAGGTTTCAGGGCATAATTCACCATTTTTTACTGGAAAATTTTCCTTCTGCTATCGACCGCAAGTGGTACATGATAACCCTGTTACCGGTCATATTTGGCATTATGCGTTACGGTCAAATCATCTTCGAAATGCAGGAAGGGGAGAAGCCCGAAAGAATAATTACCACCGACATCCCTTTAATATTTTCAATTGCTCTTTGGGGCTTAATGATAATTACAGTTATCTATGTCCTCTAGGGTTTGGCTGGCTCGGTCCTTCGCCGTTTTTCTTTTCCTTCTTGTTCTTCTGACGAGATTTGTAAAAGTCGACTGGGGAGATGGCTATTTTTTCCATCCGGACGAAAACAATATGGCCCAGGCAGTCTCCCGGATGTCACCCGATGATCTGGACCCCCGGTTTTACGCATATGGCCAACTCCCTTTGTTTTTGTCCTACTTTTCTTTAAGGTTGGTCGGTTTGTCCAATAGTTTTGAAAATGCCGTTATCAGTCTAAGGTTGTGGTCTGGCCTTTTTTCTTCCATATCCGTGCTATTTATTTACCTTATTGCTCAAAAACTTTTTCCTCCCCGAATCGCCCTGGCTTGTTTTGCTTTCTCCATTTTCTCTCCCGGTTTAATTCAGTCGGCTCATTTTGGAACCACCGAGTCAATCCTTCTTTTTGTTTTTGCTGCTAATTTATTTCTAAGTCTCAACTTTGTCTCAACCGGTAATCTGGCTCTATTATTAGTAGCGGCTATTATTAGCGGATTTGGCCTGGCAACCAAGGTTACTGCCCTCATTCTCATGGGCCCTGTTTACTTGGCCATTCTGGTGCACCTATTCCGGACAAAAAAAATTCTGCTAAGCTTGCTAACACTTCTACTCTTTACCTTACTTGCTTTGGTTATTTTTATTTTAGCCTCGCCCTTTAACTTAATTTCCCGCGCAGATTTTTTATCAACTTTAAAATACGAAGCATCGGTTGCCACCGGCACGTCCCCGGTGTTTTATACCCGTCAGTTTATCGGAACCTTGCCTTATATTTTTCAGCTGCTTCGGGTGTTTCCTTATGCCTTAGGCATCCCGCTTTGTTTGGCAGCCGCAATTGGCTGGTTTTTATCGTTAGTTCCATCAGTCGGCAAACACAAAACATTTTGGTTTATTATTATTTTTTCGTCCCTAGCTTACTTTGTTTATAACGGTCAACTTTATACTAAGTGGACCCGTTTTATGGCGCCTCTATTTATTTTGGCTCCTCTATTTGCTGCCAACTTTATAAAAGCTTTTCCTGCGTCATCAAAAGTCAAAGCCTCTCTTTTGGTTCTTTGTCTGATTCCCGGCTGGCTTTTTTTAACCATTTATTTTCAAAAAGACATTCGGGTTACTGCCTCCGAATGGCTGATTACTAACATAAAGTCCGGATCCACCGTTCTGTCTGAAGCCGGAAATGTCGTGAATCTTCCGGTTGGCGATCATCAGTTGATTGTCGTAAATTTTGATTTCTACGGTCTCGACGCCAGCCCTACTCTTCAACAGGAGCTGCCCAACCACCTTTATTCAGCTGATTATCTTTTGGTGCCCTCCCGCCGTATTTTTAAAAATCAATCCAGTCCCAGTTTTCCCTATAGTCAACGTTACTATCAAAAATTATTTTCCGGCGAGCTTGGGTTCTTACCGGTCAAAGTTTTTTCAAACCCTCTGGCCACACTGCTTGATACCGAAAATGCCGAAGAGACTTTTTCGGTGTTTGATCATCCCAAAATCCGTCTTTATAAAAAAATAACCCCTAAATCCCAAGGTGAATACCAGAGTTTATTAACTCCTTAATACCCTTATGGCCAGACTACCCACCCGTTTCCACTATCTGCCCGTGTTAGTAGTTATTCTTTTACTGGGTTTCTTTTTCCGGTTTTACGGTCTTAATTGGGATCAAAGTCAGCATCTTCACCCAGACGAAAGATTTTTAACCATGGTTGTTACCGCCATGAAATTACCCATCAACATTACGGAATATTTTGATCCGCAGCTTAGTTTACTCAATCCCTACAATCTTAATTTTAGCTTTTTTGTCTACGGCACTTTGCCCCTGGTTATAACCAAAATTATCGGCCAACTTCTAAATTACACCGAATACTGGAACGTATTTTTAGTCGGCCGGGTTTTGTCGGCTGTTCTTGATCTGGGTGTAGTTATTCTTATATACCGGATCTCCAAAACTATTTCGGGCCCAAAAGCAGCCCTGGGCGCCGCTTTTATCTATTCGGTTATGGTATTGCCCATTCAGCTGTCCCATTTTTTCGCCGTTGACACCTTTGTCAATTTTTTTGTTGTACTCACTCTTTTTCTAACTTTAAAATATCTTCCGAAACACCCCTTCCGCGGCTCACTTCTGGCTGGGGGGGCCTTCGCCCTTGCTCTAGCCTGCAAAATATCCGCCCTCTACTTTAGTCCGGTTATTGCGTTCTTGTTTGTATACAGCTTTCTCGTCTTCACTCCCAAGCTGTTGGCAAAAATCGTCAATCTGATAGTCTATGGCCTCTTATTTTTATTTAGTTGTTTCTTTATTTTCAGGCTAATTCAGCCACATTTGTTCCAAACTCAAAACATTTTTAGTTTTTCTCTTGAACCCCGCTTTATCAGCAATCTTAAAGAGCTAACCTCTTACTCCGATAAAAATAGTTGGTACCCCCCTGGCATCCAGTGGAAAACTACCCGCCCTCTTTTATTCCCCTTAACCAATCTGGCTTTGTGGGGACTTGGCGTTCCTCTTTTTCTTGTAACCTGTTTGGGTTTAATTCTGCAGTTCTGGGGTATCAAAAAGAATATAAAAAAACTATTTTGTTGCCCTTCCCTTTTTACTATAGCGGTCTTGTCTCTTTGGCTGGTTGCTTTCTTTTTATATCAAGGCAGCCAACACGTCAAAACCATGCGTTACTTTCTTATCCTTTACCCCATACTGGCTATTTTGGCCGGAGAAGCTTTTGCCCGCCTTCTGGCTTTTTTTGTCAGAAAATCAACACTGCTGGCTGTCTTTTTCATCTTTGCCTTTCTTGCCTATCCTCTTTCTTTTATGTCCATTTATACTCACCAAATTACCCGGGTTGCTGCTTCCGAATGGATCTATCGTCATATTCCTTCCGGTTCAACCTTGACTTATGAGCTCTGGGACGATCCTCTGCCTCTTTCCCTGCCCGGATACCCGGTTAATCAATATCAGCTTTTGGAGCTAAAAATGTTTGACAAAGATAGTCCGGAAAAGTGGCAGGATCTTTCTAAAAAATTATCCCAGGTCGATTATTTAGTTATGTCGTCCAACCGTTTGCACGGCACTATTCCGAAACATCCCGAATATTATCCCCAGTCATCCGTCTTTTACCAGAGTTTGCTCGCCAATACCCACCCCGATTTTAAAAAAATTGCCGAGTTTACCTCCCGGCCTTGCTTTCCTCCAGTTGGTTCTCCTCTATTTTGCCTGGTCGACGACTTTGCCGAAGAAGCCTTCACTGTCTACGACCACCCTAAAGTACTGATCTATCAAAAAACATTATAGACCATGCCCAAGCTATTTCACCTAAGCGCCGCTTTTCTTTTTTTCTACTCTTCCCTTGGCCTTTTTTGGGCCCCTTTGTCGCCATTGCTGGCCAAAACACTTATCGTCTCTTGGATGTTGATTTTTGTTTGGCTGCTGGCTTTTGGTATCTACCTTGAAATTCAGAATTTACGACAAAAAAAATATCCCATATATACCGCCATTAGTCTCTTTATAACCTTTGCCATAATTTTATCCAATATTGCCAACGGCAAATATCTTTATGGCGAAATAGCCCAGGAAACTACTTGTTTATTTAATCACCTCAGTGCTTCATCGGATCTTGGATTCAACCAAACTTGTCTTTTTGGTTATCCGGCCCGGCAGTTTATATTTTCCTCACTGCCATCCTTTTTTGGCCGGTCACTTTTTTTATTGAACGTTGGCCCATTCCTTTATTTTATAATCGGCCTTACCCTTTTTATCGCCGGTATTAGGTATTTTATTGATGATTCTCGAACCGGCGATCTCCTAACAGCATTGTTTATTTGGCTTTTACCCCATTCACCTCACTTTTTTCATCTTGTTTTTAGCTTTGAGCAGGCTCTCTTTCCCCTTTGTTTTACTCTCGCCCTGTTAGGCTTGTTTTTTGCCTTCCAAAAAGCCAAAGACGTCTTTCCATTATTCGGCTTTGGCCAGGTTATCCTTCTTTTAACTTATTCCTACACCCCCTCCTTGTCTGTCGTTCTTTTGTCTTTCGTGGCCTTATTTTATTTTTTGTTTCTCTATCGTCACCAGTTTAAGATAACCATCTCGCTATCACTTATAATCATCTTTTGCGCTATTAATCTCCTTAGCTCAGTGACCCTTCGTCAGGACCTTAACAGGCAGAATTCAAGCGCAAACCCTTCGGTATTATCGGCCAGCCTAACCGTCTTATCTCATGTTTTTTTTCAAAGCCAGGGAAAAAACTTTGTTGATCCCCAGATTCAAGCCTGGTTTATCCTGGCCACCGCCGCTCCGTTGCTTTTGGTTTATGGCTTCCGTCATTTTGTCATTTCTTTGTGGGTCGTTGCTACTATTTTACTTTCCGCTTTATCTCCTGGCTACGCCTCACCTCCCATCGATTTTGCTCTACATCGGGCGATTATAATTATCCCTGTACTCTACGCCCAAAATCTAATAGCGCTAATTCATAGAAAAACTATCTGCCAGATTCTTCCGTTGCTTCAACTTTTGTTACTCCTTTTAGCTGTCAGCGGGGTGTCCAAATACTTGTCCTATACCCAAGGCCAGTCGATTTCTCCATATTATTCCGTCATTACCTGGTTGGCCGAGAAAAATATTATTGTACCCAAAACTCCGGCTACCGTTTATTTTGCTTCGGGTATCAATTCCGGCATTACTTCGCTTCGTGACTTTATGCCCTATTTTTATCCCAACGTTTCCACTCATAGTCTCGATCATCAATTTTGTCAGTTAAGTCAAACTATTCCTCCCGGCATCTACATATTCCCGTCAGATTTTTCCTGTGGGTTACTCAACGACTCTCCCGCTTTTCGCCAGGAGCAGTATCTTGAACCTTCCACTCACCAAGTTTATTTAATAAAAAATATTAGCCAGGTTTTCTAATTTGATATACCAGGTTAACCGAGGTCGCGAAAACCTTGTTGGTATCGTTTAGCCTGTCAATTAATTCTATCGGCCAAAGTAGAAGCGACATCAGTTTCGATTTTTTCCGGTTTGGAGTAAACCGATTAAAGTTTTTTAACCAGCCCTTCTCGACCAAATTTTTACCGATTCCGTAAAAAACAAAATGGGAGAAGGGTAAACAAAAATGTGTTGCTCGCCACTTTAACTTTGTCTCAAAACCCGTTTTTAACAACTTTAACTCAATATCTTTTTCAGCATACAGCCTCTGATGATCAGCCCAAATTCCCGACAACCACCAAATATGTGAAGGTAAGTGTTTTTTTGTAAGCCTCTCCAGTATCCAGTTGGCCGGATCCCATGCCCAGGGGTAGTTTATATTCGGAACAGTTATCATTACTATCCCACCCGGTTTTAGTACCCTAAAAATTTCCTTAAGGGCTAAGACGTCATCGGGGATGTGTTCGAGGATTTCTGACGCAATTACCCTATCGAAAAAATCATTTTTAAAAGGTAATTGGGTCGCGTCGGCCACCAAGAGTTTCTCATTACTGCTGGCCCCATTTTTTGCTTGCTCTAAGTATCTGGTATTAAGGTCTATACCCCAAATTTTTGTTTTCGGCTGTAATTTTGCCAAGTTATTAACGTAAAAGCCGCGACCACAACCCACCTCCAAAATTTTTTCTCTTCCTACTAAGCCAATATTTTTCAAAACCAGCCCAGCCCGTCTTTTATATGCCGGGTCAGGCTCGCGGGACAGTAATTTGTCAATTTGTATTAAATAGTTTTTCATATTTGTCCAACGTCCTTTGGTAATCAAACACCTTTTTTACTGTCGCCGACCTTGACTTAAAATTCCTGCCCAAACCCTCAATTATTCCCCGGCCCAGACTCTTTTCGTCTCTGGCTTTCACTATCAGCCCAAAGCCGGTCTCCTGCACCACCCATCTGGCTCCGGGGATGTTGGTACAGACCGATGGGGTTCCTGCCAGCATTGCTTCAATTTGCGATGACGGGAAACAATCAGTTCGTGATGGTTGTACATAAAGGCTAAGTGATTTATAAAACGCAAACAGCTCTCGGGGGTCATTGATAAGTCCTAAGAGTTTTAAATGTTTTTTGTAACGTTTTATCAAGCCTTCAATTTTTTGCCAAAACTTTTCGTAGTTAATTTTGTAATCTCCGGCCAAAACCATCATGGCTCTTGGGAATCTCCTTATGACTATCGGAATCGCTTCAAGCAGGTAATCGACTCCTTTCTCTTCAACAAATCTGCCGGAAAAACCAATCAATATTTTATTTTCCAGGCCGTACTTTTGTTTAAAATTAGCCACCTCGCTTGCCGAAACACTTGGTATTTCAAAAAGTGGCAGTATCACCCTCCACTTGTCCTCACACCCCAATAGCAATTTCGACTGCTTGGCATAATCTTCTGATTGAATCAAAACCGCCCTGGCTCTTTTGATCGACCATCTTGTAGTTAAATAATATACAGCTTCCGCTATTTTGGCTATTACTCCACCATCTTTTGGCAATACTAGATCACCGTTGTGGATCAGGTAAAGCTTTTTTTTGAAGATTCCGGCGACCATGGCTGTTAACACTACCTGTTGCAGGGGGAGATATGCCACCACCGACTCATTCTCCCTTACCAGCTTGATCAGGGAAAATAAAAACCCGGGAGTAACCACGCTCCTTAACAGCCGGAACCAATATTTAAGCCTGACCACCTTTACTCCGGTAATGTTTTCTGTTAGCGGCGACTCCCTATTGTGTTGACTGGTTAGCACTGTCACTTCATGGTCCCGTTTCGCCAGGCCTTCAGCCACCCGGGCGGCATACTGGGTCAGTCCTGTCCAGTGAGGCCGATAAAAAGTCAACACAAAAAGCAGCTTCATATTATGTTCGTATATCGCTAAGATAATTAATTCCTTTAGCCTCAAGACAGGCGTGTTTCTGTTTGCCAAAACAATAGATTTTAGTTTTTAAATTTTTCGCCAAATAATCAGCTATCAGGTTATCGTCATCCACATACCATTCCGCTTTGATTTTTTTTAGTATTTTTTCCTTAAACAAATACGGTTGTTCGTTCTTCGAGTTTAAATAAATCTTATGGAAATAACTATTGATCCCTCTTCTTTCCAGCCATGCCCGGGTTTCATTTTTTAAAAAGCTATACCGTCCGGAAATTATGTAAAGGCGGTATCGTTGGCTTCGGCTAAGATCCGCCACTGCCTTAAGATTTTCTTTAATCGGTGGTCTAAAAAGATAAAAGTGCGACAACTTTCTCACTGCAATTTCAAATCGGGAGGAGGGGATTCGGTAATTAAGTGTTTTTTCTTTCGTCCCCCTAAACCATTTCTCAATCAAGGATTTCGGAATTAACGGTGGCTTATCAACAATCACCCCATCAAGGTCGAAAGCAATTCTTAATCGTTTCATTATTATTTAATAAATTAATCCTTACAATCTCTCCGGTCATCGGCCGTGTGTTTTATTATTACATGAACATTACCAAAACCCCAGCATCGTGTAAAATACCCTTATGGTTGCCGATTTTAAGTATATCGTTTTTTGGTGGTTAACCATCTTCCTGATTGGTTCTCTGTCTTTACCGCTGATCTTTACTGTGTTTAGGGATTTTTACGACAAGGGTTATATTTTTAGCAAAATCGCCGGTATCGCCATCCTGACCTATATTATATTTGTTTTGGGTATTTTTAAATTTTTGCCCTTTTCCAGCAGCTCGATATTTTTTATTTTATTCTTTGTCCTGCTGGCAAATATTTTATATCTTTCCAAAAAAGATAATTTTGCCAAATTTAAAAAAGATCTCCTGCTTCACCACCGGCAAATAATATCCCAGGAGTTGGCCTTTTTTGGTGTTTTAACCCTCTGGTCTTTTATCCGTGGCCATTCGCCCGACATTGATAACCTCGAAAAGTTTATGGACTGGGGATTTGTAAATTCTGTTTTAAGATCTACCTTCATGCCCCCGGCCGACATGTGGTATTCCGGTGAACCGATCAATTACTACTATTTCGGCCACCTCATTTTTGGCGTATTAACCAAAATTTCGGGCATCGATTCCGCTATCACCTACAACCTTTCCATCGCCACAGTTTGCGCCCTTACCTTTGTTAGCGGCTTTTCAATAACGTCCAATCTTGTTGTTCACTTTAATGTCTTCAAAGCTGTTATAAAAAAGAAACTTGACGTCCGGAATATCCGTTTAAAACAGGCGGTTTTGGCCGGTGTATTTTCGGCCTTTCTACTGACCTTCGGTGGCAATTTCCACGCCGTCTACAAGATTATTAAGCTTGATATAAGTCAAAATAACGGCCGTTTTGTCCTTACCAAAGATGCTCTTAACCAGGCTGCCAATTCTTATTGGTATCCAGACGCCACCCGTTTTATCGGTTTTGATCCCGATATAAAAGATAAGACTATCCACGAATTTCCTCTCTATAGCTTTGTGGTGGCCGACCTTCACGGTCACATGAACGATATTCCGGTTATCTTGTTTTTCATTGCCTTTCTTTTTGCCTTTAGCCTGTCACCGGTAAAGGCTCCATCTTGGAAATTAATTGTCCCATCAGGCCTGATATTATCAATTGCTTTCATGACCAACGCCTGGGACTTTTTTGTTTACGGCCTAACCTTTGCCGTTTGTCTCTTTTTTATCCATCTTCACCATACTGATTTTTATCAGGCAATAAGGTCAATATTGATAAACGGGTTTTTAACTGTTCTCTGTTGGTACCTTTTCACCTTACCCTTTACTCTTAATTTCATCCCCATGGCCGACGGAGTCAGGCTGGTCGATTATCGAACTCCGTTTTACCAGCTTTTTGTTTTATATGGTGGTTTCTGGCTGATTTGCTTGCCTCTTTTAGGTTATTTTTTCTATCGCTTTTTAAAAGACAGGTCGTTTATCAAAAAAATGATCCCGTCCGACGTCATTGCGTTGGCCTTGATTTTAGTTGCTACTTTATTAGTGCTTCTTCCCGAGATTATTTATCTTAAAGATATATATATATACGAGCATCGTCGGGCCAACACCATGTTTAAGCTTGTTTATCAGGCGTTTATTCTCTACTCACTTGTAGCTGGGTATGCTGTTTACCGTTTGTCTGCCTCAATTCGGCCGCGGATGATTAAATTCCTATACAAAGTAATTGTGCTAATAGTTTTTACCAGCCATTTAATTTACCCGTTTTTCGCCATCAAGTCAGCCTATGGTAGCCTTTCTTCATACAAAGGTCTGTATGGTCTAGGTTTCTTAAAGACAGCTCACCCGGATAGTTTTGAAGCTGTCAAATGGATTAATGCCAACATTTCCGGCCAGCCAGTAATCCTTGAAGCCGCCGGGGATAGTTATACCTACTATAATCATATTTCAGCCGCGACTGGCGTCCCCACTGTCCTGGGCTGGCTGGTTCACGAATGGCTTTGGCACGGAGGTCAAAAAGACCCAAATTCCTCCAAGTACCTAAACAAGCTGGACTGTGGTGATCCCTGCAGTGTCCGCGGTCCTGATGTTCAAAGAATTTACGAATCCCAAGACGTTGTCGAAGTTCGTTCTTTGCTCCAAAAATACAATGTCGATTATGTCTTTGTCGGCGATAAGGAGCTCGAAAAATATCAAAGCTTAAATGTCGACGTAATTTCGGGGCTTAGCCAAATTGTTTTTGAATCCGGTAAAACCAAACTATACAAGATTACTAAATAACTTTCTGGTTTCGGATTAAGCGTCCATCATCTATCATTAATAATGAGTGATATTCTGCAGGGGTTAAACCCACAACAGAAAAAAGCGGTGGTCCATCAGGGCACTCCATTATTACTACTCGCCGGCGCCGGTTCGGGCAAAACCCGGGTACTGACTCACCGGGCAGCCTATTTAATTGCCAATCATCTGGCTTCTGCTTCTGATATATTACTGCTGACTTTTACCAACAAAGCCGCTGCCGAGATGAAAAGTCGGATTTCGGCTTTGTTTAAGGCTAATCGTCTAAAATCCGATACCGGGCTATTTGCCGGTACCTTCCATTCGTTTTGTTGTCGCATTTTACGTCACGATGGCACCCATATTGGAGTTGCCCCAAATTTTGTTATTTACGATCAGGAAGATCAACAAAATTTAATCAAAACCATCCTCAAAGAACTAAATCTTACCCCAAAAGAGTTTAGCCCCGTTAGCATTGCCTATTTCATCGAGCAGGCCAAAAACAATTTCCAAACCCCTCAAAGCTTGTCGGTTACCGGTTTTTGGCAAAGTTATGCCCAAAAAATATATTCTCAATATCAAAAAAAGTTATCCGACTTACAGGCTCTTGATTTTAACGACCTGCTTTTCAAAACCGTCGAGCTGCTGCTCTCTCACCAGCCGACTCTGGAAAAATATCAAAACATCTTTCATTACATACTGGTTGATGAGTACCAGGACACCAACCAAATTCAATACCTTCTGACCAAGTTGTTGGCCAAAAAATTACAACAGATTACGGCGGTAGGCGATGCCTCTCAGGCAATTTATGGCTGGCGGGGTGCCGATTTTCGCAACCTGATCAGCTTTACTACTGATTTCAAAAACACCACCATTATCAATCTCGAGCAAAACTATCGCTCCACTCAAAACATTCTCGAAGCGGCCAATTCGGTTATCTCCAAAAACACCTCTCATCCGGTTTTGCATCTTTATACCAACAAGGTCAGCCAGGACAAAATTCATTTATTTCAGGCCAATTCCGAAGTCGACGAGGCTGATTATGTAGCTCAAAAAATTCAGTTTATTCATCTCAACCTTCGTCTACCGTATAAATATATAGCCGTACTTTATCGGATGAATGCTCAATCCCGGGTAATCGAGGAAGCGTTTTTGCGTCAAAGTATTCCTTACGTCCTGGTTGGAGGCCTACGTTTTTATGAACGGGCCGAAATCAAGGATATTCTTTCCATGCTTCGGCTGGCTGTCAACTCCAAAGACCTGCTTTCCGCTGATCGTCTTGAAAAAAATCTGGGTAAAAAGAAGTTTGGTAACTTTTTAGCGCATCTTTCAGCGGTTGATTTGCCTTCGCTTACCTCTATTCAAATTCTGGAATCGCTAGTTGTTGCCTCGGGTTATTTAGATAAATTTGATCATAAAGACGAAGAAGATCAGCGTCGGATTGAAAATATCAAAGAGCTCAAGTCCGTCGCCACTGCTTACCCCGACATTCATCAGTTTTTAGAAAATATCAGCCTGGTTCAGCAGGAATACAGCCTTCAGGAAAAAAACAAAAAAAAGGAAAACCGGGAAGGCGTCCGGCTGATGACGCTGCACGGCTCCAAAGGTTTGGAATTTGAAGTAGTATTTTTGGTCGGTTTTGAAGAAGGCATTTTGCCCCACCTCAAATCTATGGTTGAAACTGCTGATATCGAAGAGGAGCGGCGTCTTTGTTATGTCGGTATCACTCGGGCAAAAGATTACTTGTTTATAACGTATGCCAACCGTCGTCTTTATTTTGGCAAAAGCTCTTTAAACGCACCCAGCCGCTTTCTTTCCGAAATTCCCCAAAATCTGCTCGAGTTCGAAACACCTTCGTCCGGGGATCTTCACCAACCTGCCGGTTCAAATGATTCCGACTTGGTATATGATCCCGATATTTATTAAAATCCTTATATGATCACCCGACTTGTTTATAGCCAGGAAAAAAAACAATTTAATCAATTAATCCGCCACCCGGTCCAAACCTGGGAGTGGGGTGATTTTCAAATAACTCAAGGCCACCAGGTTTACCGGCTTGGTGTTTTTGAAAAAAACAAAATGATCTCGGCTTATAGCCTTAGCTTTCACCGCCTTCCCCGGCTCAATTTTTCTGTCGGCACAATTCTAAGGGGCCCCATGCCAGATTTAGAAATGCTGACCAATATTCAAAAAATTGGCCGTGACGAAAACGCCCTTTTTATCAAATTGGAACCCGACGTTATTCACCAGAGCTTCTCCGACCTTGGCATAGGGAGTGTCATCTCACCCAGCCCCGATCTTCCGAATTTGGTGGTTTCTCCCAAAGTTGCCTTTTACCCCCATACCTACTTTGTTGATTTAACCAAAACCGAAAACGAGCTTATCGAAGCTCTTCATTCCAAGACTCGTTACAATATTAAAGTAGCTAATCGTCACGGGGTAAAGATCCGGGAGATGACGACCGATCAGGGATTCGAGATTTATCTTCGGCTACTTTTTGAAACAACCAAGCGCCAGGGTTTTTATCTTCACACCCCCGAGTATCACCAACAACTTTGGCAGACGCTCAAAGCCTCCGGTATGGTAAAAATTATGATAGCCACCTATCAGGATTTAGCCCTGGCCGCCTTTATGCTCTTTAAGCAGCAGGACCGTCTATATTACCCCTACGGCGCTTCTTCCGACGTTCATCGGGAGGTCATGGCGCCGACACTGTTAATGTGGGAATGTCTTATGCTTGGTAAAAAATTAGGCTGCAATACTTTCGACATGTGGGGTAGCTTAGGGCCAAACGCTCAAGCCACCGAGCCTGGCTTTGGCTTCCATCGCTTTAAACAGGGTTTTGGCGGCCAATTATCCCAATATGTTGGTACTTACGATCTGGTTATCGACCCTCAAAAATATCAGCTCTACAATCTCGTTGATCGTTGGCGTTGGCGTCTACTTCGGTTCAAGGCCAATCTTTTTAAAACTACCACCGACTAAAACCATGGCCTCTTAGTAGTCAGCATGTCGGTTGAGTCACCCAACTTAAAAAAGCGGTCAACTATCGGAAATTTTGCCCTGGAAAGAATTATTTGTTTGTCCATCGGGCAGGTTTTGTTTTCGCAGTTGACCTCAAAGGCAGAATAAATAAACCGGCTGTTTAAAAATGCCCCGATCAAAACAAAGACTATCATTAGGCTCCGGGTTAGTGCTCTACCTGTTTTTAGTCTTTTCGCCAATGCCAACAGTGATGGCAGTAAAATAAACAAAAGACTCAGCCTGAAGCCTAAGGTTGACGTCGTCGGCCGGAAGTCATTGGCCAGGAAAAACCGACTGGTCATTAATAGCCCGAAAACCAGGGTTGCTGAAAAGAAATTGGCTTTTTTTAGCACGTACCTCAATCCCAAGGCTCCAAAAATGGCCAAAAAGGGAAAAGTGGGATATCGGTACCAGGGGAGCAGGTCACCCTCGGTTCCGGAAAATATTGCCACCATTAAAAAGTAAAAGAAGAATAACGCTACTAATCGGTATTTGTCAGTAAAGTTTTTTCTTAAACAGAAAAATAAAGCCATTAAAAAAGCAAAAATGTACCAACCGTCTTTTAGCACAAAAATATCAAAGGCCGGGGTGGTAAATATGGTAGCCATACCCGTCCAGCCGGCAAATCTTTGTCCCTGAATTGCCACAATATGTCTAAATAATTCCCAATCATAATAATAGCCGTAATAGGCGAACGCTAAAATCCCAAGCACCGTCCAAAAAAATATAGCCCCAATGTCTTGGTACCGTTTTTTACCAAAACTTACATAAATTAAAAGTGGAGCCAAAAAAAATCCGGTCGGCTTCATTAATCCCAGAATAGCTGCCAATATGCCAAAAAAGTTTGCCAGCCAAAAGTTAGGCTTTTCTTCATAAATTTTGGCCAGTCCCAGGGTTCCGATAGCCGCCAAGGCAATAACATTTTCCGGTACCGACAATCTGGAACCAAAAACAAAAATCGGCGTAACTCCGTAAAACATCATCGCCAGCATCCCGATTTTATAACCAAAAAACATTTTCCCCACCCAAAATATCAGTACCATGGTCAGAAGCGACATTACCACCGTCGGCATCCTTGAGTAAGCCGGGTTAATTACTTTGGTTCTATCGCTTTTAAAAAGATGGGCCACTCCTCCGGCCATCAGGCTAAACAAAGGTGGCTCGTCCAGCCATGGCCGATATAGCTTTGCCGGCAGATACATATTACTTTTGTCCCCGACGATACCATCATAAACGAGGGCGCTTTTGGGGTATTCCAGTGTCGACCACGACGTCGGCACTCCGGTTTCAATTAAGTGTATCCCGGACCAGCCATAAAGTAGTTCTTCCGCATGAACCGGATAGGGGACCCGGTCATAATTATGCAATTTCAAAATTGTCAGGTAACAAAACACTATTCCAAAAAGTATCCGTTTAAAAACCAATCTGCCGTCTTCGCGTCCTTTCGCTTTATGTTTCACCAAAATTATTATATCAGCAAGATATTCAACCATGTTATAAAATATCCTATGCCAACCGACACCGGTATCACCCAGGATGAGCTAGACCATATTGCCGGTCTTGCCAGAATAAAATTAACGGAAGCCGAACGTCAGCTTTATCTGTCCCAGCTTAGCTCTATCCTACAATACGTTGATTTGCTCCGTCAGGTCGATACTTCTGCCGTTAGCCCCAGCTTCCAGGTAACGAGCCAGACCAATGTTGCCCGTGACGATCAGATCCGGCCATCTTTAACTCTTGGACAGGCTCAAGCCAACGCCCCCAAAGTCCATGATGGTTATTTTCAAGTCCACCATACCATAAAAAAATGAATTTGCCTTTAACTACACTAGCTATTCCCCGGATCCGTGAGCTGCTTGTAAGCGGTCAGGTATCGGCTACCGAGATTGTTCGGGAATACTTGTCGCGCATACAACGCCTTGATCCTCTGCTAAACGCCTTTATTACTGTTACCGAGGACTATGCTTTTCGTTGCGCTCAACAAATTGATCAAAAGATATCCGATCACCAGCCGGTTGGTCTATTAGCCGGGTCGGTTATGGCTGTTAAAGACGTCTATTTGACCGAAGGTATTCAAACCACTGCCGGTTCCAAAGTTCTTCAGGGTTTTATTCCGCCCTATTCATCCACTGTTTACCGTCGTTTGTTGGAACAGGACGCCATAGTTATTGGAAAAACTAACACTGATTGTTTTGCCTTTGGTGTTTCTACCGAAAACTCTGGCTATTTTGTTACCAAAAACCCCTGGGATTTGTCACTGATACCCGGTGGCTCTTCCGGTGGTTCTGCCGCCGCCCAGGCCGCCTCTTTGTGTACTTTCGCCTTAGGTACCGACACCGGCGGTTCCATCCGCCAGCCAGCCTCTTTGTGTGGTATCACTGGTATTAAGCCTACTTATGGCCGTAACTCCCGTTACGGCATTACCGCTATGGCTTCTTCTTTTGATTGTCCTGGTACTTTTGCCAAAAATGTTTCCGATGCCTCCCTGATTACTCAAATTATGGCCGGTGTGGATTCTCAAGACGCCACTTCATCCACTGAACCTGTTCCTGAATATTTATCACCTGCCCGTACGGTCAGTTTAAAAGGTTTAAGAATCGGTATTCCTAAGGAATATTTTGATGCAGCTATTGATCCCGAGGTCAAAGCCGCTGTTTTGGCTGCTGCTACCCGCTTGGAGTCGGAAGGAGCCAGTTTAATTTCGGTCTCTCTTCCCAATACTGCGCTAGGTCTGGCTGTCTACTATGTCTTAGTGCCGTCAGAGATTTCGGCCAACATGGCTCGTTACGACGGTATTCGTTTCGGCCAATCCAAAAAAGACGCCGTTGATCTTTTATCGCACTATCAGGAAACCAGAGGAGAATTTATGGAGCCGGAGCTTAAAAGACGGATCCTTATAGGCACCTATGCTCTTTCTGCCGGCTACTTCGACGCCTATTATTTAAAAGCCTCTCAAGTCCGCACCCTCATAAAGGACGAATTCCAAAATGCCTTTACCCAGGTTGACTTGATTTTGGCTCCGGTATCCCCCACAGTTGCCTGGCCTATTGGCCAAAAGGCTAACGACCCCCTTCAAATGTATTTAGCCGACGTCTACACCTGCTGTATCAATGTTGCCGGTCTTCCCGCCCTGGCCTTACCCGGCGGTTTTAACTCCAACAATTTACCCATTGGCTTCCAGCTAATAGGAAATTACTTCGAAGAAGCCAAGCTATTTTCCGTCGGCCACCAATTCCAACAGTTAACCGATTACCACTTAAAAGTTCCTTCTTTATGAAAACAATTTTAGATTCAACCGCTATCTCAAAAATTGAAAAACAATCCGACATGGATGAGTTTGTTTCTAGCCTAGGACTAAAATCCGAAACCGTTTTATTAAAACCTAACTGGGTCGATGTTTCTTTGGGCAGTCATACCGAAGCCAAAATTTTGGATCAATTTTTAACCTCATTAAAAGGCAAAAAAATCTATCTAGTCGAAAGTTACACCTTTTGGCGAACAGAAAAATCCACCCTTGGTCAAGGCGATTATTTTTCTTCTAAAGAGGCCTACTTCGAAACGGGCAAACAGCACTGGGATCATTTTAGGGAACAAGACCAATGGTTTTTAAATTATACCGGTATCGGTGAAGTTCTAAAAAAACACCACACCACCTACCTAAATATTACCAGCGAGTTATGGCAGGAAAATACTACTAATTTAGTACCTAAAAAAATAAAAGATCTTCACGGTGCTGATTTTATCAGTCTGGCCAAACTGAAGGGTGATAGTGAGTTTGGCGCCACCTTGTCCATTAAAAACTTTTTTGGCCTATACCCCGATCCGCATCGGAAGAAATATCACGGTGAAGACGACACAAAACTTCTACAAAGTATCTTGGAGATAAATAAAACATATCGGCAACTGTTTAACTGCTTTTTTGTGGTCGAAGGAATTTTTACTGCCTCTCACGTTGACTGGGGGTCAAAAGGGCTACAGTCTTTTAAAGATTTTGGCGTGATAGTTGGCGGTAAAGATGGTTATCAGGTTGATAGTTATGCTTTTAAATTAATTAACCGTCAGCCGTTGGGTCAACTTAAAAATTTGCTGTCCGACTACCAAAAAATATTTGGTGGAACTTTCACCAACCAGGAAATACCGTTTGATTATCATATAGAATTTCCACCTCTTTAAATCATTCGTCATTCTGGCTTGTCCAGAATCATTTATGAACCAGATCATTACCGATTTCCTCCAAGCCCGAAAAAAGTTTCTTCTGGCTCTTGATCAAGTTCCTCAAGATAAAAAAACCGATATACTTTTTGATCAATGGTCTTTAAAAGACATTGTGTCCCATCTTAATGGGTGGGATAAGTTTTTAATCGGGATAATTGAAGATTTACAATCAAATAGAGTACTCCAGAAATGGCAAAAAATTAATGAATTTAATCAAAAAAGCGTTTTTGCCCGTCAGGGTTGGAGTTGGAATCAAGTTTACCAGGAATTTATAGATATTGATGCAAATTTAAAAAAATTATTGCCTGAGCTAGATGATAATTTTTTGAACACAAAATTTTGGCCCAAAAACTCCTTTACCCCGCTTAAGTATATTAAGATCGAAACCAATCACTATCTCAAAACCCACCTCCCTGAAATCTATAAAAACATAAAAGATATCGTTAAAAATAATAAATAATTTAGGTTTTATTTAGTATTTAGAAATTAGAATTTAGAAATTGAATAAAAATTTTGAATTAGAAATTAGAAATTAATTTATGACCATCACTCCCATTATCGGTCTTGAAGTCCACGTCGAGCTCAAAACCAAATCAAAGATGTTCTGTGGCTGTGACGCCACCCACTTTCATATCGCTCCCAATACTCATACTTGCCCGGTTTGCCTTGGCCTCCCTGGTGCCTTGCCGGTGCCCAATCGGACAGCCATAGACTGGTGCCTAAAGCTCGGGCTAGCCTTAAATTGTTCTGTCAACAGCCAGTCGTTTTTTGAACGCAAGAACTACTTTTATCCGGACTTACCCAAGGGCTACCAAATATCCCAGTATCAAAAACCGTTTACCGTCAACGGTTTTATAACTATTAACGGGAATAAAATCCGAATCAACCGGGCGCATCTGGAAGAAGACACCGCCAAATCAGTCCACCTCACCCAAGCCGGGGAGGATGTAACTCTGATAGATTTTAACCGTTCCGGTGTTCCACTGGTCGAAATTGTCTCCGAGCCCGATATTGGTTCTTCCTCTATGGCCAAAGATTATTTGGTCAAAATTCAGCAGCTAATCCGTTATTTAGAAATTTCCGATGCCGACATAGAACAGGGGAGTATGCGCTGCGAGCCGACGGTTAATTTAAAAATCGAAACCGATGGCAAAATTGCTTTTACTCCTCTCGTCGAGGTCAAAAATATTGCCTCACTTACGGGGGTTCAGGCCGCTATCGACTACGAGCTTGACCGTCAGTTTAATTCTTGGAAGGAAACGGGCATTACCAAGGCCGATCCTTTAGGTATCAAAACCACCCGGGGTTGGGACGCCGCCAAACAACAAACCTTTTTACAACGGCAAAAAGAAGGCTCGTCGGACTATCGTTATTTTCCCGAGCCCGATATTCCTCCCTTTGAATTCACCCCTAGCCATATCGCGGCTATTCACGCTACCTTACCTGAATTACCCGATCAAAAAATCACCCGTTATCAAAAGGATTTCAGCCTGAGCCAGTACGATTCGGAGACTCTGGCAGCTAACTCTGTTTTTGCTAAAGCCTATGATCAAGCCTTGGGAGCAGCTCCCCTGAAGGACAAATCAAAGTTCATCGCCAACCTTTTTCTGGGACCTCTGAAAACCTATTTAAACGAAACCAGTGCCGAAATCGATTTAGTCAAAATTAATCCGGATTATTTTTCTGATTTATTTAATTCTGTTTCCGATTCGGAACTGAGTGCGACCGTGGCCAAACAGGTAATTGTTGAAAGTTATCAGACCGGCCAGAATCCTGTCGCCATCGCAAAAACTAAAGGGCTTGTCCAGGTTTCCGACACCACCAAAATCGAAGCACTAGCCAAAGAGGTTATTGCCGCTAATCCCAAAGTCGCGGCCGATTACCAAAAAAATCCCAATGTAATTGGCTTCTTAATTGGCCAGCTTATGAAAGCCTCCGGTGGCTCCGCCAATCCCAAGTTGGCCAAGGAGATTCTGGAAAAATTGTTAACATAATTATTTTCTATCACTCCAGATTAATAGAATCTTCGCTTGACTTCGATGATTATTCACCGTATAAAAAATCAACCTCCCCAATAACCCCGAAAACGATAGCCCCCTCCTATTCCTGATAAAATAGTTAGTGAATCAGAATTTTTCCGATAACTTTAACCGCGAATATTTGCGACTAAACCCCGAACAAAAACAAGCCGTCGATACTATCGAAGGGCCGGTAATGGTTATTGCCGGTGCCGGTACCGGCAAGACCCAAACTATTGCCCTGCGGATTGCCAACATTCTTCAAAAGACCCAAACACCGCCCTCGTCCATCCTGTGCCTCACCTTCACCGATTCGGCTGCCGTCAATATGCGCCAGCGGCTGATTTCGATAATCGGCCCGACAGCCTACAGCGTCAAAATCTGCACCTTTCACGCCTTCTGTAACGAAATTATCCTGTCCCATCCTGATTATTTTATTTTTGCCAAAAGCTTGGCACCGGCCGACGATTTAGAAAAAATCGAAATTGTCGATAGTTTAATCGACCAGCTTCCCACCTCTTCGCCACTCAAGCCCTGGGGTGACTATTACTATTATCGGCCCGACCTTCTCCGCCTGATCCAATCCGTAAAACGGGAAAACATCACCCCGGAAATATATTCCAACCTTATCGAAGATCAGGCAAAGTTTATAAATCAAACCGCCGACCTCTACCGTGATCTAAAATCAATGCGGGCTGGCAAGTCGTTGGAATCTGAGCTTTTAAGTCTTGTCACCCGCCTTATCGCTCTCCCCAACATTTCCCCAGCCATTATTTCCCAAATCTCCTATCAACTTGGCCTTTATGAATCGGGAGGATTTGAGTCCGGAGCGGCCAAATCCCCGGCCGTAAATTTTAAAAATTCACTCCTCCACCTTTTCGATCAACTAATTCGTGATCTTCCCCGCCAGCAGGATGTCGCCCGCCTTTATCAGGCCTATCAGTCCGAACTTACCGCCCGCGGCCTTTACGATTTTGACGATATGATTCTCTATGTCATTAACGCTTTCGCCAGTTTCCCAGATTTGCTGCTAAATTATCAGGAGCTATATCATTATTTTTTAGTTGACGAATTCCAGGACACCAATTCCGCCCAAAATCAGATACTCGATCAGTTGGCATCGTATTTTTCCAGCCCCAATCTTTTTGTTGTCGGCGATGACGATCAGGCCATTTTCCGTTTTCAGGGGGCCTCAATCGAAAACATCCACAATTTTCAAAAAAAATACCAGCCCCGGGTTTATGTTCTCTGTCAAAATTACCGCAGCCATCAGCTTATTCTTGATTCGGCTTCGTCAGTTATTGGCCATAATCACACCCGGATTTCTAACTATCTTGAAAATATCGACAAGTCTTTAAAGTCGGCCGTTCTCACCCCTCCGGTACCCATAAACTTACTTTCGGCTTCGGCTCCGGTCGACGAAAATTACTATCTGGCTACCCAGGTCAAACGGTTTCTTGATCAGGGCACCCCGCCCTCGAGTATCGCCATTCTTTTCCGCAACAATGCCGATATTGACGATCTTTGTCCGTTTTTATCCGCCCAAAACATCAGTTACTATTTGTCCTGCTCTCAAAAGATTCTGGATACTCCGTTGTTTTTTAGTCTGATTAATCTTTTATCGCTTATACTTCACCCCGGCCAATCCCACTTTCTTTATCAGCTACTTTGTTCTCCCTTTGTCTCAATTTCTTCGGTGGATCTTCTCAAAATTTTGCGTTATTCCCAAAAGCATAATATAACTATTTCGGATCTGTTGAATGAAAAATCCAAGCTGTCTACTCTAAAATTAAAACCAGCCACTCGCAAAAAACTGAAAAGGGTCTCTCGCCTTTTAGCCAAATCTCAAAAATGGCTTCAGAACTATCCTCTCTACTTGCTTTTTCAAATTGTTATTCGTCGTTTCGGCTTTATCCGCTACTGCTTAAGGCTCAAAGATCCGGTAGTATTTGCCAAACTATATACTCTTTCTGCCGAAATCCGACGTTTAAGTACCGAAAAGAATTTCAGTTTATCTGATCTGCTTGCCCGCTTTAATAAATATTCCCAAAACCATCTTCCGCTTTCCTCTCCACCCCTGTCAGAAGATACCGAAAAGTCAGTCCAGCTAATGACGGTTCATCATGCCAAAGGATTAGAATTTGACCACGTCTTTCTTTATAAGGTTGTCGATAAAAAATGGGGCAATAATCCTGATCGTGGTATTCTTCGGCCTCCCCCGGGGATTTTAAAAACCGAAATGTCCCGTCAGCTAAATGACTCCAACGAAGACGAACGCCGGCTTTTTTATGTCGCCTTAACCAGGGCAAAACAAAATCTGCATCTTAGTTTTTCCAATCAAACCGATACCGGTCGGCCTCAGCTACCCTCTGTCTTTATTTCCGAGATCAATCCTGCCTGTTTAAAAATCATTACCCCCGATAATAACCGCCAACAGGCTTACGAGTCTTTTTTTTCGGTTCCCAAAGTGTTCTCCCCGCCGCTTTCGCTCCAAAAATCCCTTCACCGCCAATTATCGGCCGACTATCGGCTTAGTTATTCCCATTTGTCGGGCTATTTAGAATGTCCCTTTTGTTTTTATAATAGCAAAATTCTTCGGCTACCCTTACCTCAAGGACGGTTTGCTGCTTTGGGAACCGCTATCCACGCCGCCCTAAGCTTTCTTTATAATTTTTATCAGGCTAATAACCGACTGCCTCCGGCTGATGAGGTAGTAGCCAATTTTACCCGATCCCTTACCCGGCATAGTCTCTCTTCTGTCGATCTAAAGGAGGCTACCACCCGCGGCCAAAAAATTCTAACCGACTATTATAAGGAAAAAGAGGCAACATTTAGCCCCAAGGCCATTATTGATTACGATTTTAAAGCCGATAACATTCTTCTTGACGGCATCCCCCTTACCGGCAAAATTGACAAGATTGATCTGATAAAAGACAATGTTATCGACATCACCGACTTCAAAACCGGTAATCCTGACTCCAGCGCCCGCCATCTTTCCCCGACCGGCGATTATTTCCGCCAGCTGGTTTTTTATAGTCTGCTGGTCCGGCTTAGCCCCAAATTAAAGTATCAGGTCCGTCAGGGAGTTATAGAATTCGTCGCCCCTAGCGCCCGCCTTAATACCTTTGTTACCAAACGCTTCGATATTACCCCCACCGCTATTTCCGATCTTGAAAAGATTATTAAAGAAGTCTATGCCAAAATTATTGCCCTCGACTTTTTCCATCTTGGCCCGGATTGCCCCGACCGTGATCATCTCCACTATCTTTTCAAATATCTTTGACCTGCTAACTGCCGTCTATACGGCTATGCCATAATACAACATGCATCTCCGGCCTCGGCTAAACCGTCTTCTCCGTCTTTTAGAACAGGGTTACGAGCCTCTCTCTACCATCGAAATTAGTTCTCAAGCAATTCTGAGTAATTACGATGCCTACTGTCAGGAATTTCCCAATAACATTTTTTGGCCTGTAATTAAATCCAATGCTTACGGACATGGTTTGGAAACTATCGTTCGAATCCTAAAGGATCGGCAGTTCCAATATTTTGTCGCCGATAGCTATTATGAAGCTCTTAAAATTTGGTCAGTCTCCTCGCATCCGGTCCTTATTATTGGCTCTACCTTGCCCCAGAACTATTCTAAAATGGATTTTTCCCGGTTAGCACTTATGGTTCAGGATAAAATAACTCTCGAAGCGTTAGCCAGCCTGAGGAAGCCAATAAAAATCCATTTAAAAATCAACACCGGCCTAAATCGTCAGGGGATAGACATTGCTACTTTATCCGACTATCTAATATTCATTTCCAAACATCCCTTTATTGAACTAGAGGGAATTATGTCTCACTTAGCCGACGCCGATAATCCCAAAGACAAATATACCCCCCGCCAACTTAAAGTCTTTGATCGATGTTTAAGTTTAGTCAACTCTTCAGGTTTTAGGCCCAAGTTTGTTCATCTTTCAGCTACAGCTGGTGTTACCAAGATTTGCCTTACTCAAATCAACACCGTCCGTCTCGGTCTTGGCCTTTATGGTTATGGCACTATTTCCGGGTTACAGCCGGCGCTGACATTTAAATCAGTCATTACTCAAATCAATCACCTAAAAAAGGGGGACAGAGTAGGCTACAACTTAACCTATACCGCTCCCCGGTCTTTAAATTATGCCGTCATCCCCGTTGGCTACTTTGAAGGTTTGGATCGTCGGCTAAGCAATCTCGGTTTTGTTAAATATCAAAATACCTACTTACCTATTATCGGCCGAATCAGTATGAATTTAACTGTGGTAAACCTTCTCGACACTCACCCGCAATTGTTCGACCCGGTTGAGATTATCAGTTCAAATCCATCCGACAAAAACTCTTTACCAAGTATGGCTAACCAGTGCGATACTATTCCTTACGACCTTCTAGTCCACCTCACCGAGTCGGTAAGAAGAGTTGCCCAATAAATTCTGATCTCTTCCCAATTCGGGTTTCGTTCGGTAATATTGTTTATCCTTATGTCTACCATTTTTTTAATCGCCACTGTTTTTCTCCAGATTGTCTTGTTGTACTTATTTTTAACCCAAAACAAATCCAATCGGGCCGACGAAATCCTCAAAAAAATAGCCGAGATAGAAGACCGCCTGGGTCGGGGAATCAAAGATGAGTTTTCCACCAATCGCCAGGAATTATCCAACTCCTTCAAGAATTTTTCCGATTCCCAAAATCTCAATTTCCATAATTTTGGTCAAAAACTCGATCAGCTCATTAATAATATTAGTATCAGCCTCAACCAGGTCCGGGAGTCAGTCGAAAAGCGGCTTGAATCCCTCCAAAAAGACAATACCGATAAGTTGGAAAAAATGCGCCTCACTGTCGATGAGAAGCTCCAAACCACCCTCGAAAAACGTCTGGGCGAATCATTCAAGCAGGTTAGTGTTCAGCTGGAATCTGTCTACAAAAATCTGGGCGAAATTAAATCTTTAACTACCGGAGTTGATACTCTTAATAAAGTTTTAACCAACATTAAAACCCGTGGCACTTGGGGCGAAGTTCAGCTTAACAACCTCTTGGAACAAATCCTTATTCCCGAGCAATACGGCAAAAATGTGGCCGTAAAAGAGGGGAGTAATGAGCGGGTAGAATTTGCCATCAAGCTCCCCGGTAAAAACGATCCGGCCTCTCCTTGCTGGTTGCCGATTGATTCCAAATTCCCCCTAGAGGACTACCAGCGTTTGCTGGACGTCCAAAAATGTGGTGACCTGGCTCAAATAGACACCATCTCCAAGGCCCTCGAAAATCGGGTTAAGGGCGAAGCCAAATACATTTTTGACAAATACATCGATCCGCCTCACACCACCGATTTTGCCATCCTTTATCTGCCAATTGAAGGTTTATACGCCGAAGTTACCCAAAACCAACCCTTAATCGATACTATCCAAAGACAATTTCGGGTTACTGTCGCCGGACCGAACACTATCACAGCCCTTTTAAATAGCCTCCAAATGGGTTTTAGGGTGTTGACTGTCGAAAAAAGGTCTTCCGAAGTTTGGGCGGTTTTGGGTACTGTCCGGAAAGAGTTTAGCTTATTTGGCGACCTGCTCGACAAAACCCAGAAAAAACTACAGGAAGCCAGCAATGTCATAACCGACGCCTCGTCAAAGTCGCGCAACATAGCCTCCAGGTTGAATAAGGTCCAAACTCTATCTGACGGTCCCGAATTAGCGACACCTCCTCCATTATTTCCGGAGTTACCCAAAAGCGAAACTTGATGTACCGAAACACTTCACTTCCCAAAAAATTCTTTCCCAAAAATCTTTTGCTAAGTTTTATTATTCTGTTTTGGTTACTTACTTTCCTCTACATATTTTTTATTCCTCCCTTAAGCATTCCGAACATATTCGGACTTTTTGGCCTATTATTTATGGCCGTATTTTTGTCCGTCAAGATGCTGACCCAAAAAACAAAACTTTCTCTTTGGCTGGCTTTTTTTATACTGGCATGGCCGCTATTATCACTAACCCGCCTTCTTACCCTCCAAAACATCTGCCTGACTATCGCCATGTTTGCTTCCCTTTTCTTACTCTTCTCTTCAAAACATACCCCTTGACACTGTTTAGCACTCCCATTATTATATTGCTAACATGCCCGATTTAAGCCAGCGCCAAATCAAAATTCTAAAATGCATTACCGAGGAATTTATTGAAACAGCTTCTCCTGTCGGTTCAGAAACACTGGAAAAAAAATATAGTTTGGGGATTTCTTCAGCCACTATTAGGAACGAAATGTCAGCCCTAACCCAACTTGGATATCTTAAAAAAAGCCATCTTTCAGCCGGCCGCGGGCCGACTTCAATGGGTCTTAAGTACTACGTCCGCAATTTAATGACCCCCAAAACTCTGTCGATCAACGAAGAGATTGGCACCAAAGAAAAAATTTGGGACTACCGTAATGAATTTCAAAAACTTCTTAAAGAGACAACCAAAGAACTTGCCAACCGTACCCGCTGCATGGCAATTTCCACTACCGACCAGGGTGACATCTACAATTACGGAGCCTCAAATTTGCTCGAGGAGCCGGAGTTCTACAATATCGACGTTACCAAGACTGTTCTTTCCCTTATTGACAATACTACCTACTGGTTCGACATTATCAACAAAGTTAGCAGCAAAGGCCAGGACAATCGTATAATTCATTTACTAATCGGCGAGGACTTGGGAATGGAGCATCTTGAACCCTGTGGTTTTGTTTACCAAACCTACGAGGCCGGGCCGCATCGCGGGATTATTGGTGTCATGGGTCCCGCCCGTTTTCATTACCAAAGGGTTATCCCCCTGGTCGATTATCTGGCGGAGCTCGTCTCTACAATTACCCGTTAACCGACTGCTTTTTTATTATGAAAATTGTAAAAAAACCGGCCGTTGATATTTCAGCCGGCTCAAGTCAAAAAATAAAAGAATTGGAAAGTCGGGCAGCCGAACTGGAAGAGAGCTGGAAACGTTCTCTGGCCGACTATGCCAACCTGGAAAAAAGAATTGAATCCCAACGCCAGATTTACGCCACTTTGGCGTCGGTTTCGATTATATCTAAAATGATAGAGGTTCTTGATGATTTATTGTTAGCCCACACACACCTCGAAGACCAAGGATTACAAATGACCATTAATAAATTTTTATCGGTCCTCAAGTCAGAAGGGTTGGAAGAAATCAATGTCAAGGTTGGTGACCAGTTTGATCCTCTCACGATGGAGTGTGTAGAAGCCGCTTCGGGTGAAAAAGACATGGTGATGACCGTAAAGCGAAAAGGTTACTCTTTAAATAGCCAGTGCCTTCGTCCGGCTCAGGTAGTTGTCGGTCGGGGAGATACCGCTATTCCGGCCTCGTCTCCTTCCGGCACTGCCGTATCTTAATATTTATAAACTTTTTTACCGTAGCTGCTAATTTTGTTAAACAACAAATTAAACATTAGAAATTTATTAGAAATTATAAATTTTAAATTAGAAATTAAATAAAATATGCCAAACAAAATTATCGGTATCGATCTGGGTACCACCAACTCCTGTGTTGCAGTTATGGAAGCCGGCCGGCCTAAAGTAATATTAACTTCCGAAGGCCGTAACGTCATCCCTTCTGTGGTCGAGCCAGTCAAAGGCCTGGTTGGTGATTTAGCTAAAAGGCAAATGGTTTTAAACCCGACCAATACAGTTTATAGTGTTAAGCGCCTTATGGGGCGTCGTATTGATGACGCTGAAGTCAAAAAAACCCAAAAAATTTCCTCATACAAGATTGTTGCCGGCAAAGACAATATGGCAGCTGTTGAAATCAATGGGAAAATTTTTACCCCTCAGGAAATTTCGGCCAAGATACTTCAAAAAGCCAAGGCCGACGCCGAAAGGTATTTAGGTGAAAAAATAACTGATGCCGTCATCACCGTCCCGGCCTACTTTGACGATTCCCAGCGTCAGGCCACCAAACAGGCTGGCGAAATCGCCGGTTTGACTGTAAAAAGAATTGTTAACGAGCCAACCGCCGCCTCATTGGCCTACGGCTTAGACAAAAAGAAGAAAGGAATTATTGCTGTCTATGACCTAGGTGGAGGTACCTTTGACATCTCTGTCTTGGAAATCGGTGATGGTGTTTTCGAGGTTAAAGCCACCAACGGTGATACCTTTTTAGGTGGTGATGACTTTGATCAGCGCGTCAGCTCTTGGTTGCTTGAAAAGTTCCAAAAAGAAAATGGGGTTGATCTGACCAAGGATCCTCAAGCCCTCCAAAGAGTCCGTGAGGCCGCCGAAAAAGCCAAAATTGAGCTTTCCAATGCCGTCGAGTCCGAAATTAACCTACCCTTCATTACCCAAAAAGACGGCCAGCCTCTTCATTTAACCACCAAGTTAACTCGGGCTGAACTAGAAAAAATGGTCGACGACCTTATCCAAAGTACTATCGGGCCGGTCGAAAAATGTCTCAAAGACGCCGGTGTGTCCAAGTCCGAAATCTCTGACATAGTTATGGTCGGCGGCATGACCCGTATGCCCAAAGTGCTGGAAGTGGTCAAAGAATTTTTTGGTAAGGAGCTAAATACTACCGTAAATCCGGACGAAGTAGTCGCCATCGGCGCTGCTGTCCAGGGGGCTGTCCTTACCGGTGAAGTTAAAGACATAGTTCTGCTTGATGTTACCCCCTTAACTCTCGGCATCGAAACGGCCGGTGGTATCAAAACGCCTTTAATTGATCGGAATACTACTGTTCCCACCAAAAAATCGCAAGTTTTTAGCACCTATTCCGACAATCAGCCTCAGGTAGAAATCAACATACTCCAGGGTGAACGTCCCATGGCCACCGACAACAAGTCGCTTGGCCGCTTTGTCCTCGACGGCATTCCCCCTTCCCCCCGCGGTATTCCCCAAATCGAAGTCACCTTCGATATCGATAGTAATGGAATTTTAAATGTCACTGCCAAAGACAAAGGCACCAATAAAGAACAAAAAATATCTATCCAAAACGCCACTAACCTGACCAAAGACGAAGTTGAAAAAATGAAGCAGGAGGCCGATGTCCATGCCCGGGAAGATCAGGAAAAGCACGATCTGGCCGAAAGTAAAAACAAGCTGGACGCGGTGATTTTTCAGGGTGAGAAGTCATTGAAGGAGTTCGGCTCTAAATTAAAAGCCGAAGATAAAGCCAAGGTTGAGGAAAAGCTTAAATCCAGCAAGGATGTCTTGACCAAGGCAGATGCCAAAAAAGACGATTTCGACAAGACCGCTGAAGAATTAACTCAAATTCTACAAACCATTGGCGCTGCGATGTATCAGTCAGAGCCGCCCAAAACTGCAGAAGGCCAGCAAGGTCAGGAGCCACCCCAGCCGGAAGAAGGTAAAGACACCAAAAAATCCGACAAAGACGCCGAAGAAGGGGAGATTGTAAAATAAATATAATTAATTATTAAAACAAAGATGAACAGAGCAGTCGAAAAAGATGCTGGATATTCTCCAGGCCCTTACTGGGAAGATCTTGGCAGACTTAAACCGCAAGTTACAGATAGCATTAGAAAAATAAACCGAAATAAAATTAGCGATCCGGGTCTTTGCCCTACGGGATTATTTTATGAACATGCCCAAGGAGAACAAGTCGATAGTACCGGACGTGCACTAGTTGCTGTTGCTCAAGGTGGTTTATTACATGCTGCTCTATCCGAAAGACTTCCCGTTGTTCGCCTGGCGGTTTTTCACTTGGCTGGGGTTGGTACTGATGAAAGGCATGTTACCTTGGTTACTTTCTACACTGATACTAATAACCCAGCTACTTTAAAAACGCTGCAACAAGAACTTAAGGGGGCAACCGGTACGGTGAACGCCCAAATCAAGAGTCTAGGTGGCAGTAAGTTAGTACCGTATCCTGGTAATTAAGACAGTTAACTAACATATCATTTATACCTCATTCGACGTACCGAAGAAGGGGAGATTGTAAAATAAAACTTAATGACGCATAATCATGTGTCTTTTTGTTAAGTTGTAGAGACGCCAGATCTGGCGTCTCTACAGTATAGTTATATAAAAAAATATGAAACGTGATTTTTACGAAATCCTAGGTGTGGCCAAGTCGGCTTCCAAAGACGAGGTCAAGTCCGCCTATCGAAAAAAAGCCCTTGAGTGGCACCCAGACCGGAATAAATCTGCTGATGCCGAGGAAAAATTCAAAGAAATCAATGAGGCTTACGAGGTTCTTTCAAATGACCAAAAAAAATCAGCTTACGACCAGTATGGCCATGCTGCTTTCGATCCGGGCTCCGCTGGCCCTTTTGGCGGTCACACTTACACCTCCCGAAACGGCTCTTCCAATTTTACCTGGACCAGTTCCGGTGGCCAGAATCCCTTTGGCGACGAAAACGGTTTCGATTTTGGTGGTTTCAGTAATCCCTTTGATATTTTTGAACAAATATTCGGCACCAGCTTTAACTCCTCCTCCCACCGTAGCCAACGCTTACCGACATACAAACTGCAGCTAAGCTTTTTGGAAGCCGCCAACGGCGTCGAAAAAGAGATAACTATTGAAGGCAGTCACAAAAAAATCAAAATTCCCGCCGGAGTTGACGATGGCCAAAGGATAAGGTTCTCCGATTTTATTCTCTACATCGACGTTATGCCCGACAATACCTTCAAGCGTGAAGGCAACGATGTTTTTGTTAATGTCGACATTACTGTTACCCAAGCCATTATGGGCAGTGAAATCGAAGTCCCCACCATTAGTCAACCGGTAAAAATCCGGGTTAAACCGGGCACTCAGCCAAACACCCTGGTTCGCCTTCGCCATCAGGGAATAAAAGATGTTAATGGCTACGGGGTTGGTGATCTATATATCCGTTTGAGTGTGATTATCCCCGCCAAGCTCACCGCTCGGCAAAAAGAGCTTCTTAAAGAGTTGGGGATATAATAACTCTCTGGAAAAACGCTCTCGTCGAAGGTCTGCACCAGATATACCACAAAACAGGCAAATAATGGTCAAAACCTATTGCGTCCAGTCATCGGCCATCTGGCTTTAGAGTCTATCAATGAATCCGACTTAATTAACCAAAAACGGTCAACGTAAACTACTTCACCCGATTGCGGTAATAAGTTTAACTTTAGCGGTCTTTTTTCTGTTATAATATTTGCGGAAATTAAATAGTGTTTTTGGAATGGGGCGAGCATCCGTCCCCATTTTTATTAACACCTAAAGGACAATTATGGATCTAAAAAAATTACCGAAAACCGAATTCGCCGCCGCCGTGGCTCAAATTGCCGGCGAGCGCAATATTGACGTCCAATCAATCCTGGATTCAATTGAGCTGGGTTTAATTTCGGCCTATAAACGCGATCAAAAAGAGCATGGAGTCACCATCCCTGAAGAAGATAATTTTACTGTTGAATTAACCCCGGAAACCGGCTCTTTCAAAGTTTACCGCTTAGACGAAGACGGTAAAAAAACCGACGTTACTCCTCCAGGTTTTGGCCGGATTGCCGCTCAAACTGCTAAGCAGGTTATCGATCAAAAAATCCACGAAGCCGAAAAAGAAACTCTCATCTCTGATTATCGCAAAAGGCTGGGGACGCTTACTTCCGGCACCGTCCTTAAAGTTGATCCATACAAAATAACCGTTGGTATAGGCAAAACAGAAGGTGTGTGTCCCAAAGATGAGCAAATCAGGGGTGAAACCTTGATCTTAGGTGGACGGAAACTTTTCTTAATCAAAACTATAGCCCAAGATGAGTTAGGCCGTTCCGATATTATTCTAAGCCGCCGGGACCCCGAGTTCATTAAGCAGCTTTTGGCTAGGGAAGTACCCGAAGTTGGTAACCATTCGGTAAACGTCGAAGTCATCGCTCGGACTGCCGGCGAGAGAACCAAAATTGCTGTCTCCTCCAGCCAGCCTGGCATTGATCCGGTCGGATCCTGTATCGGCCAAAAAGGTACCCGGATTCAATCTGTTTTAAACGAGCTGCCTCAAAGCGAAAAAGTAGACGTCGTTCCTTATTCTAAAAATCTTAATCAATTTATTGTTCAGGCCTTATCTCCGGCCAATAATGCTAAAGTTGTTGACATTGGTGATGGAGTTGCCACTGTTTCTGTCCCGGAAGATCAGTTAGCTCTGGCAATTGGTTCAGGCGGAGAAAATGTACGCTTGGCAGGGGAGCTGGTTGGTTTAGAGATAAAAGTGATCTCCGAAACCAAAAAATAAACCGGCATTAGTATTTTTTATACTCTATTATATGGCTAAATCGGATAAAAATATTACCTATCGCCCGCCCATAGTTACTATAATGGGGCATATTGATCACGGCAAAACGACTCTTCTTGATAAAATCCGTAGTACTTCAGTCTGGGCCAAAGAAGCCGGCGGCATAACCCAGCATATCAGCGCCTACCAGGCAAAAGTGCAATTAGCTCAAGGCCAAACATCCGTCATCACCTTTATCGATACCCCTGGCCATGCCGCCTTTTGCCAAATGCGGACTCGCGGAGTTCAGGTAACCGATATTGTAATTCTGGTTATTTCGGCCGTAGATGGAATAATGGCCCAAACCAAAGAATGTATCGATATTATCAAGAAAGCCAACCTGCCGTTTATCGTTGCCATTAACAAGATCGATCTTCCCGGTGCCAATTTGGATAAGGTAAAAGGCCAGCTGGTAGAGCTTGGGTTTACCCCCGAAGACTATGGCGGTCAATTAGCCTGTATTCCGGTTTCCGCCAAGACTGGCGAAGGCATCCCCAAACTTTTAGAGATGGTAATTTTAAATGCCGAACTTTTAGAGTTACAGCTTGAAGAAAATGCTCCGTTTGAGGGGATAGTAATTGAGTCCCGGGTTGACAAAAACCGTGGTCCGGTAGCTGTCATGGTGGTTAAAAAGGGAATTATAAATATTGGCGATACCATATTTTATGGTGAAGCGCCGGTAAAGATTAAAGCCATGATTGATTATCAAGGCCAGAACATTCCGTCCGCTGGCCCCAGTGTCCCCGTCGAAATTCTTGGATTTAGCCAGGCACCTCTGGCCGGTGGTTTGCTTACAGCTTCCCCGGTTGTACCGAACCCGGCTTTGTCCCTTTCTGTCACCTCTAAAGCCCATACTCCCGGCCAGCCCCAACTCCCCATTATTTTAAAAGCTGATGTTGGGGTACCCTTGAAGCTATCCTCGGTTGCCTGCCCGACGATGTTCTAATTATCGCTTCCGGGATTGGGCCGGTTACTGATAACGACATTTTCTTAGCCCAAACATCCCAAGCCGAAATCTTTGCCTTCAATATATCGGTTCCCAAAAACGTCAAAACTCTGGCCCAAAACAGCCAAGTGAAGATTTTTGATTCCAAGATTATTTATGAAATTATCGACAATATTCAGGGCCAAGTTTTAAAGCTTCTGGAGCCGACTATCAACGAGACTGTTTTGGGTGAGGCGGGTATTAAAGCCGAATTTAAGATCGAAAAAAACCGGATTGCCGGGGTTCAGGTGACCAAAGGTGAGCTTGCCAAGGGTGACCAAGTTCATCTGCAGCGGGCTGGAAAAATAATCAAGGATACCCGGATTGAAGGTATCCACCAAGCCAAATCCGTTGTCGACAAGGTTAAGATGGGGATGGACGGTGGTATGACTTTTAAGCCTTATGTTGATTTTAAAATTAATGATGTTATAATAGCCTATAAGAGTGACGATTAGTTATGAACAGGACCAACACTAGTCAACTTGAACCAAGTAAGGTTAGCCTGTTTGTAAATACTCAAAATATGAAAAATTATAATGTCGGTCAAATCAAAAACCTCTTAGGGAATGTCAAAACCGCACTGGTGGTAATTCCCCAAATGAGTGTTGATAGTATTGGCGCCGGACTAGCCTTAGCCTTAGCTTTAAAAAAGAAAAATATTGAGACTAAAGTATATTGCCCCCAAAAAACCGACAATAATTATTCTAAATTGAGTGGCTTGGAACTGCTCACCGATGTCGTCAGTGCCAATAATCTGACGGTTTCATTGAACTATCCCCTCGACCAGATTGAAGCTGTTTCCTATAACGACGATGGAGGCCGGTTAAATCTGGTTGTCAAAACCAAAACTAACTCGCCCAAAATCAACGAAGACCAAATTTCGGTAAATAACCAGTCGGCTTCAGCCGATCTCTGCTTTATGTTGGGTGACGAAACCGCCCTTGGTCCGTCTGCCAACATTACCGAAAAGGGTAACTGGATCTTCATTTCTCCGGTTAGCATCAACAAAGCCTGGGCCAAGACCAGCGTCATTGACCCCGATGCTCCTTTTTCCGAAATTTTTACTTTTCTTTTGCCCATGTCAGGCCTTCAGCTTGATCCTGATTCCGGCAAGAATTTACTTATCGGTCTACGGGTTGCCACCCAGTCTTTTTCGGTCAATGTCTCCCCGGAAACCTTTGAGGCCGGTGCCATCTGCTTACGGGCTACCCAGCCGGAAAATCCTCCGATTCCCGCCGAAGTCACTCCAATCGAAAGTGTCGAAAAATCCGGTTCTTTTGTACCAGGTTCCAACAAACCCAATCCCATGGGCGTAAATTAAGCCAGCAGGGTCGATGCTTTTCCTTACCAATCAGTTTGTTGCAGAAAATTTGGGATTAAAAAATATTAATATTATTTTTATTATCAATTAATAAATAATTTCTATATGCCGCCCAGATATAATAGTGAGCAGCTCAGAAGGTTTTTAACAGAAGCGCAGGTCCCCAAAGGTTGTAAATTAAAAAATCGTCCCCCAAGCAATCCCTCCTTTCAAGCCTATGGACGACGTGTTTTGGATATAGAAAACTTCGTTAGAGTTATCAAGGACACAGGAATCAGCGGAATACTAAATTGCCGAGGGCTATCTCCCCGTCAAGGTGGAGGATCTTGTGGTAGGTGTGACGTTAGAGATACCGGAGTGGTTGTAGACACGAACAAAGATAGTGATTTCTAGTTATGTTATAATCCTCTCACGCTCTTTTGCCGGTGTTTGGGTAGCCTTTCTCAAACTTATTTTATTATTACCGGTATCAGCGACTAATTTATGGCATTAACTAAAGACGAAAAGCAGGAAATAATTACTAAGTTTGCTCAAGCCAAAGGCGATACCGGTTCTCCCGAGATTCAGGTTGCGATTCTCTCCAAGGAAGTCGAAAAGCTCCAATCCCATCTTACCGACAACAAGCATGATTCTCCGGCCAAAAGGGGTATTTTAAGTAAAATTGCCAAAAGACGCCGGCTTCTTCGCTATTTATCTGATCATAATCCGGACCGTTACTCCAAAATCATAAAGGATCTTGGTCTGAAAAAATAATGTTCGGGTTGTCTATAATCTATTAGTTTAATCGTTTTCTATTTTCATGAATAAAATTTCTCAAGATATCCAAGTTGGAGATACAGTTATTAGTCTCGAAACCGGAGTATTAGCTCCTCAAACCAACGCCTCGGTAGTTGCCCGTTACGGCAATACTGTGGTTCTGGCTACTGTGGTTATGGGCAAAGTTGATGAGTCAAAAGACTATTTTCCACTTTCAGTCGAATTTGTCGATAAATTATATGCTGGTGGCCTGATCAAGGGGGGTAAATGGATTAAGCGTGAAGGTGGCCCAACCGACACCGCCATTCTTTACGGCCGGATTATTGACCGTTCAGTCAGACCTCTTTTTCCTGCTGGTTTTCAAAATGAAGTCCAGCTAGTCGCTACTGTACTAAGTAATGACAAAGAGCACGATGCTGTTATTCCAGCCTTTTTAGCTTCGTCTGCTGCCCTAGCTATTTCCGACATTCCTTTTAGCTCACCTGTTTCGGCTATTCGGGTAGGTCTCAAAAACGGCCAGCCGATAATCAGCCCGAGCCTTACCGAACTTAAGGATTCACAAATGGATTTGCTTATCTGCGTCGGTCCGGAGGGGATTAACATGATCGAAGCCGGAGCCTCAATTATCGACAATGCCACCGTTTTAAACGGCATTGAATCAGCCTATGAGGTTGGTCAAAAGGTCAACCAGCAGCTGATGGAATTCGTTCAAAAATGTTCCAAGAAAAAAGTTGAATTCGAAAAATTCGCCCCCAGCCAGGAACTTCTGGCCGAGGTCGAAAAGCACCTAACCACCGACATCAAAGACTTTTTAGAAACCGGTGCCGATGGTAAGCATGTCGCTGACGAGGCGGTTATTAAAGATAAGATTACTGGCATCTATCAGCCAAAAATCGACTCCAAAGAAATTAATCCCAATATTTTGATGATGGCTGTCGATACGGTGCTTAAACAAGCTTTTAGGCAGCACACCCTGACTACCAAAATCCGTTACGACAAAAGGGCCCTCGATGAAATCCGTCCCCTGACGATTGATGTTGGCGTTTTGCCTTGTGTTCATGGTTCAGCCATGTTCCAGCGTGGTTTGACCCAAGCCATCACCGTCACCACCCTAGGATCTTTGGCCGAAAAACAATTTTTGCAGGATTCAACTGGCGAAACCACCAAAAGATACATCCACTATTATTCAGCCATGCCTTTTTCCACTTTTCAAATTGGACGGTTCGGCCGGCCGGGCAGAAGGGAAATCGGTCATGGATCCTTAGCCGAAAAGGCATTATTGCCGGTTATTCCGTCAGAGGAAGAATTTCCGTATACTATTGCTCTCACCTCCGAAGTTCTTTCTCAAAACGGCTCCTCATCGATGGCTTCTACTTGTGGCTCCACCTTATCTCTTCTTGACGCCGGTGTACCTATAAAAGATCTGGTTGCCGGAATTTCTATCGGCATGGTTTCCGGTGGCGCGGATGACTATCTTTTACTTACCGACATCGCCGGTATCGAAGATCATTTTGGTGATATGGATTTCAAAATTACCGGCACCAAAACCGGTATTACCGCTATCCAGCTGGATATTAAACGGGCAGGCTTAACTCTAGAAATGATTAAAGATACCTTTGTTGCCAGCACCAAAGCCAGGCTCTTTATTCTAGACAAAATTTCCCAAGTACTTTCTTCCCCGCGGCCCACCCTTTCACCCTTTGCTCCAAAAATCCGGTTAGTCAAATTACCGGAAGACAAAATCGGCGAAGTCATTGGCTCTGGTGGTAAAACCATCAAGGCTTTAATGGCCAAATTCCAAGTCCAAATCGATATTGATGATTTTGGTAACGCCTCGATTTCTTCACCCGATATTGATCAGGTCAATGCCGCTGCTTACGAAATCGAATCAATGATTAAGGATGTCCAGATCGGGGAGGAATATGACGGCATCGTTACACGGGTAGAAAACTACGGTGCCTTTATTGAGTTTTTACCCGGCCGCGAAGCTCTGCTTCACGTCTCCGAAATGGCTCAAGGTTTTATCTCCGACCCTTCCGCCATCATCAAAATCGGAGATCGGCTTAAGGTCAAAATTAGCGGCTTTAACGATAACCATCAAATAAAACTGGCTGCTCCGGAATTCAAAAACACTCACCAGGGCGAGGAACGAAGCCCCGGTCCTCCAAGTCGGACAGGTTTCGGTGGCGGTAATCGGAACTTTGGCAGATTTAACTCTGATTTGCGTTCAAGTCGGCCAAGACGCTAACTCCGGGATTTTAATGTATACTGAAATTAATGGACGATAATTTAACGCCTGCCGGTGCTATTGACCGATTGGTAGCCAAAACCAAAACTGTCAAACTTCCCGAAGGTATGTCCGCTAAGCTGGACGATATCTTTGCCCAGCTGGCCATAAATGCCAACTCCGGCGATACTTTCTGGCAGAATTTTCAAACTGCTTCAAAATATATCGACGTGGTCTGTGGCATTCCTTGGTATACCCAAAGTCAGGATATCCTTGATTTAGATTATGCCAGAGAAAAGCTCAACGAAGGTCATTACGGCCTGGATACCGTCAAAGAAAGGATATTGGAATACGTTTCCATTCTGGCTCTTCAAAAAAACCGTCAGCCGGATATCCGGTTTGGAGCTCCGGTTTTGTTGTTTGTCGGCCTGGTCGGAACTGGCAAAACTACCATGGCCAAGTCTATCGCTTCGGTTTTGGGCCGCCAGTTGATACGGATTCCTTTTGGCGGTTTGGGTGATCCCTTTTATCTTCGCGGCAAATCCCGAACCTACGCTGATGCCGAAATCGGCCACATAGTTAAAGGGCTTATAGGCTGTAAAACTAATAATCCGGTAATCCTTTTGGACGAAATTGACCGGGTAGCCGATGACGCTCTCAACACTATCATGGGCGTCCTGGTCGAATTACTTGACCCGGAACAAAATTCAAATTTTGTCGATCATTATATAGATTATCCGGTTAATTTGTCCCAGGCCCTTTTTGTCGCTACCTGCAACAATACTACCAGAATTGCCACCGCTGTTATGGATCGGTTAGAGGTCCTTCAAATGCCGTCCTATACCGATGAAGAAAAAATTGCCATTGGCCGTGATTATCTTTTGCCCCGGGCTATGACTGAGTCGGGTATTAGCCCGTCCGAGCTTCAGATTTCCTCCGATATATGGCTCCAGATTGTCCGTCCCCTGGGCTTCGATGCCGGGGTTAGAACTCTAAAACGCAACATCGAAGGCCTTTGCCGCAAAACCGCCCGGCTGATTTTTGAAGGCCAGCTTAAGTCACTGTTGATTGATGAGACTAACGTTAAGAAATTCATGCCCCAGTGGTAAATTCCCCATGAAATCCATATCAAATATTATTTAAATCTAGTTATTATTGATTGCCATACTCCTATGAATCCCCACGACTCTCGTCTTCGATCTAAATTATTAACCTTTTTTCTAGCCGTAATTTTTCTTTTTACCTTGGCTTTTGTTGCTTATCAGCAGGAAGTAATTTCCTCTTTAGATTCCAAAGTCACTAGTTTGAACTATCAAAAAAATATACCTTCTCCCTTACCCACCCAAGTTCCAACCCCGACCCCTATTGGTAGAATCCCGGAAATTATTTTACCCACACCTCCAGCTAACTGGTTGTATTACACTAACCAAGGTAACGGCTACTCCTTTAAATATTCCCCTATTTTTGAAAATCTCGAAGCAAAAATCGATGAGCCAAATCAGATAATTCCCAATAGTGCCGGTAAGGACCTGACGCTTATTCACTATCAGGAAAGTGACCGTGCTTATGTTCAAAGATGCTCCTCTCAGTCTGAGGACTGTGGGAGAAAACACGGACTTACTATCAATTTTTTCGAAATGTCAGAAGCTATTTCTGATAGTCACCATCCCAATTTAGTTTTTAGTAATGATGAGAATATTTTTTATCTGGAACAGAATCCCAATATTCTCGGGGGTATTATTACTAGCAAAACAAATCCTCAAAGATCAATCTATTTTAATTTTCAGTACAACGATAAATGGTTATATAGCCCCGCACACAACAACTATTTACTCCAAATCCTCTCCACCTTTAGATTTACGGATCAGGACTTTTCCGAGCCTACTTTCAGTTGTCCCAAAACTAAATACCACAACTGTATGCCCATAGTCGCTGATCATTTAAAAAAATTCTGCACCAAAGAATATCTCGACTGGGTAAAAATCAACTGCCCCGGTGTAGAGATTTTGCACTAACCTTAATGTCTACCAATCTCCAAAAGTTAAAATATATCGCTAATCTTGTCGAGCAGTGCCAAAAGTGTCCGCTTTACCAGACCGCTACCCATGGGGTTCCCGGTGATGGTAATCCCGAAGCCCGGATTTTTTTTATCGGTGAAGCTCCGGGTTATTTTGAAGATCAGCAGGGCTTACCGTTTGTAGGCAACTCCGGTAAATTACTCGACAAGCTTTTAGCTTCAATTAGCCTTAACCGCCAGGATGTTTTTATCGGTAACATTCTTAAGCACCGTCCTCCGGATAATCGCGACCCCTTGCCGGACGAAATCAAAGTTTGCACCCCCTACCTTAAGGCCCAACTCAAAGTCATTCAGCCCAAGGTAGTCATAACTCTTGGCCGTTTTGCTCTTAATTATTTTTTACCGACTGATTCAATCAGTCAGGTGCACGGCCAGGTAAAAAAGATTCTCTGGCAGGATCTTCATTTTATCCTTATCCCGGTGTATCACCCTTCGGCTGGTCTCCGAAATGGCTCAATGCTCCGGGCCTTAGAAACCGACTTTATAACCATTAAAAATTATTTAAACACTCAATAAATTATGTTTACCAAAAAAAATTCATTAGCTCGGCAACAGCCGCGCAATCCCATTCCTTTAAATTTTTCCCAACCCAATAATCCGGTACGGCAGTTTAACCAGCCGTTTGATTCTGTCCGGGTTGCCTCTTTGGGCAGCTTCGGCGATGTTACCCAAAATATGTTCGTCTATGAATATATCCCCAACGGCGACCAATCAAAAAGCCAAATAATTATTGTCGACTGTGGCGTTGGCTTCCCCGAAGAAGATGCCTTTGGGGTCGATCTTCAAATTCCTGACACTCAATATCTGAAAGACAAGAAAGATCGGATTCTCGGAATCTTTATCACTCACGGTCACGAAGATCATATCGGCGCCATTCGTTTTGTCCTTCCCCAGCTGGGTAGCGGCATTCCAATTTTCGCTCCCAAATTAGCTGCTGCCTTTATTCAAGCCCGACTAGCCGAGACTAACATCCGTGGCCAAATGACCACCTACGACGGCCGTAGTCCGATAGCTCGGGGAGCTTTTGACGTCCAGCCGATTCGGGTTACTCACTCTATTCCAGATACTTTTCACTTAGCTATTTCCACTCCCATCGGCATCTTTTACCACGGGTCTGATTTTAAATTTGATTTGTTCCCCTTGGATGGCAAGCAAGCCGATTTTCGTCAAATTGCCCGTGTCGGCGATAAGAAGGTAGTCTGTCTTTTGTCTGATTGTCTTGGTTCGGATCACGAAGGCTTTTCTCCCTCCGAAAGCTCTATTGCCGAAAATTTTAAAAAAGAAATTACCACTGCCAAGGGCAGGGTGTTTGTTACTTCAATTTCTTCCAACATAGTCCGTTGGGGTCAGGCTATTGAATACGCCAAAAGTTGTGGTCGAAAAATAGTCATAGTTGGGCTTTCGGTCGACCGGGCGATTGGGATAGCCAAGGATTTGGGCTATCTTGACCTCAAAGACGCCGACATCGTTTCCCCGGAGAGGATAAAAAACTTTGCTGATAATAAGCTGATCTTTTTAGTGGCCGGCTTTGCCGGTCAGCCGGAATCGGCCTTAAGTAAAATGATCATGGGCAAGCACAAAATCAAAATAAAACCTAACGACCGGGTGATATTTTCTTCACCCGACTATATTCCCGGCACCACCTCCAACATCTACAACATGATCGATACTCTGTCCAAAATGGGCGCCGAAGTTACTTATGGCGACAAGGAAGAATTGCATGTTTCGGGTCACGGCTACCAAAAAGAACATGCCCTTCTTATCAATCTGGTTAATCCCAGATTCCTATTGCCCATTGGTGGCAATTATCGCCACATCAGAAGTTATCAAAACTTGGCCAAAACTCTTGGTTTCACCCCGGATCAGTTGATTAGTCCTGATTATGACTCGGCGGTTACTTTCCATGGTAACGGGACTTATGACACCAACACCCACATCCCGCTCCGAAAAGTACTCATAGATGGCCTGGGTGTCGGCGACGTTGGGGTAACCGTCCTCCGTGACCGCAAGCTGTTGGCCGAAGACGGCATGTTTACCCTGGTACTTTTGGTTAACGGGGTCACTGGCCAGCTCGACAAAGATCCGGTGATCTTAAGCCGCGGTTTTGTATTCATGAAAGAAAACACTGACCTAATAAATTATATTAAAGACGAAGTAATTGCTAAATTTAAAGAAGTTAGTAGCCAACCTCTTAACTTCGACTTTGTCCGTCAGGAAATTCAGGCCCACACCGAACAGATCATCTTTGACAAAACCGGCCGCCAGCCCATGGTTCTTCCCTTGGTAATAGAGGTCTAAAATAAAAATAGTAAAATAGCTAATGCTCTACTCACAACTTTTTGGCAAAGCCACTAAATCCGTCGTTCGCGACGCTACTGCCGCTAGTCACCGTTATCTTCTCCAGGCGGGTTTCATTCGGCCGTTGGCCGCCGGTCGTTACACTTTGCTTCCACTTGGTCTTCGGGTTGCCCGAAAAATCGAAAAAATCATCCGCGAGGAGGTTGAAAAAACCGGTGCCCAGGAATTAATTGTACCCACCCTTCACCCAATCGAAATTTGGCGGCAGGCAAAACGCGACCAAAAGTTTGGGGCTTCGATGATGCGGGTAACCGATCGGAATGGCTCCGAATTTACCCTTGGCGCTACCGCCGAAGTTATTATGATGGATCTGGTAAACCAGCTAAACCCCACTTACAAAGACCTCCCCATAAATATTTATCAGTTTTCCCAGAAGTTTCGTGATGAAGCCCGTCCCTCCGGTGGGCTGCTTCGGGTTCGGGAATTTGTTATGAAAGATGCTTATTCCTTCCACTGCGACGAAGCCGACCTAAAAATTACCTACGAAAAATACCGCCAGTCTTATTTAAATATCGCTCACCGACTAGGGCTAGAAGTTACTATTGTTGAGTCCGACAATGGGGCTATTGGTGGCTCGATCTCTCATGAATTTATGGTCGAATCAGAGGTAGGCGAAGATACGATTGTTAAATGTGTCTGTGGTTATGCCGCGAATTTAGAAACCGCTTCTACTGTTTATACTCCGGTCAATCTGGACGAACCTCAAAACCCGATGCAGATAATCAATCAGCCGGCGTGGGTCGAAACCATGGAAGACAATATTAAACACTACAAGAAAGCCAAAGAATATTATCTAAAAAATGTAGTTTACAAAGACAGCGATGGTCAGCTTGTCATTGCTGTCATCCGTGGCGACCTGGCTGTCAATAAAGCTAAATTGGCTAAGGTTTATGGTGCCAAAGGTGATCTGGAGCCGGCTACCGAAGAAGATCTAAAAAAAATGGGCACCAAGCCGGGCTGGGTCCACTGTTGGGGCCATAAAGCGGTCTATGTTGGTGATTTGTCTCTTAAAACTGTCCATAATTTTATTGGTGGCCAGAAGGAAGAAGACACCGACTCCATAAATGTAAATTACGGTCGTGATTTTACCTGCGAGCTTGAAGGCGATATTGCCGAGGTCAAAGAAGGAAGCAAGTGCCCCCGGTGTCAAAAGAATTCCTTAGTTTTTAAAAAAGCTGTTGAATTCGGCAACATATTTAACATTGGCTATACTTACAGTCAGCCGATGAACGGTAATTTTGTTGGTCAGGATGGCCAGCTAAAAAGCCTTTACATGGGCTCTTATGGCATAGGTATTGGTCGGGCTATGGCCTGCGTTGTTGAGCTTCATCACGACGAACAGGGGATTCAATGGCCGGTAGCCATCGCCCCCTATCATGTCCACCTGGTTGGTCTTAATCTCGATGTTCAATCGGTGAACCAATCGGCGCAATCTTTGTATCAGCAGTTAGCTTCTGCCGGCATCGAAGTCCTCTATGATGACCGCCCCGATATTTCTGCTGGTTCAAAATTTGCCGATGCTGACCTGATTGGTCTTCCTTACCGCCTGGTTATTAGTTCTAAAAGCCTAGAGTCGGGCGGTACAGAAATAAAAAACCGTACCGATGGGAAAATGGAAATTATCAGCCTTGACCAAACCGCTAAACACTTAAAAAACGGCCTAATTTCTTTTTGACCTAGTCTCGTCGGTCAGCGTTTTCTGGTTTACCAAATGCCGATATCTAATATATACTGTATTCATGGCTAAACGTGGTCGAAAAAAACATTCCAGCTTCATCCCTTCACTTCGTTTAAAGCCCTCTACCGTCCAATCCATATTTTTCATTTTTTTTGTCATCCTTTCGCTGTTGTCGATTTTTTCCTTTCTTCAAATTGGTCCTATCCCTTCGGAGTACAACAGAATTCTTAATTCATTCTTTGGATTTGGGTCAATTTTTGTTCCCTTTCTTTTGGTTTTGGTGTCCTTTCTTTTTGCCAAAATCAAAACACCGCTTAAGGAGCCAAACGTCTTTTTAGGTTTTTTAATCATGTTTATTTCTTTGATAAGTTTATTCAAACAGGGCTTAACCGGTCAATTTTTTTGGGCCCAGCTGGTCTCACTTTTTGACGCCGTCGGTACTTTTCTGATTTTTGGCTTTCTTTTTATCGCTGGCTTTGTTGTCCTCTTTGACACCTCTGTTGCCGATATTATCAAATCCGTTATTAAACTATTTCAAGTGATTCGGAAATACACCCTTGGTGCCCACTCCAAATCAAGAGATAAAAAATCAAAAGACGCCAAAGAGGCAATTTACATTCAGTCCGAACTTCCCGTCAAGGACGCGATATCAAAAGATAAGGCAAAGGAGAATAGCAGGGAAGATATGAGTTATGTTGGTATCCACCCGGTTTTAAAAAATCCGCAAGCCACCGCCAACCAGTTCTCTGTTTTGACCGGGGCCAACTCGTCAGGCAACCAAATCTGGCAATATCCTTCAGTTTCCATTTTTGACAACAATCCGGGCAGCAAAGCCGATCGCGGCGACGTCCGCAAAAATGCGCAAGTTATTGAGCAAACCCTCGACTCCTTTGGCATTACTACCAAGGTGTCAGAAGTTAACAACAGCCCTTCGGTTACCCAATATGCCCTTGAAGTGGCCTTAGGCACAAAATTAGCCAAAATTATGTCGCTGAGTAACGACTTAGCTATGGCCTTAGCGGCACCGGGTGGCCAAATCAGGGTTGAAGCCCCCATTCCCGGTCGGGCCTTAGTAGGTATTGAAGTTCCCAATCGGTCTCTTGAAGTTGTCCCCATCCGGCAAATTATTGAGTCCGATGTCATGAAGCAGGCCAAGTCAAAAATCGTTGTCCCGTTAGGTCTTGACGTGGCCGGCAAGCCCAAGATTGCCGATATCGCCAAAATGCCGCATGTCCTTATCGCTGGCCAAACCGGTTCCGGTAAGTCGGTTTGCATAAATTCATGGATCTCCACCATTCTTTTCCGGGCTTCCCCAGAAGAAGTCAAGATGATTATGGTTGATCCCAAGAGGGTGGAGCTAACTCCCTACAATGGCATCCCTCATCTTCTGACTCCGGTTATCAACGAGCCCGAAAAAGTCGTCTCGGCTTTAAAGTGGGCTGTTTCCGAAATGGAGCGACGCTACAAAATCTTTACCGAAATCGGTGCTAAAAATATTGAAGACTACAACATTAAGGCCGGTTTTCAGACTGTACCTTACATATTAATATTCATTGACGAATTAGCCGAAATTATGCTTTTTTCTCCGGCCGAAGTCGAAGACAATATCTGCCGGATTGCCCAAATGGCCCGGGCTGTCGGTATTCACCTTATTTTGGCGACTCAAAGGCCGTCCGTCAACATTATTACTGGCTTGATTAAAGCCAACATTCCGGCCAGAATTGCTTTTGCCGTCGCTTCGATGATGGATTCCCGGGTAATTCTTGATACTCCCGGCGCCGAAAAACTTTTGGGCAGGGGAGACATGCTTTATATTCCGCCCGATTTAGCCAAACCGGTGAGAATTCAGGGTTGCTTCATCTCCGAGAAAGAAACTAACAATTTGATTGAATTCCTAAGAAACAAAAAGTCGGCTAACTATGATGACCAGGTCATCAGCCAGCCAGTCAGCTCGAAATCCGGCAAGTCAGTCGGCGGCATGGGTCTACCGGAATCGGAAGACCGCGATAATCGTTTCGATGAAGCTGTTAAAGCTATTCAGGAAAACGGCATTGCTTCATCCTCTTTTCTTCAAAGACGTCTTAAGTTAGGCTACGCCCGGGCTGCCAGAGTAATTGATCAGCTGGAAAGAGCCGGTATCGTCGGGCCAGCCAACGGTGCCAAGCCCCGCGATATTCTTATAGCTCACAACAAAGCCGCTGAAGCCGAATAAGCCCCATGTATAAAGCTGCCTCATTACTTCAAAACGCCCGGATAGACAAGGACTTGAGCCTGGAAGAAATTTCGAAGAAAGTCAAAATTCCGGAAAAATATCTCAAGGCCATTGAAGCGGAAGATTCGAAATCTTTTCCTCAAGAGCCCTACTGTTCCCTCATCGTCAAAGATTATTCCGAGTTTTTGGGTCTCAATAGTCAACAAGTGTTAAGTTTGTTTAGAAGGGATTTCGCTCAAAAAAGAAAAAGTGATTACCGTGCCAAAAACATCTTTTCTTTCACTCCTAAATTTACTTTTTATCTTTTAATATTTTTGACGCTCTTTGCCTTACTTTCTTTTCTTGTCTACGAATATTTCAAATTTAATCAACCACCCAAGTTGGAAGTAGCCTGGCCGGCTCTCTCTCCGGCCACCTCCGGAGTATTGTCCATCACCGGCATAACTGACCCCGAGGCTACGGTCAGAATCAACGACGATCTTGTTATTGTCGACCAAAACGGTAAATTTGAAAAAAATCTTAATGTTGCAACCCCGGAGGCAAAAATTGTCATTCAGTCCCAGTCTCCTAACGGTAAAGTAACCAGGGTAGAAAAGGTTTACCGCTAGGCTTAAATTTTCATTTTCCCACTAATTGGTCTATACTGAATCTATGGATCCAACACAACTAGTCATTATCTTAAGTATCGTTATTATTACTGCCGTCATTGTCTACTGCGGCATTTGGCTGGCTATGATTCTTCAGGAGTTGCGTCAGACTATCAACAAGACCAACGCCATTTTGGACGATACTAAGCTAATAACTTCCTCCGTCACTCAGCCGTTTACTTCCATGGCCGAATTTTTTGCCGGTTTTAAAAACGGCGTTCAATTGTTCAATTCCTTTTTCGCCAAAAGGCGAAAAGCCAACCAATAGTCAATGAATCACCATTCTGAACCAAGGCCTGTCTCAAATAGGGGATTTTTCCTGGGCTTGTTAATCGGCGCCATCGTCGGGGCGGTTATTGCCATCATCCTCTGCCGAAAAGACAAAGATCGGATTTTGGCTGTTCTCAAGGAAAAAGTAAACCTCTTTTTAAAAAAGCCGACCCCAAAAAGGATGTCAAGACGGACTGTCAAACCATTGCCCAAAGTTTTCACCAAATCCAAGGTCAGGTAACTTTCTTCTTTTGTTATAATTTCCATATGCTCGCTTCGGAATTAAAAAAGCAATTTGTTGATTTCTTTGTCCAAAAAAACCACCAGGAGATACCTTCTGCTTCTCTAGTCCCCGAAAATGACTCAACTACCTTGTTTATTTCGGCCGGCATGCATCCGCTGGTACCGTATCTTTTGGGCCAGCCTCACCCCTTGGGGAAGCGGTTAGTTAATGTCCAAAAATGTGTCCGTACCGGCGATATTGACGAAGTCGGTGATAAATATCATCACACCTTTTTTGAAATGTTAGGGAATTGGTCTCTTGGAGACTATTTCAAGGAAACTATGATTCCCTGGAGTTACGAGTTTCTGACTAAAGTTTTAAAATATAATCCTCTACACCTTCACGTCACCTGTTTTGCTGGTGATACCGATGCTCCGAAAGACGAAGAATCAGCCCGGCTTTGGCAGTCTGCGGGAATTCCCCAAGAAAGGATTCATTTTTTACCTAAAAAAGATAATTGGTGGGGGCCTGCCGGCACCACCGGTCCTTGCGGCCCGGATTCCGAAATGTTTATCGACACTCACCCCGAGCTTGGTCCTATTGACTTTGAAGTAGGCTGCAAACAAGGAAGAATCTTGGAATTGGGTAATGATGTCTTTATGCAATACAATAAGACCCCCGGGGGTTCTTACGAACTACTGCCCCAAAAGAATGTCGATACCGGCTATGGAGTTGAGCGTAATCTGGCCATATACGAGGGTCTAGACGACGACTACCAAACAGCAATTTGGCAGCCGATTATTAAAGAAATCGAAGCTCTTTCAGGCATGAAATATGGCGACAAATCCGATGAAGAGTACATCGCCCAAGGGCAACAATGTTGGGTTGATGTACGCCGGTCAATGCGTATTATTGCCGACCATCTTCGTGCAGCAGTTTTTATTATTGCCGATGGTGTCGAAGCTTCTAACAAAGATCGAGGTTATGTTCTTCGCCGTCTTGTTCGTCGGGCAGTTCGTCAAGGACGGCTACTCTCAATCCCCGATAAGTTTATCGCCCGAATAGGCAACGCCGCAATAGAAAACCACCCCAATTATGCCGGCACCTATCCTGAGTTGACCGAAAACAAGGACAAAATAATATCCATGCTACAAATCGAAGAAGATAAATTTTTAAAAACAATCGATAACGGTCTTCGTCAAATCCAAAAATTCATAAATTCCACCAAAACGCTCACTGGTGCCGACGCTTTCGTGCTTTACGAAAGTTATGGTTTTCCCCTGGAGATGACTATGGAGGAAATTACCAGGCTTGGCCTTGAGTTTACAAAGAAGGACGTTGACGATTTCAATCAGGCAAAAATAGATCACCAAAAACAATCTCAAACCCTTTCTGCCGGTAAATTTAAATCAGGTTTAGCTGATAATTCAGAAATAATTACCAAATATCATACGGTCACTCATTTGCTACACGCAGCTCTTCGCCGAATTATTGGCACTCATGTTCGGCAATCAGGTTCAAATATCACATCAGAACGCCTTCGCTTTGATTTCTCACACCCGGATAAGCTGACTCCCGATCAAATTAATAAAGTTGAGCAGCTCGTTAACCAACAAATTTCCCAAGCCCTTCCGGTCACCGTGACTACCCAGTCTTTTTCCGAAGCCAGCCAATCTGGCGCTTTGGCTTTTTTTGGGACAAAATATCCGGACACTGTGTCTGTTTATACTATTGGAGATTCTCAAGACTATTTTTCTAAAGAAGTTTGCGCCGGCCCTCATGTAACTAACACCAAAGAATTAGGGGAATTTAAAATCATCAAAGAGGAGACGGCCGGTTCAGGCAAGCGCCGTATTTACGCAACTTTAAGCTAACAGTCACTTAGTCTTTAGCTCAGGTATTTTTTATTGTATCCTAATGTATGTCTTTAGATAGTTTTTGGCTAGTGGAACTTGAAGACGGTTCAGCCAGAGTTTCCTTAACCAGCTTGTCGGCTCCGGGTTTTTCAACACTGGCATACGGTGAGCTAATAAACGCTTCCCCGTCTGTCAACGACTCTCTAACCATGGCGGTTGACCAGTCACTATCCCAGGCCGCGGCCAACGCCCACCTGTCTCAAAGCCAGGAACCATCTTCGGCTGCTTTTGTCTTAAATCCTTTTTGGATAGGCCAGGATGGCAAGATTATCCCGGCAAAATTAAAGTTAATCGAAGCCGTCTGCCACAAGTTGAAACTGAAAGCTTTGGGTTTTATAAGTTATGACGAGGCCGTTGTCGAGGACTTAAACCGATTGGACGGTTTTCCTCCCAGCTTTATTTTAATAAAGGGATCTTCTGGCTATTTCACTCTGTCCTTGGTCTATCTTGGTAAAATCAAGGAGAGAATTCACAAAATTCTGTCTACAGAATTTACCCCCAAAGTCGTTGAAGACTCTCTGATTGAACTAAATTCACCCTCAACCCTTCCTCCCCAAATCCTACTTCACGGTGATCTTCCGGAAGCTTTCTTAAAAGATTTGCAGGATTATCCTTGGATTGGTAAAAAAAATATCGAAACCTTTCTCCACTTCCCCGAAATTAAACTCTTGGAACTACCCGAATTGGTAAGTCTTTACAACCGGGTTATTATAAGTCAGATCAATCTCCCGAACCAGCTGGAACAGACATTACCGGCAAGCGACCTTCCGGCAGAGTTTACAGAAGACGCCCAGGCTGAACCCGATATTCCAAAGCCGGAGCCCTTACCCCCGGCCACCCTCTCCGATATTGTCATAAATCAAGTACCCCCGTCGGAGTTTGGTTATTATTCCCCTCAAGAAGAGTTACCACCCATGCCTGTAGCCAAACCCCTTCCTGTTTTGGAATCGCTCCCACCCTTACCGGAAAAAACAAAAATAAGTCTCCCAAAAATTTCCATTCCAAGACCAAAATTTCACTTTCAGTTAAATAAAAAATTTGCCCTATCTTTTGCCCTGGTTCCCCTTTTACTTCTTGTGCCGGTTTTCTTATCATCCGCAAAAATCACCCTTTTTTTAACCCCCATCGGCCTCTCCAAGGAATTCCCCATCATCCTTGATCCGCAATCAGACAAGATCGATTACAATAAAAAGACTATCCCGGTAACCCAAAAAAACATCTCTGTTAGTGCTAATGTTTCGGCCGAAACCACTGGAGAAAAAATAGTCGGCGATAAGGCCAAAGGTGAAATTGTCGTCTTCAACAAACAAGATAAAACCCAAAACATCCCCAAAGGCTCGATTATTACCGATATTCAAGGCCGGAAATTTGAGCTTCTCAATATTGTCTCCATTGCCTCCAGTAGCTCAAACCTCGACCAGGGAGTCATAACCCTTGGTCAAACCAAAACCATTGTCCAGGCTCTGGAAATCGGGCCTGAATATAACATCGACAAAGATGCTAAATTATTTTTTAAAGATTATTCCGAAAATCAGATAGTCGCCAAAACGTCCCAAACCTTTGTTGGTGGAAGTAAAAATCAGCTAAAAGCTGTTAGTGAAGCCGACATCAAATCGCTCAACGAAAAAATTAAGCAAGCCATTTCGACAGCGGTGACTAAAAAAGTAAACGATGATCTGGCCAACCTTAGCGGCGCTTTGCAAGACACCATCAAGATAAAGCAGCAGAAGATCGAATTTAGTCGCGAAGTAGGGGAGGTGGCCGATGAACTGGTCGCTAGTGTCGACGCTCAAATATCCATCCTGATCTTTGACCCCACCCAAAGCAAAGATGTTATTTCTACTTTCTTAGCCGATGATAGTGGCTTTAAACAAAGTGTGTTTGAGCCCGACAAAATCAATCTGAATTTTAAAATATCTTCTCCCGAGGATACTCAAACAAAAGCACTTTTAACTTTATCGGGACAGCTGCTGCCCAAAATTGATTCGGACCGTATAAAAATTGATTTGAAAGGTAAAAGTCTTGATTACGCCAGAAAGTACCTTCAAAATAAAGTTGAGCGGGTTTATGACTATTCGATCAATACCAATCTGCCCCTGCTTGAGTTTATTAATCCCTTGCCTTTTCGTCCCCAAAGCATAAATATCAATGTCCAGTCAGAGCAACCATGACCTACCTTTATATCAAAAAAAACCCGACCATCAAGCTCACCAAGAAACCAGCCAGGACATCCGGATCCTTTATAAAACATCGTAAGAAATATATTGCCACCATTTTTTTTGGCTTGGGTTTTTATTTATTTACTTCCGCGGTTTTGCCCATTATTCAATTTCAGCTTGAGTATTCCATAAAGTTCAACCAAATAATCAGCCCCCTATCCACCCGTTATTACAATCGCACCGATAGTATTTTGCAGGACGTATCCGCTACTGATTACACCCAATTATCTAACTGGTTCACCGCCGAAGCTGCCTCTCCCAAAGAAGTTAATTTTATTACTCCCGGCAGCACTCTCACTAGTTATAAGTTGTCCGTTCCTGTATTAAAGATTTACGATGCCAATGTTGATGTCGGTAGTCTTGATCTGAAAAAAAGTTTACTCCAATATGCCCAGACCTCCTTGCCTGG
>JBAZSP010000002.1:0-59152 GCA_041663285.1 Candidatus Shapirobacteria bacterium
ACCCGGCTCGTTGAATCCGCCATGCCCGTCGCACCCCACCCCCCAATCCTGGCCAAAGATTACCATTTTTTCTAATTGCTCGTGAAACTTTTTTATTGCCGTCTCTAGATTCTCCTCGCCAATCGGTGGAGAAACAAATCTGTTCTCGTCCTTAAATAAATATTTCCAGAAATTCCATTGCTCAGCCCGGTAAGTAAACGGCATTTGGCTTATTGGCCCGATTTCTCTTTCTGCCCGGCTGAATTCGGTTTTCGTCCAGCCGTAATCATCCAGCGTCGCCAACTTATTTAGATGACCAAGCGCTGTCTTTAGCTCTTCCGCTTCAATCTCTACCACTTCTAAAAATTGCCCGAATCCTCGGTGATTCTCTAAATTATCCAAGAGGTACGGTAGCAATCCCCACCACATTCTGGCCTCGGTCGTTGTGCCCCCGGTAGCCGTACCCTTATTTAATTCCATTCCGGTTTTGTCCAGGGCTATAAGTAACTTCAAGTTAATGGCCATTGCCACCAGCGTCATATCGCTTTTGTCTTTGGTCATTATTACTTTTCTCCCCGGCAACAATCCAATTTTGGCCGCTTCTGCAAAATTACCGATCTTGCCGGCGTCTCTTGGTACCAAAAATTCTGTGGCTTTAATATTTTTATATTCATTTTTGCTCTCCTTTTTGATTGCAGTTTTTTCTGCCAGCGACTCTAAATCCAGCACCTCGGCCAATAATTCGTTAATTTCTACCGCCGTATTTCTATAACCCTCGGCCTCTCTTTCTTCTTTAACACTTTGCCAAAATAAATCTTTCCATTTATTCTGTAGTTCAGTCAAGTTACTGCCGTTTATTTTTGTCATCATAAGTAATTTATCATACAGAACCACTACGTCGCTTTCAACATCAGACCTATCAAATAATTACCTACTTTATTCGAAACTGCTTTAATTAAGAGATATTTTTAAGCCGCATTTTGGGCATACCCGGGTTCCTTCTTTTAGTTCCTGCCCGCAGGGGCAAATATATTTCCCGTCAGCCCTCTTCTCAATCCCTAGCCTCACCAACCCGTTGGTTGATTGTAAGGTAAAAATACTCAATCCTCTTCCTTCTCCCAGCCAGGAGCCTCCATGGGCTCCTGCCGGATTTATCAAATGCCCCATTGACGCCATTAGCATTTCAAATAATCTATTATCACCCCTAGCTGCTACCATCGCCGTCTCCACTACCCGCATCATTTTCTCCTTATTCTTTACCTCGCCCTGATTTTCAAAAAACTGCCACCAGGCTTCATATTCCGGCATCAGTTCCCGGCACTTATCAATCCACTTTTCCAGATCGTCAATTTTGAAGGCTATCGGCTGCTTTCTTACCCCTTCAACTCCATAAGCCGGATCCATAGTTATCCCCCCATTAGCCATTAATCTTTCTGCCAAATCCACCGACTCAAACCTGTTTAACAATAACGGAATTCCTCTGCCACGTAGTATCTTTGCATCTCCCGCTGTTTCCGCCAGCAGTATATTAAATCTGCCTTCGTCATACACACCTCCGTTAGCCGTCCCTTCATCTGCCGGGCTTATCCAAAAAATTAGATCATATCCGCCTTCCGCCAGTTCACACGCATTTCTGGTGGCAATTTCCTCTGCTCTGCGATGTTTGTTGTATTCCGGAAAATCCATTTCCGGCACACCTCCTCTGGATATAATTGGATCGGCCAAATTAATCCTGTCTAGTACGTCCTTTCCTTTCCCTTCCTCCAACCACACCCCCGCAATTTCCCTAACGGGATTCTTTCTTATATCATAAAACTTGCACCCTTCTGCTCTAGTTACCATATACTTGTTGCTCGCAAGACTTAAGGCTCGGGCTATAACCGTAGCGGCACTGCCTAGGGATTCCACCTAGTTCCAAAATTATTCTACTTTACAGCTCTTCCTAAAGTAAATAAGTAACTCGATAATCGATTCATGTATTTCAAAACCACCGGATCTAGTTTTTTTATTTTTGCCAGCGCCACCATTCTTCTCTCGCACCTTCTGGCTACCGTCCTCGCCCAGTTTAAATCAATATTTAGTTGTCCTCCCGCCTTTAAAAACTTCTCTACCGACTCCATTTCGCTCTCCGTTCTTTTAATATCCTCCTCCATTTGGCAAAGCGATTCCTCTAACGTTATCTCTTTTCCATAACCAGCCAAGTATGCCGATAAGTAATATAGATCAGAATTAATCCGATCCGAGACTTTCGTCAACTGATTTTTATGCATTACCAAGGCAATAACAGCCATCAATTCATCCAGCTCTCCTATTGCCTCAATCAGCTGACTATCTTTCCCTACCCTCTTTCCGGTAACACCCGTCACCCCCTTGTCTCCCGACTTTGTCGTTATGGGCATCTGTTGCTATTCGTAAATCTTAAATCGTAAATCTTAAATCGATTTTTTAGCTGCACTTCGAGTATCCGCAATACGCGTTGGAACATTTAAAACAGCCTTCTTCAGCATAAAGCGGTGATCCGCAATCCGGGCACGACGAAAACTTGCTCTCTTCGGCCGCCTGTTTTGTCCTCACCTCTGCCAACACTTGCTGATCAACCTTAAGGCCTTCAACTTTTGGCACAACTAATTCCACCTTTTCTTCAGCAAACAAATTTAATTGCTCACCTCGCGAAATCTCCAACAGCGACTTTCCAACTGCATCAAACATACTCAATACCGCCCCATTCCCCAGCCCTACTCTTTGGCCACAGGAAATTCCTACCAGCTCTTCAGCCACTTCCTCCAGGCTAGCCCCATATTTTAAGCACAACGACGCCAGCCGTCCCGTAACCTCCGACGATCCGGCCAAATAGCCTCCGGATTTCCCCAAGGTTACAAATACTTCTACTGGCCCATCCCCCTCCTCAAAAAATACCGATGTGTACACTTTTCCCACATCACAAGTTTTCCGCAGCCTTACTCCCCTGGCGGCTTCCGGCGTTTTTCTTTTTACCGGTCCGGTCCGGATTATTATTTTTTCGTCTTTCCCGTTACCCTCTTTCTTTTCCTTAGTTACCTGTATTATCTCTTTCTCCCTCGAGCCAGTTCGATATATTGTTATACCTTTAGTATTTAGGTTATAGGCTAATCGGTACGCCGATCTGACATCATCAACCGTAGCCTCTTTATGGAAATTTATCGTTTTGCTTACTGCATTATCAGTATATTTTTGAAAAGCCACCTGGATTTTTATGTGCCACTCCGGCTCAATCTCCAAAGCCGTTCTAAAAACCTCTTTGACTTCGTCTGGTATCTCGTCTATTCCGGTTAATTTGCCGCCATTTTTTATGATTTTATCAATCAGCTCCGGCCTGTCCAATCCGGATTCCTTTAATGAATTCATAAAAATCGGATTAAGCATCTGCAACACCTTCCCCTCAACCGTATTTTTTTGGTACCCCAGCGAAAATGCCGGCTCAATTCCCGACGAGGCGTCGGCCACCATGCTGATTGTTCCGGTCGGGGCAATAGTCGTCAAGGCCATATTCCGTGGCCGATAGTCTGTTCCTTTATATACACTTATCTCCCAGGCGGGGAAAACCCCCCGAACTTTACCCAGTTCCTGGCTCGCCTCTCTAGCTTTTTCTGTAACAAAACGCATCACCTTCTCTGCCCACTCCACTCCTTCGGTCGAATCGTATCTTACCCCCAACTTAAACAACATGTCGGCAAACCCCATCACTCCCAGACCGATTCTTCTGGTCTTGTCCACCATTTCTCTGATTTTAGCCACCGGAAATTCGTTAACCTCGACTACGTTATCCAAAAACCTGACGGCCATTTTTACCACTCTCCCAAGCTCCTCCCAATCCAAACCTTTTCCGTCGCGCCCAGAAACCTCCGGCAAAACCATCCTGGCTAAATTAATGCTACCCAAATTACAGGCGTCATAAGGCAATAGTGGCTGTTCGCCACATGGATTTGTCGATTCTATTTTGCCCATCGCCGGCACCGGATTCGAGGTTGATTCGTTCATCCGGTCAATAAAAACTAATCCCGGGTCACCGTACTGCCATGCCAGCCTGGTTATCAAATTAAAAACCTTATAGGCGTTCAACCGCATCTTTGTTTCTCCATTCCGGGGATTTATTAGTTCATAGCCTTCACCCTCCCGGGAAGCTTTCGCCCATTCATATAATTTACTTATCCCCTTCTCAATTTCCCGCAATCGAAGGTCTACATCCCGCAACCCCTCTGCCCTCCGTATATCTTCCACCACCTCTTCAGGAATAGAGTCATCGTCGGTAAATTTTTTATCCGTCTCCACCTTCTCCATAAAAGCGTTAGTGACTGCCAGCGATATGTTGAAATTGGTCAGGCTGTATTCATCCAGTTTTGCCACCGCAAATCTCAATACATCCGGATGATCAATCGAAAGCATTCCCATATTCGCCCCCCGCCGCACTCCTCCCTGCTTAATTTGGGAAGTAACATCGTTATAAGCTTGCATAAATGACACTGGCCCTACCGTTGTTCCACCGCTGCTTTTAATGTAGTCACCGCACGGCCGTAACCGGGTAAACGAAAAACCAGTCCCGCCGCCACTTTTGTGGATTATTGCCATGTTCGACATTGTTTCCAAAATCGACTCCATCGAATCTTCTATGGGCAGCACAAAACAGGCCGAGAGCTGCTGGTGGGTCTTCCCTGCATTCACCAGGCAGGGTGTATTGGGCAAAAATTTCTGCTCTGCCATCAAGCCATAAAAATCCAGCGCCAGATTTTCGACCCCCTCTCCTCCCACCCCAAATTTCCTCTCGGCTCCGGCAATGCTTACTGCCACCCGCCAAAAAATATCTTCTGCTTTTTCCAGGGCTTTTCCTTTCTCATCTTTTAAAGCATATCTGGTTTCGGCTATATACCTGGCATTATCCGATAACTTCGGCTCTGCCAGCTTCCCCCGAGCCGTGCTTTGACGGTTATTTAGTTCGTCCATTTTTTACTTTGATAATTTTTAACCTTGGATTTGGGGGAAAATCCTTAATAAGCTTTTCAAAATCTTCAATATTTTTTATGCCCAAATAAATCGTGGCAAACCGGATATAAGCCACCGGGTCAACATTTTTCAGTTTCTCCATCACCATTTTACCGATCTCGTGGCTTGGGATTTCCACACTCGGCCAATTTAGTAGCTTCATTTCCATTTCGTCAATTAACTTCGTCCTTTCTTCTCTGGCTAGTTTCCAGCAGGCCTTTTCAAAGCACCTTTCCAGCTTCTCCCGGCTATAATCTTCCACCCGCCCGTCCTTTTTGACTACCCTAAGCTCAATGTTGCCTACCTTCTCATAAGTAGTAAATCTTTTTTGGCACTTTAAACACTCCCTTCGTCTCCGGGTAGCCTTGCCCTCCTGGGCATCCCGGCTCTCCAAAACATTTGATTCATCAAAACCACAGTACGGACAAAGCATTTATTTTTTAAGCTGAATTTATTTCAGCAACTTACAATAAAAATTAAAATGTAAACCCCACCTCCGCTAAACACTATTTATAGCGAATGTCTAAAATCATACCCACTGCCCATAGCGCCTGTCAACTATTAATCTGTACTACATTTAACTACAAAACTGTCTCATTTCCTCCAACCAAATCCGCATCACTTATTTACTCAAGTTAGCTATTAGTCTTTCTCCTTTCCATATTAACCAAGCCATAATACTGGTTAAGCCAGTCGAAATTCCAAAAATTAATCCCTGCCATCCCAAATATACCGACCCAAAATCACCGTTAAGTCTGAACATCAACCTGGCCAGCAAATACAGAACCGTAAAATGGCTTAAATAAAATTGATAGGATATTTTGCCAAAAAACTGCCAAAATCTGCTTGTCAAAAATCCAAGTTCCCCTGACGAATCATCCGCCACCACCCCCAAAACCAGCCACATACTCAAAGCCTGAAACCACTCCCCAACAAATCCAAAAAGTTGGTATCTGGCCCACCAGGCCACTGCCACCAACCCCCACACCACCCCCTGCCTTCCCCATCCTTTCTTAAACAAAATTCCCAAACTATTTTTCCACTCCGGAATAATCATCCCCAGGTAAAACAAATAAAAATAATTTGCATCAATAAAGTTATCTGACCGAATTAACCATCTGGGAATCCAATACAGTCCGGCCACCACCAGCCACTGCCACCAACCTGTTATCTTTTCCTTTAATAACTTAAAAGCCGGAAAAAACAACGTTGCCAAAACTATTACCCGCAAAGTCCAAGTCACCCCGCCTATATATAAATGTATCATCGTTAGGTTCAATCCCAACTCCTTAAGGGTCATTTGGAAATTCATCCAATAGTGATACCAATCACTTGCCGCTGCAAATCTTTGGTGTTCAAATCCGCCAGCTGTCATATATATTGCCGTTATTACCACCATCAGCCCGTACGCTGGATAAAGCCTGACAAATCTTTTCCCATAAAACCTCACTAATGTTGGCCAGCCAATATTTTTTCCTTGCCACCAATAACTCATCACCAACCCGGAAATCAAAAAAAATATTGTCACCGCCATCCCGCCATTTCCCACCAGCATCATTATTTGATTAATTTTACTTTGCCAATCCGTAAACTTAAAAATATTTTGCCCCCAAATATTGGCCTCGGCCGGTACTTTTAGCACCAAAAACGAATGGTTCAAGGCCACCAGCAGTGCTAACACTCCCCGTAGTCCATCTATTTTTTTGTTTCTCTCTCCCGGTCTCATAATTGCCTATATTATGCTAAATCAATTTAATTTCAAGCCCCCCTTCGCAGGTACCAAACTAGCTTTATCCTGCTATAATACCTCATGTCCAAAGTCCTCCAATATTTGAGGGAAGTACAGGTAGAGTTTAAAAACATCACCTGGCCCAAAAAAGACGCTTTAATCAAGCTAACAGTTGTGGTAATATCACTATCTGTCGTTATCTCCTTAATCTTGGGCGGATTTGATTACTTATTCACCCAATCTTTTGGCCTAATTAGCAATCTTAAAACCCAGCCTCAGGCTCCTCAAAATCCTGGTGCTTTGCCAATTTCGATTACGGTCGAACCATCGACCCCTTCGGCTTCTTTAGCTCAGTCACCAACCAAGAACCCGGCTCCAACCATTCTTAGCCCTCAACCTACCAAAAAATAAGTTTAAAAATTAATAAATTTGATATTTTAAATTGATTAGAAATTAGAAATTTAATATTAGAAATTAATATAATGCCTCAAACTTCCAACAAAACAACCAAAAAAGAGTTCCTTTTTCAACTCTCCGATTCGTCTCCCTCCTTCGATGCCGCTTGGTACGTCATCAACACTTATTCCGGCCACGAATACAAAGTAATCGAAGCCCTCAAAACCCGCATCCGAACCATGGGCATTGAAAAGAAAATTTTTCAGGCCATAATCCCCATCCAGCCCAAAATGGTTATTCGCCGCGGCCAAAAGGTTAAAACTCAAGAAAAAACTCTCCCTGGTTATGTTTTGATCCAAATGGTTCTGGAAGATGACTCCTGGGTAACCGTTCGAACCACTCAAGGTGTCACTGGTTTTGTTGGCATTGGCAACCAGCCATCCCCGGTATCCCAGGCCGAAGTTGACCAAATCCTCAAAACCACCACCGAAGAAAAGCCCAAATACCAGGCTCCCTTCTCTATTGGTGACGTTGTCAAGATCACCAATGGCCCTTTTGCCGACTTTATCGGTACCATCGATTCCATCGATCAGGAAAAAGGCAAAATTCGCTGCCTGGTCTCTTTTTTCGAACGCGAAACCCCGGTCGAGCTCGACTTTTTACAAGTCAGCAAGGAGTTATAATTTTAAATCCTAATCATCAATATCTAATATCTAAATAAATCCAAAATTCAAATTATCAAATATTTTGATCGTTTAGAATTTAGGATTTTTGATTTAGAGTTTTAAAATTTAAGAATTAAATTTTGCATTATGCCTAAAAAAATTAAAACCGTCGTCAAGTTAGCCATCCAGGCCGGTGCTGCCAATCCGGCTCCTCCGGTCGGTACCGCTCTCGGCCCCCAAGGTATCAAAATCATGGATTTCTGCAAGGAGTTCAACGAACAAACCGCCTCCATGAAGGGCTCTTTAATCCCCTGCGTCATCACTATTTTTGAAGACCGGAGTTTTTCTTTTGTAACCAAAAAACCTCCTGTTTCCGACATGATCAAAAAAGCCCTGGGTTTGTCCAAAGGGTCCGGAACCACCGGTCGGGAAAAAATCGGCAAAATTACCCAAGCCCAGATTACCAAAATCGCCACCGACAAACTACCGGATCTAAATACCCAAGATCTTGAAGCCGCCCGCCACATGGTCACCGGCACCGCCCGATCAATGGGATTAGAAATTATTGATTAAATAGCAAAATGCCAACATCTGACCAAAAATTTTTTAAAAAATTAAAGGAAGCTCAGGCGTCTTTCCCCCTTCTTCGAAGCTCTCAAGGTGGACGATTAGAGTGTGGCCAAGAAGGCCGTGGGCTCCCTGCCTGTGATGTCTGGACAGTACAAAGACAACCTGGGATAGGTTCTCGATTAGATCCTCACCGCCTCCTACCCAAACAAGTCGCTCCAGAAATCACCTCCTGCAGAAATTGCCTAAGACGAGAAGCATTGTAGCTCTACCTCGAACCTAATTCGTGTTATCATATCCAGTGTTAATTTTTTAAAATAAAATGCCAAAGAAAACCACTAAAACCAAAGATGTGGAAGTCCAGAGTTCATCGAAGGACGAAATCAAGGATGTAGCCCTTAAAAAGTTGGACAAAGTGAAATCCGCCTCTGGCGGAGCTAAAAAAACTGTTAAAAAATCACCCAAGCCTACCGATGATATTTCTGTAGAGACGCCAGATCTGGCGTCTCCATCCAAAAATAATGCCAAGGATGAAGTGACAAGCAATCTGAATCCACTTCTGAAACCGCCACTCCGATCACCGAAGAAGAAAAGACAGTTAGATCCCCACGTACCCGTGGCAAAAAATACCAGGCTGCCAAAGCCAAGACTGACCCGACTAAATACTATTCCCTAAAAGACGCCGTTAAATTGGTCAAAGAAACCTCAATTTCTAAATTTATGGGCAAAGTTGAAGCCCATCTTACTGTCTTCGATATCGGTAATGTCGGCGAAATCAGCTTCCCCCATCTTCAAACTGCCGCCAAAAAAATCGTCGTTTTAAACGATACCATTTTGGCCGAAATTAAAGAAGGTAAGCTTGACTTTGATATTTTGATTGCCACTCCGGTTACCATGCCCCGGCTTTTACCCTTTGCCCGTACTTTAGGCCCCAAAGGTCTGATGCCCAATCCCAAAAACGGCACTCTTACCGACAAGCCCGAAGAGGCAATCAAAAGGCTGTCCGCCGCCAGGCAAATGGTAACCACCGAAAAAAAGGCTCCTGTCATCCACATCGTTGTTGGCCAGCTTTCCCAGCCCGAACCAGAACTAGAGGCCAATATCGCCGAATTAATCAAGGTTGTCAAGCCCACCAAGATCAAAAAGTTGGCCATCTGCGCCACCATGGGGCCCAGCATCAAGATTGAAATCTTAAAGTAAAGGCAAATATTCGCTGTCTTGGAGAAAACCGCTAACAATTTAACAAATTCAATAGTTTGCTCCTCTCGTCAGTATTTCGCCGGTTAATCCACATCTATAAGCCGGTTGCCTTATACCCTTTTCTTCTGGTTCACCACCTCCCCGTTCGCCTGCCCACACCCTACGGGTCAACTCGGTCGGCACATTTTCCCTCACCGCTTGGTTACACAATTTCCCCAAGCAGGTACATCCATATGGTTTACCATAGTTGACACAACTTTCGCTCACACTTTAAATAATGTTTTTAATCCCGGCTTTATTATAAAACATCTTTTCTCCTCTTATAAATATTTTGACTTTAATGTTATACTCAATCCGCCACTAAACTAAACGTCTATGCCCATCGGTTCTATTCCTAACTTTTGCGGAATAGATCTAGGAACCACCAACTCTACCGTTGCCATTGTCCAGAATAATCAGCCACTTGCTTTACCCATCGACCCCGATAATTCTAATCCCCGGATTCTCAAATCCTTAGTTTATCTTAACCCCCAACACCGGATCGAAGTCGGCGAAAAAGCCATTAGCGCCTATCTTTGGGATTTAAATAACATCCCTTCCCTGCCTCCCAAAATCGTCAACACCGGTCGTCTGATCAAGACCTTCGGCCCGTCCACCGGCTCCGGTGCCGGTCCTCCGATTTGGGTCCCCGAAATAATCGAGGTCGACGATTCCGGCCGTGGTCGATTGCTTCAATCTCTAAAGTCCGTTTTAACTAGCGATACCTTTGCCGGTACTAATCTGTTTGGTAAATATTACTCGTTAGAAGATCTTTTAGCTCTCCTGCTTAACCAAATCAAAAACCGGGCCGAAAATTTACTAAATCACTCTCTTAATCACGTAGTTTTGGGCCGTCCCGTCCGATATGTTGGCAATATCGCTAAAGAAAAATTAGCCCTGGCCAGAATGAAAAATATCGCCCGAAAATCCGGCTTTCAGACTGTCAAATTTGAATATGAACCAGTCGGAGCCGCTCTGGCTTACGGGCTAAACTTGTTGGAATCCCAAAAAGTCATTGTTTTCGATTTTGGCGGGGGTACTTTAGATATCTGCATTGTCGAGTTCCCTTCCAAAAAAATCCTCTCCGTCTCCGGCCGGGCCATCGGCGGCGACCTGGTCAATTCCCGTCTGGTCCGGGGTAAGTTACTGAAACACTTCGGCCAGGATGTCATTATTTCCGCCAAAACCAATCTCCCCCGTTACCTTGTTGATTCAATCTCTCAAAATTGGTACCAGGTCAGCCTGCTCAAAACAGTCAAGAACATTCAGGCCATGGACTATTTCATTACCAACGCCGACCATCCGGCGCCGGTCATTAATCTCAGAGACTTTATTATTAATGACTTGGGTTTTAATTTTTTTAATACAGTCGACCTGGCCAAAATTGATTTGTCCGACCATCTCCAAACCCTTTTTCAATTTACCCTCCCCCAAACCCAAATAAACCAGCCACTAGCCCGGATTGACCTCGAAAATCTGGTTCGGGATTTGGTCTGCGAATCAGAAGAATGCTTAAAAGAGGCTCTCACCCAAGCCTCACTTACCCCCACCCAAATTGACAAAGTGATCTTAACCGGCGGCTCCTCCAAAATTCCGATTTTTTTATCCCAGATTACCCAAAAATTCGGCCACGAAAAAATTGTCCACTCCGATCCTTTTACTACTGTCGCCCTCGGCCTGGCCCTCCGCGCCCAGGAAGTCTTTGGATCATAATAGGCCGACATGTTTGTTCCACCCAACTTTCAATCCCCGTATTCTGACTTCGGAACTTTTTCCCCGTTTTTTGTAAAATAATGCCATGGACATTGTAATTAACAATAATTTGGTCCATTTTGATGTTATCAATCCCCAGGCTCAAAAAACCTGTCTTATTCTTCACGGCTGGAATCACCATAGCCAGCTTTGGCAAGATGTCGCCCAAAATCTTCCCCCATCCTATCGCTACCTACTTCTTGATCTACCCGGCTTTGGCAATAGTCCTCTTCTTCCCGAAACGGCCGGAATACCCGAATACGCCGATTTTATCCTCAACTTTATCAAAAAAAATAACTTAAAAAATCCCATCGTTATTGGCCATTCTTTTGGCGGCCAAATCGCGGCCTATTTGGCCATTAAAAACCCTCACCTGTTTTCCGGTCTGATTTTAATCTCCCCATCAATCAACCGTTTCAAATCCACCAAACAAAAGCTAAAAATTTTCATCTATCACCGTTTTAACTTCCTCAAAAAAATCCTCCCATCCAAATTACTCCGTCTCGTTCTTTCCCAAATTACCTCTACCGACTATTACAATAGTTCCCCGGCTCATCAAAACATCCTCAAAAAAATCGTCAACCACGACCTGACCAAACAGCTTGGCCAAATCCAAACCCCCACTTTTATAATCTGGGGTGAAAACGACACCGAAATCCCCTATAGTGGCCAAGTAATCGCCAATCAGATTAAAAACAGCAGGCTCTATCTTCTTCATAACGCCAACCATAATCCCCACCTTGATCCCCAATCCCAGTTGGTGCCAACCCTCAAACACATCTTTAATCAGATTTTATGAACAACTTACCCCTTTTTACCTATCTTCAAATTCTCCAGCTTGAATATTATCAACCCCAAAGATTGATCTCCTGGTACCTATCCCACCCCTTCACCTTCTCCTTGGCTCAAATTGTTCCTCTTAAATACACCCAAAAGGTCAAATTCCTTATAGCCCTTACCCTGATTCAGTACTTTTTCCTTTCTTTCCTATTTTTTAAATCAGTTCTACCCCTGTCTTTGTTCTTTCTTGGGACATTCTTGCTCCTCTTCACCCCTCTTACCCTGGTCTTTTCCGTCTTGACCTTCAATTTAATTGAGCTGTTACCCAAAAAACTTTTATCTCTTCAGGCCCGTCGCCGGTTGCTATCAATAAATCCCTATACCATTGCCATTACCGGCTCTTTTGGCAAAACCACCACCAAGGATTTTCTTTTCCAGATTCTTGATTCCTACCGTTCTACTTTTAAAACAACTCATAGTTACAACACTCCTCTGGGCATAGCCAACTCCCTTCTTAAGGGTTTAACAAAATTTACCCGGTTTGCTGTTCTTGAGTTTGGAGCCCACTATCCCGGCGATATCAGTGAACTTGCTTCTTTTTTTCCTCCTCAATCAGCCATTATCACCGGTATCGGCCCTCAACACCTGGAACGCTTTGGAACTATTGACAAAATTATCACCACCAAATTTGAAATCGCCAAACACCTCAAACCAGAACAGTTACTTTTAAATATCGATAACGAATATATCAAAAGCTATCTCGATCATCATCCTAACCTGAAATCAGCCTACACCTACTCTCTCTCCTCTTCTCAAGCGTCTTTTTATCTCAGTCAATCTAAATTTGACCAGCACGGGTGCTCCTTTATTTTAAATTATCAGCAGCAATCCATCCCCTTTATCTCCCCTGTCTTTGGCACTGGCAATTTATCTAACCTTGTCGCCGCCATCGCCCAATCAATCCTCTTGGAAATCCCCCTAAAACAAATCCAAAAAGTGGTCTCCACCGTTACCCCAGCTCCCCACCGTTTAGAACTGGTCAAAATTAACCTTGCCGCCGTTATCGACAATACTTACTCTAGTAACTTCGACGGTTTCAACCAAATCATTTCCGATCTTACCAAAGTTAAAGGTACTAAAGCTCTGGTTACTCCCGGATTAGTCGAACTGGGCTCAAAATCTGACTCTTTTCACCAGTCATTAGGTAAATCTGCCGCTACTGTTTTTGACCAAATAATTTTGGTTGGTCAAAATCAGCGTACCCAAAATTTCGCCCGAGGGGCCAAATTTGCTCAATCTAAAACCAAAATTCAATTCATAAATCGTCCCGATTATTGGACTGTTGTCCGCCAGCTTAGCTTAAAATACGACTGGGTTCTTCTCGAAAACGATCTTCCCCAAAACTACTAGCCTTTCGTATCAGCTCCAATCACAACTTACTTCCTTTACTCCCCGCATACCCGGCCAAAATATTGCTCTCAAATGTAGTTATTAATTTTTGCCTATCTTGCCAATCTTCAACTGCCAAATTTACTAATGTATCAACCAGATTTGTAATGCCGACACCCTTTTTCTCCCACAAATAAAACGCAATCGACCCCGGCATCGGATTAATTTCGTTAAAAAATACCTCGCCTTTCTTGTTTACCATAAAATCCACCCTGGCAATTCCCTTACCACCAATTGCCGCAAAAAATTGCCTCGCTGCCTTTTCGATTTCCTTGATTGTTTTGTCAGGAACACCAGCCGGCATCACCCTCTGAGCCGAAGCCATCCCTTGAGTCTGACTGTTTTTGCTACCTCGGATGTACTTATCCTCAAACGATAAAACCTGGCTACTCGCTACCGGCTGTTCGGTAACCGATACCTCGTAAGGATTATTCCCCATAATCGAAATATTGACTTCAGTCGGTGTACTAATTTCTTCTTCCACCACCACCCGTTCATCGTACATCAGCGCCACCTCCAAAAGCCTTTCTGTCTCATCTTGGCTAGTGGCCCTCCCCACCGCTATGCTCGATCCTAATCCTGAAGGTTTAACAAAAACAACATCCCCCAACTTTCTGATCTCGCTCAAAATCTCCTTTTTTTTCGTTTCCCACTCCCTTTTGATAACCAACACCTCCTTGGCCACCCGCAAACCGATGCTTTTTGCCACCATCTTCGATACAGATTTATCCATTGCGACCGCCGAGGCTAATAGTTGGCATCCCACATAAGGTAAATTTACCAAATTTAGCCACCCCTGAATCGCTCCGTCTTCTCCGTTTTTACCATGAAACACAGGGAAAACAGCATCTATCTTTCTATCGGTTTCTTGCCACCAGGCCATTTTTTTGACCAACATCTTCCCTCCTCTACCCGTTCCAGGCTCCACCACCTTACCATCAGCTACTACTCCATGCAAATTTTTATAAAATTCCGGCAACAAAAAGCTCTCATTCCCCAAAATCCATTCACCGTTTTTGCCGATATAGACCGGCACCACCTCATGTCCGGCTTCTTTCAGGGCACTCATCACCTGCAGCGCTGTTACTATTGCCACCTCGTGCTCCGTGCTCACCCCTCCGTACAAAACCATTACTGTTTTCTTCATAATTACCTATTATATTAAAAAACTACGATTAATTAATAACCAACTACCTCCCCAACTCTCTTCTCGTTCCTTCTGCACTCACTCTCAAATCAAAAAATATAACCAATAATAGTGATATAATATACCCATGCCACGAAGACCAGATATCTTACATACAGGTTTAGCCGCTTACATGAACGGGCTAAGGGCCTCAGAACAAGCAGACCTCCTGGATGTTGTTATAGAAGTAGACCCCAAAGGAAAAGCTACTGTAACGGCCAAAGGCAAAGACAAAAATACACCAGTAAAGGAAAAACTCACAAAAAGGGTTGCTCTCGGTCTTGTGAAGATTCGAAGGCCTTAAAGATTCTTTCGCCTCGGGCTGAGTATCAAATCCCTCCTCATTCCCTCCGCTGCTCCATCCAGCCAATTTAAATAATCATTTCTAACTATCTTTCTGATTTCCGAAACCAAACCGATAGCTTTTAATAATCTGCCTCTTTCCATTGCCGGCCACCAGCCAAAACCTGTTACCCAGTTTGCCAGCTTATAGCTTCCTCGTCTAAAAACCGTTCTTATCTTCCTGATCTCTGTGTCCACCTCCTGCGTCGAATCACCGCTAAACTCGGCTATTATAGCCGCCGCCTCACTCACTCCTGATTCCTGCCACATTTTTTTATATACCTGCCACAGCTTAGGGTTATCCTCCGTTAGATTTAAATCAATTGCAATCTCCACCAACGTATGCCCAAAAATAATACTATTTTTGCGCCAACCAAACCTCTTTTCAATCTCCGGCTTAAGTTCCTTAGACAATTTTATGGCAAACCCCGCTTTGCCGTCACTATAGGAATCCGCTCCCCCACTCCTTTGGCAATGTGACATTACCCCCAAGCCCAAATTTTTCCACTCCGGGTAATTTTTAACTACCCAATCCAAAAAATCTCTTGGCCTCAGTGCCATCTTTTTGGCCACCCGGCCAAAAGACACTTCAACTACATCCGGAATTACCGCCCCCAAAAGTAATTTTGGCTCTTCGCTTCTTGCCATCCTCGAAGTCACATATACGTGGGACAAAGGGAACATTACAAGATTTTACCAAAAAATCACTTCTTAAACTCCCTCTCCTTCCTCATTTGTTTCTCTATCAGGTTTCGCAAAAACACCGACCTTGGCTGCATCCGGTTTTTGGCCACCCAATCGAGGTAAGCCAAAATTTTTGGGTTAACGAAAAAGTTAAATCGGACATCAACCAGGTCCTGGGCACTTTCCAGCGCCTGATCCAACACCTCCAAAACATTATTTTCGTCATACTTAAACGACCTCAACTTCGGATGCTCCAGCCCATCCATCCAGTGCAAATCTGAATTCTCCATTTGTAAATAAATCACCGGTTTAGAAATCTCCAAAGCCTTGGCCGTCAAATAACCCATCGACATACTATGCCCCGATATTTCCATAATTATTACATCTGCCTTTCTCACCATATCTAAAGCAGCATCGACCTTTTTGACCATTTCTTCATGTGATACCGTCAAAACATCACTGGCTTTTTTAAATCCCCCCTTGGGGTCAGTCCACCTCAACAACCCGTCACTTAACATTTTATTATCTTTAGCCAGATGGTGGTGAATTTTCCGAAACATTTCCGGTTTCTCAAACACAACCCTCGGCGACGCCACAAAGTATATTTTCATTCTCTTAATATTGTTTAATCCGAAATAGTATACACCATAATTATTAGAATGCCTCAAGAAAACCCTTTCCTCCGATTTCCGTTGCTCTAAACAATATAGGTCTTATCCTTTCGCATCTCTTTCTCAATTAATTGCCTCAAAAATACCGACCGCGGCGTCCTCTTTTTCTCTGCCACCCAATCTAAATAGCCCAGAATCCTGGGACTAACAAAAAAATTAAACCTCACATCCATATTTTTCTTCGCTTCCTCAACGGCTTTTGGCAACACTTCCGCTAGATTTTCCAATGTATATTCCACCATCATCAATTTCTTATCATCACTAGCCTCCAATAATAAGGACTTACGGCCTGGCATACAAAGTACTAACACCGATTTCCCCAGTTCCAAAGCAAAAGAAATCTCGTGCCCTACCGAGACACTCGGGTAAGATATCTCCGCTACTACAAGATCACTACCAATCACCCAGTCGTGCATTTTCCGATAAAACTTCTTTCCTTCTTCCTTAGTTTGCGACACCGCGACTTGAATTGCATTATCAGCAATAATATGCTCGGCAAAAACTTTGTAGCCTAATTTTCTTAATTCCGATACAATTCCCCGGTAATTACCATCAAGAGTTTGTCTCCCGGTCAAGGAAGCAGTAAAATATATCTTCACGCCTTCGATTATAAGACATCCTGCTATAATTACAAGAATTTATGAGAACCGAATCAACAATTTTATCGCTAGCTATCTACTTAACAGATAAATGCAATCTCCATTGCAAGCATTGCTTTTTAAAAGCCTCTCCCCGAAAGGCTCACGGTCTCGACTGGAATAAGGTCAAGACTATTCTCAAATACTATCGCCGCCAGAACTACCAAATTGTTGAGTTTACCGGCGGTGAAGCCTGCTTATCGCCACTACTCCAAAAATCTGTCAACTTGGCTAATAAACTCAATTATCCTTATATCGGCATCAACTCCAATGGTATTACCACCAAAGTTATCGATTCTTTTAATCCTACCAATATCTATAAAATCACTTACAGTCTGGACGGAGCCAGTCCGAAAACTCACGATTTTATCCGGGGCAAAGGTACCTATGCCAAAACTATGTCTACCATTAAAAAATCGATTAGCCGAGGATTCAGAACCGAAATCATCTTCACTGTTAACAAGGTCAATCAATCCGAAATTAAAAAAGTCATTTTGCTGCTAGATAAAATCGGAGTCGCTAAACTCAGTTTTAACTGTATTTCTCCCATCGGCAATGCCAACGAAAATCCTTCGCTCCTTATTACCCCCCAAGAATGGGTAAAGGCACGCAAACAAATAGAAAAGACAAAAAATCTAAAAAATTTAACTATCCGTTTTCCACTAATGTACGCCACTCCGTCTGAGTTCGACCATCTAGTTAAAGACGGTTATCAATGCCTATTGGCAAATTCTGCCAAAGCCGAAATCCATCCGGATAGCCATATTTACCATTGCTGTCTGACTATTGAAAACCCCAAAATCAGTTGTGGCAAAGTTCAAGATAGAACTATTATTTTCGATAAGTCCTCTGAGATTAGATTCCTCAACCACCGCTCTCAATCTCCCTGTCCTGCCCGTCTTGATCAGACTTGTGATAACTTCATCCCTATTTGTGTTTACTACAAAAAAGTTATTCAACCGTCAAATTTAGAAAAAAGTAGTTCCTAGTTCTCTCCGCCGCTACCTCCCAATTCTTTTTCAGGTTATGGTCATCCCCTTTATATACTATTAATTCAGCTTCGTTGCCTTCCTCTTTTAGTCTGCTGACCACCGTCTCCTGCCATTCCACCTTGCACCATTCGTCAGCTGTCCCCTGGTGAATCTGTACCGGCGAATCTATCCACTGATAGTAATTTTCAATCGAATATCTCCGAACATCATATGATTTTCCAAAATCTTCAATGGCCTTGATCACTAACCTGCCTCCATCGTCCAAATCCGAGGCCGTATCGAGTACACTTTGGGGGAAGGGATTGGTCATCGGCGCCCACAAAACAGTTGGCATCCGGCTGCCACTAATCTCTAGCACACTAATAGCAATCTGCCCACCATTTGAGTGGGCCCATATTCCCATTTTGTCTTTATCAACATACTCTAGGTTTTTTACCGTTTCGATTAAGTCCAGTACCCCTATCACTTTTTCAAACCTCGCCTCCAGCATATCAAGCGACTCTTGATCTGATTCGCCAAAGCCTAAAAAATCAATACTGAAAGTCACAAAGCCGTTTTCTGCTAGTTTATCTGCCATCTTCCAGCTCCCCGATCCGCAATAATAGCCCGGCTTGTCGGCATATCCCCTTATCATAATAATCACCGGCAGCCTCACCCCGGGATCCACTTCGGGAATATTGGCCATCCCGCTAATCCATTTCTCCTCACTTTTAAATTTAAATTTCTCGGTTTTAAAATCTGCCAGGCCGCCAGAACTGGCCGTTTTAACAGCCTGTCGGCGGGTCTCCACCTCCTTAATTTTACCCAAAAATCTTATTTCCCCAGCCACTCCTCCCCGCTTTCTCAAACTGTCAAAATCATATTTTGCCATCGCTTTTTCTATTACCCCGCCCTCCCCGCCCCGGGGATCCTGCCAATCCATTCTCTTCAACACCTCCAGGCCACCCCCCGCCGCCAACATTACAACTCCCAATCCGATAAATACGATTTTTGTTACCCTCACTTTGCTATTTTAATCCAAATGTTATCATCATCTAGTTATGAAAATCCGCTGGCTACTTTTAATTTTTATCCTTGGTCTTTTTTGGCGTTTCATAAACTATCAAAACCGTCTTGTCCTCAATCAGGATCAAGCCCGCGACGCCATTATTGGCCTTCAGTCCATCTCACTTCGCCAGCTCCCTCCTATCGGCCCACCTTCCTCTGCCGGCCCTTTTAATTTTGGACCCTATTATTATTGGCTCATCACCTTTTTTACTCTTTTGATTCCGGTTACCGGTGGCCCTTGGATTGGGTTTTCCCTCCTCTCGGCCATCTCAATATTTTTCTACTATCGGATCGGCCGGAAAATGATCAACTCCCGATTTGGCTTACTGCTGGCCGTTATGTCGGCAGTCAATCCCGCCCTGGTAGCTATAAGCCCCGACATGCTCAACACTACCGCCCTGGCATTTCTTTCACCCCTGGTTTTTCTTTTATTAATCAATTACGTCCACCGGCCAAAGATCATCACCGGCTTACTTTTTGGCTTTTTTCTGGGAGTCACTGCCAATTTTCACTTCCAGGCGTTTGGCCTCTTCGCCTTACTTCCTCTAATCTTTCTTATAAACCGCTACTCCATAGTTAAACGCCTTTCCCTAATCCTTCCACCTATCGCCGGTTTACTTATTTCCTTCCTGCCGCTTATTGTTTTCGACTTTCAGCACCATCATCGCTGGTTACTTTCGGTTATCAACTACTACACCACCGGTGTCACCAAGTTCTACACTCCTATCCGCTGGCTAACCGACATCCGGGATTTTTGGCCTCAACATCTTGGCCAAACCATCACCGGCATTCCTCTATTAGGCTACATTTTAATCATTCTTTTCCTAGCCGCCTTATACTTTAAACAAAAAAAAGGCCTCCAATTCTCTCCCACCTGGGGGGTTCTCGTCTTTTCCTTTATCATCCAAATCTTACTTCTTCGCTACTATCGCGGCACCCGCTCATCCGAATACCTGATCTACCTTTACCCCTATTCCATCATCTTTACCGGCTGGGCTCTTCATTCTTTATATTCCTTATCTCCCAAGCTTAGCCTCCTGGCTGGTTTACTTTTATTTGCCACTAGCACCTATACCAATTTCTCTCAAACTTTTAATCACCCCTCTCAGGCCCAAGTTATTTATTCCCTTAAGTCCCAAATCGACCAAAAACTGAATCCGGAATCGATCAGTCTTTATTCTTTAAATAATCCCGACGATCAGCTTAATAGCCCCATCTTTTATCTCTATTACCGTCAAAACAAGATTAATACTACCGGTTCCAGAATAGCCACCTGCAATCCTCTGGTCGTTTCCAATCCCTGCCCTTCTGCCCACAAAATTCTTGCCCAGTCCGGTAACTACTACCTTTACGACGTAACCAACATCCCCCACTCCCAGCTGCTTAAACAAGGCTTTGTCAATTACACTCCCGATTTGTACCGTCAACGACTAATGGTTAATTACCCAGAATAATTTCTTTAATTTCTTCCGGCCCGTCCACCACCCAGTTAGCTCCGGCTTCTTCCAAATTCCTCCGGGCTTCATAGCCCCAGCTAACACTGATAATTTTTATCCCTGCCACCTTAGCTGCTTCCACATCCCGGCTTTCATCCCCCACATACACCACCTCCTCCTTATTCCATCCGTTTTTACTAATTACTTCATTAAGCCTGGCTCCTTTCTCCCAAAGATTTTTGTCGGCCTCAACATATTCAAAAGCAGTTATCCGGTGACTATTCAAGAAATTTTCCACACTCTCTTTTAAATTAGACGTTACAATTCCAACCCTTATCCCACTTACCTTCAACTCTTCAATTACCTCCATCAGCCCTTCTTTTATCTCTACCCTTCCCATCCGATCCTGAAGCTCTCCCATAATCTCTTTATGAATACTTAAAAAATCCGACTCCTTTATCCCCAAATAACCCACAAATTCCTTAGCTGATAGTTTTTTTAATTCTTCTACCCGGCTACCGTCTATCTTTTTAAAACCATATTTATCGGCTTTCTCACCATAAATATCGTAAACCGTTTTCATAGTCATGGCTATTGTTCCATCAAAGTCAAAAATTACATTATTAATCTTTTTCGATACCATATTTCTATTTTTATAATAATTTGTCCCTAAATTATAACCTCAACTCCAGTCCTTACGTAATAAGTTAATAATAATTACCTAAGCGATGCGTTATTATCAAAAAAGACATATAATAAGACCAGATTACTAATCATAATGTTCGAAAAGATTTATTCTTCGTCACTCAAATTTTTATTTCCTTTAAGCCCGGCGGCCACTTACAAAACGGTTGTCAACGAAGCTGTCCAATTAGTCGGTGGAAAATATGGCTCCCTCTTTCTTGAAAGAAGTGGCCGTCTCAAAAGAATGCATGCCTCCGATCCGATTTTGTATAAAATTAAACCCCGGGAACATGGCGTTACCCAGACAGTCTACGAAACCGGAAAAATGATCATTAGGGCCAGTTCCAAGCTGATTGAAAGTCACTCCTGGTTCAAAAATGCCAAAATTGGCGACGATCTTAACCTCCCCCTCACCTACAACGGCATTACCTTGGGAGTTTTGTCGATTATTGCCAAACCCAATAAAAAGTTTACCAAAAGTCAGGTCGAAACTTTAAAACTTTTTTCTCCCTTGGCCATGATTGCCATCCGCAAAGCTCTTCTCCACGAAGAGCTCCAAAAAGCATTTGATTCCCGGGAATTATTTATCTCATTAGCTGCCCATGAGCTGAAGGCACCTCTGACAGTCGTCTACACCGAAACCCAGCTAATTGCCAAATCACTTAAGAATAATCACCATATCAGCCAGGAAAAAATCCAGCGGTTACTTTCTGCTGAAATGAGACTCAATAAACTATTTCTGACTTCCTCGATGCTAACCGTATCAAAATCGGCACCATTAACTACATCTTTAAAAAAGAAGACTTAACCACCTTGGTTCTAGAGGCTGTTTCCAATTTCCAACAAATGTACCCGGACCGCAAAGTTATTCTGACAAATAACATTCATCCTCCAAAATGTAGCCTCTCTGTCGACAAAGACAAAATTCACCAGTCAATAATAAATCTCTTAACCAACGCCAACAAGTTCAGCCCACCGGAGTCAAAAATAGATCTTCTACTATCCTTACAGAATCACCAGGCTGCAATCGAAATAAAAGATTACGGCATCGGCATTAAAAAAACTGACTTGAAAAATCTTACCCAAAAATTCTTCCGCGGTTCAGCCACTAATCAGCCAGGCATGGGCCTCGGATTGTTCCTGACCGCCGAAATAATCAAAAAGCACCAAGGCCAACTTCTGTTCAAATCTATTGTTGGCCACGGCACCCAAGCGATTATCAGACTACCTTATACATCTCCCAATAATGATAAAAGAAGGACAACCCCCCGACGTACCTGAAGGAAACGCCTACTCAAAGTGGGCTTCACCATATGATTCCTGGTTGAGATCCATGGTACTCTCTCCTGACGCTCTTGATCGAAGAAATGCTAAAACCGGCGATCTCTGGCTTTTTAGTTTCCCAACTTTTCAAGAAATGTCAGCCATGGAAGCCGCTAACGTCCTTATCATAATCGGGCCTGCATCCAGCGGCAAAAGCACCTTCGCCCACTCATTCGAAGGCCGTAACATTCCGGTAACAGTATGGGACTTTGAAGATTTTGAACACGTAGCAGAAAGGGAACATCCGGAGATTCATCGCAGTACAGGCCCTGACACCCTCGATTTTCTGATGCTTGCCTCCGCCGCAGGCTGTTCCAGGGTCGAACAGGCCATAACAACTTATAGCCAAACAAGTAAAAATCCTAATTTAATAATAACCCTACCCGGTCCAACTAATAAAACTCTAGGACTATGCACTCGTCCTTACGTCCCCGATCTCCAATTTACGGCAGCCCAAACAGCCACTCGGCTTGGAATCCCCCTAAACCTCACCATGGTCGGCATAAACGGCTTGCCCGAGCATCTTCACTTAGCCCAAGTCAGAGCTTTTCTCGCTAAAACTTTTTTGGAGTACTCAAATAAAACTCTTGATTATAATGCTGCCCTCTCTAAAGCTAACGATTTAAGAGCTGCCTTAGGTTTACCCCTATTCGAGACAATGGAAGAAGTCGAAAAAACCAGAGAAGGGGCCCTCCCGTTAACCATATTAAAATTTTACGAAGAAGTTGCCAAACTTTGGTTGACATTACCTCCTGAAGATCCCATAAAAAGTGGTTTTAGAAGAACAACTTTAAATAACATCGATCACGCCCTGGAAAAAGGCAACCGATTTGCCCATTTAAAATATGATCCTAACCTTCAGCACCTCGGACTAGACGAGTGGCTGAAGAGGGGTGAAAAGATGCAAGAGTTCATTTTTGGTTATCGGGGCGAAGACCACGAAGGTGAATGGATGGCTTTGGTTCAATTTATTACCGATATTGTTATGAAGTACAACTTTGGGTTGTCCGAACAACTTATTAGAGAACATTATGGAGACAAACCAATAACATTCCGTAGCGGCGTTTTTATTGCTACCCAAGATCCCATATTAAGTGCCAGAGATCCGGAAAAAGTCGCCCGTTTACTATACCCCAACCAAGAAGATGCTTTACTAGGTATAAGGCAATAACGGAATCACTACTTTGACATCCTCCGCCTAATCCTTTATAATCCCCTAACTTAACCGAAGACAGTAAGGGTCCGGCTACAGTCGGACATAAATATCTTACCGAGGGCAAACATAGTAATTTTACGCCCCGTCTCCGGGGCGTTGCTGTTTTAATAAACCAAAAAATAAATTAAATTTTGTCTATGCCTAATCAATTCAATCGCCAAAAAGTCGAAGACCTGACCAAAAAGCTAGAATCAGCTAAATCCGCCGCTTTGATCCAATATCAGGGTCTAAATGCTGCCGATATCGCCAATCTTCGTAACCAAGTCAAACAGTCTGGCGGAGTCCTGGAAGTGGCCAAAAATTCCCTTATCTCCTTAAGCCTTGGTAAAATTGGAATTAAGCTTCCCGAAACCCTCACCGGCCCGACCGCCATCGCTTTCTGCCAAACCGATGAAGTCAATCCTCTCAAAGAAATAGACAAAATAAATAAAGAAAAAGATAAAACTTCTTTTAAATACGGCTTATTCGACAAAAAATTACTAAGCTTGGATGAACTAAAAAAATTCCTGACTCTACCGTCCAAAACGGCTCTTGTTTCCCAGTTTATCGGTGACCTGACTAATCCCCTTTACCGCCTGGCCTACGCTATGCGCTTTAACCAAACCCGATTAGTCCTCGCCCTTAAAGCCGTCGCCGATAAAAAATAATCCATTAATTTCCAAGTCCTAAAATCAAAATCCTAAATTCTAAACAATTTCAAATTTTCAAATAGCTAAATATTAAAAACTTAAATTTAGAATTTAGAACTTAGGATTTCAAATTTGAATTTTTTAAATTATTAATTAAAAAATTAGTTATGTCCGAAGACAAAAAATTATCCGAAAAACTGCAAAAGATTTTAGACGCAGTTTCTGAATTATCCGTTTTAGAGCTTTCTGATCTGGTCAAAGCCGTCGAAGAAAAATTCGACGTCAAAGCCGTCGCTATGGCTGCTCCGTCCGCCGCTGCTCCTGCTGGTGGTGCCGCTGCTCCGGCTGTCGAAGAAAAGACTGAATTTGACGTGGTCGTCACCTCTGCCGGTGCCAACAAGATTGCTGTCATCAAAGTAGTTCGGGAATTCAAACCGGAACTCGGCTTAAAAGAAGCCAAGGATATGGTTGATGCTTGTCCCTTCACTCTGGCCACCCTCAAAAAGGATGCTGCCGAAGAAGCCAAAACCAAGCTCACCGCCGCTGGTGCGCAAGTCGAACTCAAATAATAAATAAGATTTATCTTAATCGAGTAAGATCCCCCCAATAGTTTTCCAAACCCCGCCCACCTGGCGGGGTTTTTATTTACTTTTTTTCGCCGCGTCCAAAAATCCCATAAAAATCGGATGCGGACTCAACGGTCGGCTTTTGTATTCCGGGTGGAATTGCACTCCTACAAAAAACGGGTGCTTATCATGTCCCAGCTCCACTGCTTCTACCAGTTGCCCATCGGGGCTGGTGCCGCTAATAACTAGCCCTGCCTTTTGAAAACCTTCGCGGTAGTCGTTATTAAACTCATACCGGTGCCGGTGCCTCTCATTTATTACCCCCGAAATCAATACATTCTCACCACTTCCGTGTTTCAAATAACATTTCTCCAAAATTGTCCCGGTAGTTACTTTACACGGCCAGGCTCCCAGCCGAATTGTCCCACCGTATTGATGTTCTTCTAGGTATTTCTGCTGATCAGGCATAATATGGATTACCGGATATTTTGTCTTTTGATCCGCCTCCTCTGAATTTGCTCCTGCCATTTTACCCACATTCCTGGCAAATTCTATCACTGCCATTTGCATTCCAAAACACAAGCCCAAGTAAGGAATCTTGTGAGTCCGGGCATATTTTATTGCTTCTATCTTTCCCTCTACTCCTCTTGATCCCCATCCCTGGGGCACAATAATCCCATCTGCTCCCTCCAGCACTTTAGCCCCCTCTTGCTCCAGTTGTTCGCAGCAGATAAACTCCAGTTTGGGCGTAACCCCGACTTTGGCTCCGGCATGTTTGATTGCCTCAATCACGCACAAGTAAGCATCCGACAAAGTATAATTTCCGGTAGTAAAATACTTACCCACTATCGCGATTTTTACTTCCTTCTTCGGCCTTACTAACCTCGCATAAAATTCTTGCCATTCCTTCATGTCCTTGCCTCTAGCTTTTAAACCTAATTTTTTCAATACCTTATCGGCGAACTTTTGCTCCTCCAAAATCATCGGCAATTCATAGATTGATTTAACATCCGGATTGGCAATAATATCCTCATCGTTCATATTGCAAAAAAGCGCCAGTCTCTCGCGCCTCCTCTGATCTATCAAAATTTCGCTTCTGGCTACCAAAAAATCGGGCTGAATGCCCATTGAATTCAAAAGCCGAACCGATTGCTGGGCCGGTTTACTTTTTAGTTCTCCGATATTTTTTATCACCGGTAAATAGCTGACATGTACCTGAACCACATCTTTCGGCTGCTTAAATTTCAATATTCGACTGGCCTCAAAAAAAAGCGAGTTTTGGTACTCCCCCACTGTCCCCCCCAGTTCCACAATCACAATTTCGGCCTTGTTTACCACTCCGGCTCTTTTAATCCGGTCGATAATCTCATCAGTCACATGAGGAATTGCTTCCACATCCTCTCCTTCATAACCAAAAGCCCTCTCCCGATTTATCACCGCCATATACACCTGCCCGGTGGTCATATAATTTTCCCGTCTTAATGACTTTCCCAAAAATCTTTCGTAATTCCCAATGTCCTGATCAGTTTCAATCCCGTCATCAGTTACAAACACTTCACCATGCTCTGCCGGCCGGATCGTCCCGGCATCAACATTCAGATACATATCGATTTTAACGTTAGTTACCTTAAAACCCTTAGCCTGCAATGTTAATCCCAAAGCCGCGCTGGTCACTCCCTTGCCCAATCCCGACACCACCCCCCCCGACACAAATATAAATTTCATTCTTCAATTCTACTCCCCGTCCCGATTTCTTCAATTCCTCAGTTTGTTATTTCTTGATCCCCCTGGCTCTATCGGATAACATTATCCCTATCCCTCTATCCGATCCTTCCTCATCCACACTTACCGCTAAACCAAAACCTGTTTTATCATAAGAAGTTATTACCACACCGCCATGAAGCGGGCTTACATTAGGACTATCCAACCTAATTAATGTCATTGCAGCACCCTTTCTGCCAATAGAAAAAGAAAAGGTTTCCCGCAAGAGTGCCCTTGCACCTATCCCCATACAACCGTCACCACCATTATTCCTCCAGGCAAACACTACTCCGCTGTCAGTCCACACAGCATCTACCCTCTCTTCAGGGCCATTCCCCCCAACCATTAAATGGATAACTTTGTCGGCTCCCACATGAATCACCGCCGTGTCTTTATCTCCCGATTCAGCATGTCCAACTCCTCCGATATTTGTAACAGAACCTTGCTTGGTCCCCCTAATTCTTTCGGCTCTCCCAACAATATAGTCTTTACTCATCCCCCCATATGCCAAAACATCTGTTACTGTCTCGCCTGGCTTCAATACCTCCCTTGGTACCAGCACCCCCGATTTCCCTACCTCACGAATATCTAGCACCATAATCTATGGTACCTATGTTTTTTAAAATAATCAAATTAATACTATAGCAACTCCCCCCTTCCCTCCTCCTTCAATTTATCCACCACCGCTCCCACCTTGCCGCTTTGGGATTTATCGACTATCAACAGCGCATCCCCGGTATCAATCACTACCAGATTATTCACCCCGATTAACGCTACATATTTACCTTTTGGCCTGCGTATAAAGTTATCATTCGCTTCTATCTCACTCCTGTCCTCATCTTTGATATTTGACCTTTGATCTTTAAGATAATGTGCTACCGATTCCCAAGTTCCAAAATCAATCCACCTAAAAGGCAGCTCAACAACCAAACCCTCAGTAAACATATGTTGTGTTACATCTTCAATCGGCCCTTTGGGCATCTTGGCATATTCCTTCTTTAATTCAGCTCCGTGAATAAAGTTATCAAGCGGTTCCCACCATTCCATCCTTAGCCTTTTTACCATCTCCAAAAATAACCTTGGAGTCCAGCCATAATGGTTAGCATGAGTTAGCGCCTGTCCGTCCTTTATCAGCTCTTCCACCGCCTCCTTGGTGCTCCGCCATAAGAATTTGTCGATCTTAAAAACTCCAATCTCACCTTCATTTCGCACCTTGTCACCCTTAATCAAATAATCAATCCCCATAATTGCAAATTCCGGCCGGTTACCCCCGGTTATCATTTTGCCCTCCCGCCGAATCAGTCCGTCGCACACCTCAAGCATTTCCAAGAATTTATCCCCCGGCTCTCTCAAAACATCAGCCTGTACTAGCATAAATGGCTCATCTTCAAACCCGCGTTTAAATAAACTCGCCGCCGCCAAGCAGGTTGCCGGCCCATGGTTTCTTAATTCTGGCTCGATAATTATGTTATCGTCAACTACTTCTGGCACCTGTTCCTTGGCAATTTTTGCCTGCACCTCATTTGTTTGTAAAAAAATATCGCTAGGCTGAAATTTTTGCCTGAGTAGGTCCCAATTAATTTGAAATAATGATCTCCCATCAAAAAAGGGCAAAAAATGCTTCGGCGATTTTGCCCGGCTCTCCGGCCACATCTTTGAACCAATTCCTCCACAAATGATTACTGGTTTCATAAATCCCCCTTGTTAGTATTATTAAAAATTAAAAATTTCGATTTAATCAAATTATTTATCTCCTTCGCACCACCGCACCAAGAGGTACGGTCACTCCATTGATATTAACCATATCTCCACCTTTTCCATCGTCCCACTTTACCTGCCTTCTGGTATTTTCATCCGGTTCTGGCACAACTCCTCTCACAATCTGATCAGTATCAGGCAAAGCTCCTACCAGCCTTGCCTCGAGCGTTCTTATAAATCCCTCTTTTCCCTTAAATGCATCCCATTGTAAACTGCAAACTATGCCAAATGAGCCTGCATTTCTTAATATCTCACGTTGCTCCGATACATCCATTGGGCTGCCTCCTTCGTTAGTAAATAAAGTGTTTACTATCTGACCCCTATCTACTTGCCCCCTTAAATAATCATGCAATCTTGCAACCAAAAGAACGTTTCCATGCACGGTTGTTTCATTTCCCATCCAAGCCGCAATTCGCGTTATTCCGCTTTGGTTAATTCTGGTTAATACTGCCATTTGCGCATCACCAATTTTTGCTCTCATTTCACGAATCCCCTCCTCGCCTGTTATCTCACTTGTATTAAGCTGCAACATCAACCGGTCATCACCCTCTCTAGAATCCCACACCAATAGTAACGTTCCGGCTTGCTCACCTTGACCCTCATAGACTTGGGCCTCTCCCGTGTCCCTAAACCGTCTGGCTTGTTCCAAAATCGTTAAACCCGGTGTTAATGGCTGTTTTCCAATCTTGGGAATTAGCCACTCCGCTAATTGTCCAGTGCCTCTATCCATTCCTAATGCATTCTTGCCGGCTAACAAGATATTACTAGCCCTGCTTGGCTCCATTCTTTGCCACTCACCAGGTGTTAATCGAGCTTCATTTTCAGCAACCATCTTAAACAGTCAACTACTAACTAATAGCATTTTACCTTAATCTTTCTACTTATTCATCAGCCCTTCTTTCATCCACTCTCCAATATTCCCCACCGTTGTTTTTACAATCCTCTCAATCGCCTCTTTGGTGTTAAAGGCATTATGGGGCGTAAAGACTACATCGTCCCTGTCCCGCAGTAAATGAAAACTCAAAATTTCTTTTAAATTATCCTTGGTCGCCCTGTCTGTCGTCACCGACGAAATATTTTCCACATTCGTCTCCTCCTCGGTTACATCTAGCCCCGCCCCAGCCAAAATTTTATGATTCAACGCCCACACTATTGCTTCTACTTCCACCACCGGCCCTCGTGAAGTATTTATCAAAAAACTTCCCGGCTTCATTAACTTAATATTAGTTTTGTTAATCAGGTGAAAAGTCTTCGGTACAAACGGCACATGGATTGTCACTATGTCTGCCGTTTTTAAGCATTCTTCTAAACTGGCATATTTAAAGCCTAGTCTTTTTGCCAATTTAGGATCCTGCACCCGCTCCACCCCCACTACCTTCATCCCAAAGCCCCTGGCGATGCGTACCACGTTTTGGCCTATCTTTCCAACTCCTATTACCCCCAAAGTTTTTCCCTTTAAATCCACTCCCGTTAATCCCTCCGGGCTAAACTCCCCCTCTTCTACGCTCTGATGGGCCACTACCACTTTCTTGGCTACTGCCAGCACCAAAGCAAAAGCATATTCCGCCACCGTCGACGATCCGTACTCCGGCACATTAACTACTGTGATCTTTCTTTTTTTACACTCTTCACAATCCACATGGTCAATCCCCGTCGACCGGCAGGCAATCATTTTCAAATCCGGTAGCTTATCCAAAACTTTTTTATCAAGCCGTGAATAAACAAACGGGGAAATAATTTCATATTTTGCCGCAAGATCAATATTATCCTGAACCTCTCCCTCAAAAATCCCTACCCCAAAACATGGCAATTTTACTATCTCCTTTTCAATAATTTCCTTTTGCCAAGACTTAACCCCAAAAAATGCCACCTTATATTGGCTGTTTTGATTCATAACTTATTCTATACTTTCTCTTCTCTGATTTCGACACCCCTAACTTGTTCCAATTTCCTTTTGCCCTATTTTTTCCTCTAACCATTTGATATCGATTTTTGACACATTGACATACAAATAGTCTATATGATTAACTGCTAACAGTTAAACATTACTTTGATATTAGATGGATGACTCAACCAATGATCAATCTGTGCCACAAGATAAACTTGTGAAACAAAAAACCGACACTCCCAAAAAGGTAAACGGTGTTTCAATTGACAACCTTCCCGATCTTTTAACCGTCGGCGAAGTTGCTGATCTTCTCCGGGTGTCCAAACTTACCATCAAGCGCTGGGGTAAACGGGGCAAACTCCCGGCTATCCGTATCAATGCCCGCGGCGACCGTCGTTACCGCAAAGAAGCTGTTTTGTGGGTTCTCGGTATTCAATCAGATTAACCAGCATCCGTCATTGCGATCCCGACTCTACGTCGGGAGAAGCAATCTCAAACTTTGCCATCAAGCTGTTAACTTCACAGTTGACAGCTTTTTTGGTTTTACCATTCCTCACTCAATCAAATAAAGCACCACTCAAACCCCAACAATATAGAAGCAACATTCACAAATTATCTTGGCATCTTTGTTCACGGCTACCTTTTAGCTTCGCACTCCACCGCAATCCAAGTTTTTCCATCACCACCTCTCGCCAATACCACCGGATAATATTCCCCCTTCCTTCCACAAGGGCGTCTTTTACCTACACACCGCCATTTTTCACCCTCACCCTCCACATCAACATAACTTGCAGAACCGCACCTCTGACACACCGCCCTCAATTTTTCTTGTCCTCCACCCATTAATCCCAATTATACCAGATCATTTTCCACCACCCTCCCCTTTGGTGTTCTCTTTACTAGTCCCCTTTTCATCAAATACGGTTCATAAACTTCGGTAATCGTCCCTACGTCTTCAGTCAAGGCCGCAGCAATATTTTCCACTCCCACCGGCCCACCGCCATATTGTTTTTTGACTACCTCCAAATACTTCCTATCAGCATCAGATAATCCCATTTCATCTACTCCCAGCATCGTCAAAGCATCTTTGGCTTCCTTCAGATTGATCAGTCCATCGTTTTTTACCTGCGCCCAATCCCGGACTCGCCGTAACAATCTATTGGCTATTCTTGGTGTTCCCCGTGACCTTTTAGCAATCTCTACCGCAGCTTCAGACTCAATTTTTACTTTCAATACTTCTGCCGTTCTTTCTACAATTTCTTTCAGGCTATCTTCTTCATAAAAATCAATTTGCTGGACATAGCCAAACCTATCCCTCATTGGTGCCGACAACAAACCAATTCTGGTTGTCGCCCCTACTAAAGTAAACTTTTGCAAATTCAGCCTTACCGTTTTGGCCGATGGCCCCTTCCCAAGTACTATATCCAGAGCAAAATCCTCCATTGCCCCATAAAGAGTTTCTTCTACCGGTTTCGCCAACCGGTGGATCTCATCAATAAACAGCAAATCGCCTTTTTTAAGGCCGGTCAGTATGGCCGCCAAATCCCCTGCCCGAGTCATTGCCGGCCCGGAAGTGATTCGGATATTCGCTCCCATCTCTTTGGCCAGTAAATTAGCCAAAGTCGTCTTGCCCAGTCCCGGCGGGCCATAAAACAAAATATGATCCAATGCCTCCCCCCTGGCCTTCGCCGCCGACAAAAAAATATCCAGCTGCTCTTTAATTTTGGACTGCCCAATAAATTCGGCAAGTTTTTGTGGCCGTAGACTTTTTTCGACTATTTTTTCGTCTTTCTTCGGCTTCGGATCCAGACTCACAGAACTCATATTCCTATTCTACACTACCGGGATCTCGGCACTACCCGTGCTCTGGTTAACCCTTTTGTTTGCGAATCTTCTGCAGGATCAAAAATAGTCACCGAATGAGCTATAATTCCTAATCTCCTCTTCCTCCATGTATTCCGCCTTTTTCAACCGGGCTCTCTCCTAACGGCCAGGTAGCTCTACAGACCAGTTCACAAGGGCTTTTAAAATTCGGATGACACTCAACCGCTACTCGCCTATCTTGCCCCTCTCCAACAAGATTTATCACCTTTAAGTCATCTCTTCTAGATCGACAACCAGCGCAACAATTCTTTTTAAGTTCCTCGACTACCATCGCCGGTGATTTTGGGTATCTGCCACTTCCATAATGTACTAGTACATTTACTACTGTTGTTCCATCGACCTTAACAAGCATGCTCCCCCCCAAAGCGAACTCCCTTTTTGCCATAAACCTATAATAACATATCAAAATTGGATAATCACCAAAATTTGCGCTTCCCTGTTTTTGCCAGCATACCACTCGATATCTTCTCACCTCAGTCTAAAAAGTTTCCCATCTATTTGTCCATCTCGTCTTGCAAAAACTATATCACCATCCCGTAGATCCGCCCTACTGTCTGTTTTCAAGTATATTAATACCCCCGAAGCACCAGGCCTACTTCCACCTTCTTCCATTACTCCAAAAGTATCTTCAACTTGCCAATTCCCTGCACCTGGGTTTTTAGACTGTCTTATCACAAAAGGGCGCCTCCCCTCCGCTAAATTATCTTCCGTCATTTTTCTTACTCTTGCTGCGATATCAAGATCTATCCCCTTACTGTCACTTTCTCTAACCCTTGAATCAACAAATTCGACTACCGCGGCTACAATCTCACCTCTTTCCTTCCCCATATTATTTTGATTATATCGCTAATTAGCCCACCCTCTCCAGCCTTAAATACCTTTCATTAGCCAATCCGGTCACCTTAAAAACACTTTTTGCCATAACCATATAACAACATGCTTGGCGATAACTTTATTATCACTTACCTGCCCTTCTTCCTCGCTCAAATGGTCTAACCATTGGTACCCAGCCTAAAAAATCTGCCCTTAAAAAACCAAACCTTCTAACAATATCCCAGCCCCCACAAACCGCCTCGGACAAATCTCTAACTGGTGGTCTAGAGGATTCTTTCCCGCTCTTTAGAGTTGAACTATCTACCACCATCCCAATAAAACGTTCTTCAGTAAAACAACCTTGAACATTCCCTCTCTTCAAAGCCCCACACCCTGGTCTTGTACATAAAACAACATCCTCTGAAGCTAGCCCACCTCCACCCTGTTTTATCTCTCTATCATGCAAAACCCTAAGTTGAACCAATCTCGCAGCCCTTTTACAATACCCTGTTTGCAGTTCTCCCCCTTTTAAATCTGTATATCTTTCACTCATGTCCTATATTGTAAATCAACCTTATCAAACCATCAACAATCTGTTCAAAAAAAATTACCCCTTTCGCCACTTACCCCATCTCCCTCAAACACCAGCTAATCTTCTCCTCCAACGTCGTCATTTCTTTCGGTAATTTTTGCATCATTTTTTCAATTTCCCTCCTGTCAAATCCTAATTGCTTTAAACTCAAATATAATTCGTCCTCAATTAAAGGTAATTTATCCCCCAAATCAATCTCCCCCAGTCCGCCGATTTTCGATTTTAAATCCACAATAATTCTTTGGGCAGTTTTTTTGCCCACTCCTTTTATCTTTTGAAAAAATCCTACATCGGCATCCCCTATTGCTTTCATTATTGCCAGCGCCTCACCACTACCCATCACCTGGATTCCGGTTTTCGGCCCCACCCCCGATACTGTTATCAGTATCTTAAACAGTTCAAGTTCATCTCGGGTTTCAAATCCAAATAAACTCACCGCGTTCTCGCTTACCGCCATATAAATATGCAATTTAACTTCATCTCCTATTTTGATCTTTATCCGCCCGCTGGCGGATTGATCCTTGACCTTGACCTCATACCCCACTCCCCCCACTTCTATTTCAATACTATTCCCCCACATCCCTTCTACTCTTCCTTTCAAGCTTGAAATCATTACTTATTCTACCCTAAAAATCTTTCAAGAACCCCACTGTCAGCGCCACCGCTGCCGCGTCAGCCGCATGCGACGGCCTAATAATTTCCTCAAGACCCAAGAAGTTCCTCACCATTATTTCCACCTGTTCCTTTTCTGCCCGCCCATAACCGACCAATGCCATCTTAACCTGAAGCGGAGTTACTTCCTTAATTTCCACTCCCATCTCGTAGCTGGCTACTTTAATTGCCCCAATGACTTCGGCTACTTTTATGGCTGATTTCGCATTTTTGGCAAAATAAATCCCCTCAATCCCCACTTTCTTGATCTCAAACTTCCGGATTATATTTCTAATCTCCCTAATAATCTTTCCTATCCTCTCTGCCCCTTCGTCCCCCACTTTCGTCTTTATCGTTCCATAAGCTACCAAATAAAATTGCTGTTCTCCCGCCACTGAATTAGTTTTTGATATTTTAGTTTTGATCTTTGAATTTGATAAAACTGCCCATCCCGTGTTGGCCAATCCCGGATCAATTCCCAAAATCATTCTTCCTCCTCCAAAATCACTACCTGGCTAGTTACTTGCTCTTTGCCCACCTCAAATTCAGTATACCTTGGTGTTTGGTTATTCCTGCTCTGGCTTATTGCTCCCACCACATAGGTTCTAATCCCATCAATTTCGTAAGAACTTGAGTAATGCAAATGCCCGGTGATTATTTCCCTTACTCCACTGCTTATTAACTTCTCCCACAATTCATTTGCCTCAGCAGTTACCGTTTTGCTGTCTTCTCCCATCACGTGCTCCGACAACTTGTGCTTAATCGGCATGTGCATTATCGCCAGACAACGCCAAACAAAACATTCTTCCAATTCTTTATTAAGCCATTCCGTCTGGATTTCACCCAAGCCCCTCACCCCAGCGTTATTGATCAAAATCAACTTTACCTTTCCCTCTTTAGTCGTCTGATACTTACTACCAAAATATTTTTGCCACAAGTCCACTTTTATTTTGTCCGACATCCACAAATCATGGTTCCCCGGCACCGCCATATATTCAATCCCCGATTCATCCAACACCTTTTTGGCTGCGGCTATTTCCGTTTCCTGCCCCACACTGGTCAAGTCCCCGTCAATTATTACCAGCTTCTCTCCCCGGCCTTTGGCGATTTCCAAGCCCTGTTTTAAACTCTTCCAATCCAGATGTACATCTGCCATCACTCCCAATTTCAATTTTGCTATCTCCGTCGGCTCTGGTTCCTCCACCTTAACTACCGGGTTAACTGGCGTTAGTGGACAATTCGATAACCACCACCCTGCCAATATCAATACCAACACCAACACAAATACCACCGCTATTCGCCAATTTAACCCTCTTATTTTCACTTTTTTAGTTTACCATTAGCTTCGCCTTTATTTTTTGTAACCCTCTTCGACCATACTAAGAACATAGTTGAACACCTTCGCAGTCTGGGCTAATGCCATTCGCACCACCGGCAATTCGGCCGCACCAACCACCGCCTCTCTTCCCCGGGCTACAACTTGACTCTGATCCCCTCTCCCAGCGACCAAGTCCGCTCTTACTAACAACCTCCCGTCTTGCGTCGCTCGTATGTGAGTTGCTCTAAATTTATACCCCTGCTCTCTTGCCGGCCAAACAATCATGAGGCTATTTGCATTCTCCCCAATCACCGGGTGCCCCCCTCTGTACGCTTCCCTTAATCCTGGAAACTTTGCTATCGCTACAACTCTGTCACGATATCCCGTCAGACCGGCCATTTCTGCTATTTGCCTGTCTTGCATGTATGCCTGCCTAAATTGGAGCCATAATCTCACTGCTTGCACCTCCGCATTACGTCCAGCCATATTTAATATATTTTACACTCGCCTCCTAATAAATATAGGATACCTATCCCTGTTTCCACTTTTCCACATATGAGTCTTATATAGATATACTAGGAGACCTAGTGATAACTAATCGGCCTCTGGTACCGAATTTATTAGTTACTTATCGTAATTGGCATTTTATTGACTGTATAATTAATCAAATGGATTACGATTCTGTTTATAGAAAAATAAAATCTCTCCACCCCACCATAGAGACCCATCTTAATCACCCCCTCGCCCCCTACACCACACTAAGGCTAGGTGGCCCAGCTGACCTTTTTATTCACACCACAAATCAGCTTCAGTTTATATCAATACTTAAACTTGTACATCAATATACCCTTAAAGATGTTGGGGCAGAAAAAGAGGCAAATATATCGAAAATAATAGAAAGTGAAGCAAGTAATTTTTCAGCCCACAGCAAACCCGAGGTTGACGCAGTAAAAGAGGCAAACGGAGCGCAATCATCCGAGTCCCGATTTCGGGACGAGGGCGTGAGCACCGGAAACTCTTTTACGAGTCAACCACCGTTAACCATCCTAGGCTCTGGTTCCAATGTATTGATTTCCGATTCCGGAATCCGGGGCATTGTTATCAAAAATTCCTCCCGTTACCTAAAAATCCAAAATAATACCTCCTCCCCCATCCCTCCCCCAACCCTTCCTTCCCGCCTCAATCAGTACGACCCCAAAAATTACCTAAACTTCCAAATCCTTGACTATGACGAAACCAGCGCCCCTAGGATTAAAGTTAGACTGGCAAGTGGTGTTCCGTTACCTTTTGCCATTGCCACTCTCATCCGCCAGGGCGTTACCGGTCTTCAATGGTTTGGCTATATTCCCGGTACCATAGGCGGCGCTGTCTTGTCCAATATTCATGGCGGTTCTCATTTTTTTTCTGAAATCATCCAATCGGTAACCTGTTACGACCTATCAGAGGGTAAAATTATCAAAATTCCTGCCGGTCAAATTTCCTGGGGGTATGATCACTGCTCTCTGGCCGATTCTCCCCATCTGGTAATTTTATCGGTTACGCTCAATCTTTTTAAGGGTGATGCCACCAAGGCCGCCCAAACCGCCGCTGCCTGGATAGCTCAAAAAGCCAAAGTCCAGCCACCAAACTCCGCCGGCTCAGTTTTTCAAAACCCTTCCGAAAAAGATTGCTTGCCCATTTGGGGCGAGCCAAAATCCGCCGGCTGGATTATTGATTCTCTTGGCTGGAAAGGCAAATCGGTTGGCGGGGCCCAGGTTTCCCCACTCCACGCCAATTTTATCGTCAACACCGGCTCTGCCACTGCCGCCAATTTCTATACTCTTTTCACCCAAATCCAAGCCGACGTCTTAAACCGTTACCATCTCCACCTCGAACCAGAAATCAAACTGCTTGGTAATTTCTAGCTCCCGAATCTCAATTCCAAACGGCCTTCCATCCAAATCTCACCAGCGCCAGCTGTCTTCTCCACCTTTTCGGTTCCTTATACAGCGAATACAACCACTCCAAGCCCATCCGCCTCACCCATTCTGGCGCCCGCTTCAATTCGCCACTAAAATAGTCAAAACTTCGCCCTACCCCCATCGCCACTCCCACTTTTAGATTGTCCCTGTTTCTTTTTATCCATTCTTCCTGCTTCTTCATTCCGTAGGCCACAAACAGCATTTCCGGCCTAAACTTATTAATTTTTTCAATTACCACCGAGTTTGACTCGGCCGGCTCCCCCGGACTCCAACTAATTTTGATATTTGATTTTTGATTTTTGAATTTCCGGGCTGATAATTTTGCCCGATCTCCCCATCCTCCCAACAAAAACACCTTCCATCCCTTCCTTGCTGCCATTGTTATCATTTCTTCCATCAGCTCCACCCCCGGTATTAACTCTTCTCTATGCTTCCCCCTTAACACTTCCACCCCAACTTCTACCCCCAAAAAAGCCCTAGCCAACCTTTTAAAGAAATTATTCATGAATCTTGCTTCCTGTTTCTTGAATCTATTTTCTAGTTCCCTTGCCCACCCTAAGCCCACTCCATCCGGCACATTGACACTAGTTTCAGTAGTCAGCATTTTTTTAAATTCCTCATCCTTTTCCGCCGCCATAACAAACTCCGGATTAACCGTTGCTATCCACTTCGGCTCCTTCTTGGACTCTTCCAACCAACCTTCCACCTTCCTTAGCAGCTCTTTGTTCCCACTGCCAAAGATCTTTATCTCCATAATCTGCCAATCATTAGGGAATGTCTTTTTTTGCTTCCCATCACCCGATACCCTTATAGCCTTTTTATGTGTCATTTTTACATCCTATAAGTCATTATTAGACTGTCCAATTTAGCTTCAACTTGCCCCAATTATAATTTTTTCCTCTACCCCTTTGGCTGGTATCTTTTTATTCCTCTTTTGGTCCTCCAAAACCGTACTTATCCACCAGAATAATCTATTATTACAAGAAACAAAATCTAAATATATCATATATCTTATATGACTATAATTATAGTACACTCTGTCAGAAAGCTGAATACCATAAATATTTATAGTTGAGCAATATATTTACTCTTAAATTTATAAGAATACTAGCCAACAACTCCAAAAGTACCATCATAAATGTCATCTTTATTCTTACAATATTATATAAACTTTTACCGCCGGTATAAGTTGTCATATATCGCTATCTTATAGCTCGCCTATAAACCTCTAAATTTTCTAAAGCAATGCCGGTCCCTTTAATGACGCAAAATGTTGGCTCGATGGCCACATGGGCTGATACCCCTATCTCCCGGGTCACCAGCTGATTTAGGTTTCTTAACTGCGATCCCCCACCCGACATCACCATCCCCCTATCCATGATATCGGCCACCAGCTCCGGCGGAGTTGTTTCCAAGGTGTCCTTAATAACTTGGATCACCTGGTCCAAAGTCGGCCTGATAGCCTCATACACCTCATCCGAATCTAAAATGATGTTCTTGGGTAAGCCGTAAACCGAATCTCTCCCGCTAACCTGGAGAGTTTCCGGCCTTTTCAACTTTATGGCGCTGCCTAAGGTAATTTTTACATTTTCGGCCGTTTGCTCGCCGATTACCAGATTATGTTTTTTCCTGATATAGGCTTCAATCATCTTGTCCAGCTTATTCCCTCCTATCCTGATACTTTTGTGGGTCACCACTCCTCCTAAAGCAATTACGGCCGCCTCTACTGCTCCGCCGCCAAAATCAATTATCATATTACCGGCCGCCTCTGCCACCGGGATCTTAGCTCCGATAGCTGCTGCCAGTGGTTTATCGATCATATACGCCTTTTTTGCCCCGGCCGATAAAGCTGCATCCAACACTGCCCGTTGCTCTACTTGGGTCACCCCCGCCGGGACGCACAGCATTACTTCCGGCCGGAAAAACCAGGCCGCTCCCATCACCTGCTTCAAAAAATATCTCAAAATTGCTTCAGTCACTTCGTAGTCTGCCACCACTCCGTCTTCCATCGGCCTAACCACTTCAATATATTCCGGTGTTTTCCCCAACATCTTTTTGGCTTCACTCCCCACCGCCAACACCTTTTTATCCTCCAGCCCTACCGCCACCACTGTCGGTTCGTTTAGCACAATTCCCTCGCCCACCTCCCACACAATGCTGTTTGCCGTCCCCAAATCTATTGCCAGTTTTTTAAATAGTTTCATTTTTGATGCCTCCAGATTTCCTTGCCCGCCGTAGTCCTGAGATTGTCGAAGGACGAAGGTGGGTTAAATAATTTCATATCCAATTCTAACAGACTACCGCTTCAAAACTTTTCCGGGTATAATATAACTCATGCCCAACACTTCCGATAAAAAAAGTTTATTAACCATCCTTTCCGTTGCTTTTTTCATTATCCTGATTACCACCCTGATTACCTTTTTTGCCAGTGGCTACCAGCTTAATTTCCAAAAAGGACCGGTTATAAAAGCCACCGGCCTGCTCTCGGCCACCTCCAAGCCCAAATCAGCTTCCGTCTATATTAATGATCAGTTGGTTACCGCCACCGACGATACCATCAACCTCCCGCCCGGCAGCTACACTATCAAAATTGTAAAGGACGGCTACCTCCCCTGGCAAAAAACAGTCCAAATTAAGCCAGAAGTAGTCTATCTTACCGACGCCTTTCTTTACCGCTCGGTTACCGAAATTAAACCCATTACATTAAGTGGAGCCATCAACCCAGCCGTTTCCCCCGATGGCAACAAAATCGTCTACGCTGTCGCCAATGCCTCCGCCGCCAAAGATAACGGCCTCTATCTTCTCGAAACCTACCAAAGCCCACTACCATTAAGTCGGAGTATTCCGCCAAAGCTGCTTTCGGCCTCGGCTCCGTCACTTGACTGGTCAGTTTTCACCTTTGAATTTTCGCCAAATTCCAAATCGCTTATCGCCACTAATCCCCAAATCAAAATATCGTACCTCCTGCCACTCGATTCACCCATTACTGCCAAAAATATGTTTGACATTTCTTCCCAGATTGCTGCTATCAAAAAAGATTGGTTATCCCAGGAAGCCGAAATTATCACCACCAATCTCGCCCGTTTGCCCATGGCTCTTCAATCAGTCGTCGCCACCTCTTCAGCCAAACAGCTCCAAATTTCTTCGGGCGAAACCAAAATCCTCTATCTGGCCAACACTACTACCCGTTTACCCGCTATTGTCACCACCCCCCTCATCTCCTTTTCCAACCAACCCCAAACCCGCCAAATCGAAAAAGGCAACTATTATACTTATGATCTTCAAACCGATTCCAATTATCTGGTCGGTAATAGCCAGTCAGTTGCCAACCTCACCTGGCTACCCGATTCCAACAATCTCATTTTTGTTGAAGACAACCAAATTCGCATCATCGAGACTGATTCCACCAACAAGCAAACTCTTTATGGTGGTAGCTTCAACCCCCAGATCGTAGTCCCCTGGTTTGATGGCAATAAAATCGTCACCCTCGCGTCGGCCTACGCCGGATCCCCCGAAAATCTCTATTCCATTTCTATCCGCTAGCTCAATCTTCCTAGTTCCTACCTGCAGATCTTTTGGACAACCTCATTTACTTCCGTATGTATTCTGTTTATCTCTTCTTCGTTGGACACCCCACTGTTTAGCTGTTCTATCATTGGGGAAGTCATAAGTTCGGCTTCGTCCTCCGAAATGCAGCTTTCTCCTAACACTCGCTCAAGATCTCGATCCATTACCTCCGCGACCGAAACCATTCCACCACTTTCAATTCGGTCATAGGGAGCCTCAAAACCCATGTATACCTCCGGTACCGCCGCCTGCGCCACCTGACTTAGCATCGCTTCCGCTTCGTAAACATCCGACTCTTCAGCTGTACCCAACACTCTCTCACTCTCCATTATCGCCAAATTTTGCCCCTCCTCATAAAAGCGAAGCGGCAATAGCCCAAATATCGCAATCACAAAACAAATAATCAGGGTTCGGGTATTTCTTGTAAAATCTGTCATATAAATCAGTCTAGATATATTTTTTTTAATAGTCAAGATAGGTAGTTTTTATTTCCTCATTTTATCTTCTTTTCCTATCGCTTAATTCTCCTTTTATCCTATATATATAAAACTCAAAAATATTTGCAAATTTGCCTTAATCACCAATATCTCTCCTTCCACCTTTCTATACTTTAACTATTCAACTTCCATCAGTTATTTTTCGTCTCCGACTACCTTGGCGATCTTTACTCTAGAGTGCTTATTCAAAATCTTCTTACCTTATCTTTACCTACTTCTTTATAACTTATTACATCTTATTCTCTCATCTCCTTTTACATCTTATATTATTATTTTGTTCTCTATTAATCAATTTTATCCAGTTTATTTCTAATTTTCTTCTCATTGCTTTATAATACCAATGTCATCGGAGACTGGCGCCCGCCTGCAAAAGCTGTCGCTTTGGCGACTGCGGGCAGGCAATTTCAGCCACAGGCTGATGGGCCTCTGGCCCAGGCTAGTGGCCAGCTTTCCACTTGTTTTTGCTCTTTTTCGGAGACTGGCGCAATTGGCTAGCGCGCAGCTTTCGGGTAGCTGAGGTTGCGGGTTCAAATCCCGCGTCTCCGACTGTGGTCCGCCGTAGTCCTGAGCCTGTCGAAGGACGAAGGAGACCTTTTGTTCGCCATGTTTTTAGACGAAAGCGATCTTTTTACTTTCGTTTAAATTTTGATTTTTGATCTTTTATATTTGACTTCTTAAAGTCCTCATAGTTCAATGGATAGAACAGCCCCCCCCTAAGGGGCAGATGGAAGTCCGATTCTTCCTGGGGATACTTCTTGTCCAATCCTTATTCCGCTACCCACTAAAAGATTTTTTGCCTCTAAAGTTTCAATTTTAATCTCCCGATTTCCTTTCCGTCCTTTCTCCGCTCTTTACGGCTTCATTCTTTGCCTTCTCCGCATTCATATTTTCCTACTCCGTATTATTACCGCTTTCATCTAGCTTATTCCCCTTCCCTATTTGTTAGCTTTATACTCCGTATTGCCAAATATATTCTTGCTTACTGTACTATAACATTTAAAGCTTCTATATAACATATAAACCGCTCTAAACTTTAAAACTCCGCCATTTAAAAGCCCGACAATCGGACTTGAACAACAAAATATCTCGTTATCCCCTGTAATTATTCACCCGCTTCGAGCTTAACTCTACAAATATAACATTCTACAACATTTAGAATACTGCTTTTAAGCCTTTACTACTTGCCAGCTGATCCCAAAACACTTTCCTAAATCAAAAATACTCCCCGCTCCTCTTACCATCTTATTACCATGTTTCCGAAATATTCTCTTATATATATTTATTAGCAAAAAAAACTTTTACTGATAAAGGCTTACCCATCAATTTTTATTAGTCGAAACTTTTCCTTGCTGATAAACTCCTTCGTAGTTTCCCTTATCGTCGCCATTTTCACCCCCCTAATTTCTGCAATTTCTTCTTCTACGCTGGTCGTCTTGCCCTCCAAAAGCAGCTTCGCCCCTACATATCCGGTCCAAAAATCGCTTCTGTCCATCGACAACTTTATTTTGCCCATAAAGTAATCCTTAGCCCTGTCGACTTCTTCCTGATTCAAATCAAATCCTAAATTTAGTAGCTCCTTTTCGACCACCTCAATCGACTCGTCCAGTTTGTCTTTCCGCACCCCCGACTGTACCGCCCAAAAACCTCCTTCCCTAATTTTTTCTCCGGCACTAAAGATATAGTAAGCCCAACCTCTCTCTTCCCTGATTTTTTGGTGTAATCTCGAAGAAGTGTTACCGGCCAAAATAATATCAAGTAGTCTGAACGCGTATCTTCGCCTATCCCACCACGAAATAGTCGGAAAGCCCAAACAAAAATGCCCCTGCTCCAGCTTCCTTTTAACTCTTTCCTGTTTTTTGTTGCCAAAGGTTACTTTTAATTTTGGCAAAGCTGGCGATGCCATTTTCCAGCCGGCAAAGTGATCCTTAACTATCGTTACTGCCCCTGCTGGCAAGTCACCGGCCACCGCTACCACAATTCTTCGGCTATCAATATATTTATCTCGAAATTGTAATAACTTTTCCCTATCTATAGACTCAATATTTTCCACCTCTCCGCTGACATTGAAGCATCCCCGGCTGTTCCCACCCCATACTTGCTTACAAAAATCTCCCGATAATCCCATCATCGGATTATCTTTATACATTCTTATTTCCTCAATTATTACCCCCTTTTCCCTTTCCAGGGCATCTGGCTCAAACACCGGATTTTCCAAAATATCAGCCACCATCTCCACCGCCCAGCCAAAGTTCTCCTTTATGGTGGTGATGTGATAACTGGTGGTTTCCAGCCCGGTTTCGGCATTATACGAAGCTCCTTTGCTGTCAATTTCTTTGTTGATGCTCTCGGCTGTTGGTCGTTTGTGCGTTCCTTTAAAAGCCATGTGCTCCAAAAAATGGCTCATCCCAAACTCATCTTTTTCTTCGAATTTTGCCCCCACCTCCAAAAACACCTCAACTGTTACCGCCTTCATCCCCTTTAGTGGCATTAATACCACTTTGATACCGTTATCGAGTTCTTTTACCTGTATTTTCTGGCTCATTAAATCATTATATCAGCTCTTTAGGTTAATATTTATACCCACAAAGCAATATCACCTTTCTTACCTACCTTTTAACCATTTCTTACTATATTAACACTCGCGTATATTGCCTGCTAGATACATATTTATATATTTAACCAGATATATTTTGAACTATTTTCTGGATCCTCTCCACAGCTCTACGCTAATCTACTCTGCTTAGCTCTGCGATACTCCCTGGATTCTCTATCAGGTTTAATATCATACCCCCTGCTCCCAACCTGTTGAGCTCTTGGCGTTTCTGATGGTCTAGGTGTTACAGAGGGTCGACGAGTCCATGTCGGCCATGGTGTCCGGGTTATAGTCGGAGTTAAAGTACGCGTCGGTGTCAGCGTCCAGAAGTTAAACGCCGGATCAATACACTCGCTGCTTCCGTCCATAGCCCCATTAATAAATCTGGTTAACGCATCTTCAAAATTTTGATGAGAAGCCAAAGGCAAATAACACCCACCGGTTTCTCTTGCTATTCTCTCTAAATTATCTTCTTGGGGGGAATAGTCACTCTGTGGAAAAGTGTATTGGCACCTCCACATCAAACCAATGGTGTATATTTTTATCCCTTTATCTCTCGCCAACTGTAACGCTTCGTTCAATAACGCTTCTTGTCTGGTTCGCTCTACTTTATCTGCCCCAGAATACGTTCCATCCTGATTACTAGGATCTACCATATTTCCGTCATGAGGAAGTATGATTATGCTATTATTGGCGCCTTTTTTAACTGCCATATTTAACCCCTCGGCCAGACTACTTTTTCCATCGCCCAAATACGGCTGGGCCTGATCATATAATGCCCTTAAGGAACTACCCGCTCCATGATATAGCACGTTGCCCCTTCTCGGAGATTCGCCAACTACATAGAGTGCGATTGGTTGACCCCTAAATAACCCCTCATTATCCTTTAATAGGTTAATAAGCCAAAATCCCATTTTATTGTCGTAGTAACAACTCGAACTAACCACCCGCCCATCCTTTAAAGTAATTTCTCCACCGGAGTAATGAAGTGACAAAGATCCATCCTGAACCACCGTAATTTTTAACCCAACTTGTTCCTGTATAATCGATAAAAATAGCCTATATGCTTCAGGCGTACCGGTTGGCACCACATCCTCAGTTGGCTCCAGTGTTTGTGTTGCCGTCGGAGCTTCTGTCGGACAAGCAGGGCAATTAGTTGGTGTTTCCTTAGCAGTTGGTTGTACAGCCGGTGTCCTCGTTACGCCCGTTCTTGTTTGTTCAGCTTCTATCGTTTGATAATAGCGGGTCTTTACCGGGTCAGAAACAGTTGCTGTTCTAGTCGCTGTCGGTATGCAGGTATTTGTTGGAGCCGCTGCTACTTCCTGCTTTGCTGCCACCGCCATAACCGGCTCTTTTTTATGAGGAAGCGACACTCTTGCTGATAAATTATCTTTGGTTTGGTCAAGATCTCCCCAACTCAAAAATGGATCCGGCAGATTTATCGCCATTCCATGCCCGGTATTTGCTGTGTCTTCTGCTAAACTTGTCGGAAACTGAACCCCAGACAGCACCCCTACCATCATCATCGTCATCACCAACCCCCGGTACTCCCGCGGCATTGCATTTATAACATCCCCCAATGAAGCTTGGCCTAGTTCTAAATTAGGCGCTGCATTTCTCCCACCCATTACATAAGTTAAATCTCTTGATCGAGCTAACGATATTTCAGCTCTTCTTACATCAGAATTACTACCGTATTCAATTTTATTTGCCATTTTTTATCATTAAATATAATGTTTATTATTATTCCTATCTTTTGGTACTAATCTATATGCAAATCTATAATATTTTTTAAACTTTTAACCTAGTTATTTTCTTTGTGACCGACCGTTTGTGTTGCTCTTTGTTTGTTTTGTTTTTCTCCTTTCTTTGCCGCTTCGCGGCCCCCAGGTCGCCAGGCTTGAAGCCCGGCGACCTGTTTTGTTCGCTCTGGGGGGCCGCTTCGGCCAAAGTGTAGCTCAGTGCTACCGCTGGGTCGCCGCCATGCGCGCCTTGACTTGCTCGATCTTCTCCTCGCGGGTGAAAGCGGCAGCGCTCTGGGCCTGGAGCTGATGGGGCCGCCCCTTCTGATAAAACGCTACGTTCACAGCGCGACCTTGGGACCAATCCCACAAAAAGACCTGGTCGCCATCCAGCAGCCCGTCCTGGGTGACAAGCACCACGTTGGATACCAACTCAGCCCACCTGACATAGAAGACATAATCCGGGTAGACACTGACCGTGTCGGAGAAGCTCTCCGTCGGAACGATTTCGAGAATCTCGGGCAAAAAATCGTCCGTCATGTGCGGAGATACGATCTCCAAGTAATTCAGCCTCTCCTTGCCGCTCCACACGGTTTGCCACAAATTCTCTCCGGGCGCCTTCGTAACAAGAGGTTGGACCCAGGTCCCCTCGGGGATGCTCGAGCCAAAATCGGCCGGCTTGTCCCACAGCGTAAACTCGCTCTCAAAGACCGTGTTGCTGGCAATCCGCAAGCTCTCGACCTCGCCCTGATACTCGAAAATCGCGTTGCTGACCCCGTTGAGCCACACACCACCCTCGTCGCTCGCACCCTCGCCATCGCCTTCGACTATGATATAGGCTTTGGTAACCCAACAGGCCGCACCCTTCAAGGCAACATCGAGCGAGACGTTCGGGCAGGTGTTCGCCACCATGATGCGCGATCCCTGTCGGCTGATCTCGATACACTCGGCGCCGTAAATCACCGGCGTCGCCGTAGGCTCGGGCGTGGGCTTCGTCTCCGCCACGATGGGCATGTGGACCTTATAGGTGCCCCCTGCCAACGCCGGCACACAACCCGTAGCCATCAAAATCAGGCCGACCAGCCCTAGGCCGATCAGTACGCGGATAAGACGCTTCGCTTTCATCGTATTCATCGTAACCTCCATTGTAAGTTGAGAACCACCCGCAGTTTCTCCTCCGAATCTCTCGCGGCGAGGACAAGATGTCCTCCTTAATCCCCTTCCTTAAGGGATTTTGAAATTTCCGCACGTTCACTTCGAACATCAAGTCCCCTTGATACCCCAAGTGAACGTACGGAATAAAAACAAACTTTTAAAGCAAAATTCAAACGGTCGGTTGTTAAAGTTCTCCTTGCAAAAACTTCCAAAGCCGCTTTGGCTTTTTTAGCTTTTCCAAAGTGACCAGATTATATATTAATTACACACATAAGTCAATATTATAAGTCTTTCTTTGAGCCTGATTCAAAGCTAATTCGTAGCTAATTATTCTATTCTGGTTCCAATAATATCCTTTCCTTTTTATCAACCCTGGCTACTCTCCTCTTATACTATATATAAACCATCAACCAGGGCATTTACTCATAAATCAATTCTAATTCTTACTTTTCTCCTATATTCCTGTGTTAAGGCTTATTTGACCCGCCTTAACACTCCCGTTCCCTTTCTGCTTGATACCTTTAGCTATACTTTTCTGTGCTATTTAGGATACCTTTGTGGCCTTTACCCCAACCTAAGAATATCCAATATCTCTTCGGCCGACACTAAACTAATCTTCCCTACCCGTTTCAAAGGCAAAATATGTTTCTTGTCTCCGCTTACCAAATAATCTGCTCTTGCCTCCAAGGCACACTCCACGATTCTATTATCTGCTACTAACTGTTTAATCTTTTTAAATTCCTTTTTTGGCTCGACTAGCTCAAAATCCTCCAAAAGCAGCCTTTCCACCTTATCCAAAGCTCCTGAACTAAAATCGAACTTCCTTCCCAATACCGCTCGAACTTCATAAATAATAAATTTTGAAATGTATCCCCTTAATCCTCCAAGCACCACCTTGTCCATTATTTCTCTTGGCTTTCCGCCAAAAACTATCGCTGATACAATTATATTTGTATCAAGAACAACTTTTGTCATTAGTTAGCTTCGTAAACTGTCTATAGTATCTTCCAAATCATCCTTATTGATTTTAGCCTTTTTTCCTTTCTTTAAACCATAGGCATAAATACTTTCCCAATCTTGTTTTTTGGCTAAATAACCTCTGACAGCTTCTTGGACTAAGCCGCTGATCGTCCTGGCTTCAGCTTTCGCCCTTTTCCCCACAGCCTTATATAGAGGGCTGGGAATAGAAATATTTATCGTCTTGCACTCCATAACCTATTATACAATATTTATACAGTTTTTGTATGACTTATCTTACTACCAAATTTATCATTTTCCCCGGCACATAGATTTCTTTTACCACCTGCTTCCCCACCAGCCACTGCTTAATTTTTTCCAACCCTTTTGCCTCTTCGATTATCTCTTTCCCATTCGTAATTCGTAATTGATTAATTGATAATTGATCTCTAACTTTCCCATTCACGGCCACCGGAATCGTTATTTCTTCTTCTACCAGCATAGCCTTCTCTGCCACCGGCCAATCGGCAATATGAACCGATATCGAATCTTTCTCTTCCCTAACCTTACTCCAGAGTTCCTCCGCCGTATACGGCGCCAGCGGGGCTATTAGCTTGATTAATGTTTTTATATCATCCTTTCGTAATTCGTAATTCGTAATTCGTAATTGATTAATTGCTTCCATCATCTTGGCAATCGCCGTGTTGTACCCAAACTCTTCAATATCCCTTGTCACCCCATCAATCAATTTATTAATGATTGCCTTGATCTGTATATCTTCTTTGCCTCCTTCTTTCGTCATCGCGATCCGCCAGCTGGCGGAGTGGCGATCTCCATCCTTAGATTGCTTCGTCTCTTCGTTCCTCGCAATGACGTCTAAGATAAATTGATTAAATCTATCCAAGAATCGCTTTACCCCCATCAGTGTTTTTTCGTTCCAAGCCATTGTTCCCGTAAACGGCCCCATAAACATCAAATACATTCTGGCCACATCTACTCCGTATTTATCTGCCACTTGATCTGGAACAATTACATTACCTCTCGATTTACTCATCCTTTGGTTATCCGGGCCCAAAATTACTCCGTGCGACATCCGCCGGCTGTACGGCTCCGGAGTTGGTACGCAGCCCAAATCATATAAGAATTGGTAAATGAATCTCGAGTACAAAAGATGCAGTGTGTTATGTTCGTCTCCCCCAATATAGACATCCACCGGCATCCAATACTTCAAAATATCTTCATTAAGAGTGAAAATATTTTGAGAATCTCTAATTTCCAAATCCGAATCTCTAAACGAATTTGATTTATTTAAATTTTTATCATTTGGATTTTGGACTTGTTTGGAATTTGAAAATTGGAATTTGGAACTTCCGAGGTTACATAAGTAACCGAGGTAGTACCAATCCGATCCTGCCCAATTAGGCATAGTATCCGTCTCTCTTCGGGCCCCCCCGCCACAAACCGGGCATTTGGCTTTCACCCAATCTGCCATCATCGACAGTGGTGACTCCCCGGTATCGGTTGGTTCGTAATGCTCGACTTCCGGAAGCACAATAGGCAGCTCCTCCTCCGGCACCGGGTACCACCCCGGATTTTTCTTTGGCACTTCAATGTCAATATTGTTCTCTTTGGCATATGTTTTAATTCTTTCATTTTGGTCATTTAGATTTTGGTTATTGGTTATTGTTTGGTTATTAGAATTTGGAACTTGGTTATTCCCATGATTTTCTGCGCAATTTTTACAGAAAATCATTGGTATTGGTTCTCCCCAATAATGTTGCCTACTAAATATCCAATCCCGCAAATGATAATTAGCCGTCGGCTCCCCTATTCCTTCTTCTTTTACCCATTTTATGGCAACTTTTATTGCCTCGCTTGGCACTAACCCATTCCACCTTGGCGAGTTGATTGCTATCACTCCCGTAAGATCAGTGCAAGCTTCATCTTGTTAATTCCAATTACCGGCTTCGCCCGCCGTAGCTTTAGCGTAGGTGGGCACTATTGGCAATCCAAACTTTTTGGCAAAAGCAAAATCCCGCTCATCATGAGCCGGGACTGCCATAATAGCTCCAGTGCCGTAAGAGGCCAAGACAAAGTCGGATATCCAAATCGGAATTTCTTTTCCGTTTACCGGGTTAATCGCATATAATCCCGAAAACACCCCCGTCTTTTCCTTAGCCAACTCCGTCCTTTCCATATCACTTTTCTTTCTGGCATTAGCCACATATTTTTTTATTTCTTCAATTTGGGCATTAATAATTTGAACATTGGAATTTGTTTGGGATTTGTCAGCCATAAGCTGATCCGCCTTTGGTGGAGAATTTGGGATTTGCTTATTCATGATTTGGTTTACCAAATCATGTTCCGGTGCTATCACCATAAATGTCGCCCCGTATAACGTATCCGGCCTGGTAGTAAAAACTTCAATATTAAAATCTGGTGAGTGTCCAATTTTTCGCGCGCAATCATCCGAATCCGACTTCATGTCCGATAAGAGCGTGCCTGCCCGCCTCTGGCGGGAGCACGATAAAATTGTGGCCGAACCAGATTCCAATTTGAATTTAATTCTGGCTCCCTCCGACTTCCCTATCCAATTAATCTGCGCCTGCTTGACCTTTTCCACAAAATTAGTCTGTTCTAAACCCTCAAGCAGTCTATCAGCATAGTTTGTTATCTTTACTACCCATTGTGATATATTCCTTCTTGACACCTCAGCCCCGCACCGTTCGCATTTTCCGTTCACTACTTCTTCGTTAGCCAGTCCTATCTTGCAACTTGGGCACCAATTAATCGGCATTTCCTGCTTGTAGGCCAAGCCTTTTTTGAATAATTGTATAAAAATCCACTGAGTCCAGCGGTAATAGTCTGGATCAGTCGTGTTGACCTCTCTTGACCAATCAAACGAAAACGCCAGCCGCTTCATCTGCTCCCTAAACATATCGGTGTTCTGCTTAGTTACCTCCTGCGGTGGCTTTTTCATCTTTATCGCATAGTTCTCAGTCGGCAGTCCAAAGGCATCCCAACCCATTGGGTAAAGCACGTTAAACCCTCTCATCCGCCAATATCGGGCGTAAACGTCCCCTCCAGTAAAAGTAAACGCATGGCCAATATGCAATCCGCTGCCGCTTGGATATGGAAACTCTACTAAAATATACTTCTTCGGTTTATTCGAGTAATCTTTAGCCGCCGTAGCTTCAGCGTAGGCGGCCCAAAACTTCTGCCAGTTAGATTCAATCTCTTTGAATTTATTTTCTTTTTCCATAGCTTATTTTAAACTAAAAAAACCCGCCTCTTGGGCGGGGTTTCTTTTATCCTTTTACCCCTCCCTCTCAGGCAACCAAAAGAAGAAGAGTTAAGGTAAACATAAGCCATTTTACCACATCGCCCTTTTTGTGTTACAAATATATTAGAATGCTCTTACAATTTATTTTTGGTCTCATTAGTCTCTCCATCATCCCATTTTTGACTTTGTCCCTCCCCCTACCAGTCTTCGTCGTTTAGACTCCTTTACTTTGAGCCACGAACTTAAAAGCTGTCACCATTCCTGGTTTGGTTGTGTACTTCTTCTTGTTGGCGGTATTTCTACTAGTTTTTTCTTCTTTTTTATGCCAGTCAATACCTATCCTGACGAGTTTCATTTTATAATTATGCTTTTCTTTTCATTTATCATTTTAACAGCCGCTACCTTATATTATCCCGATTCTTGGTTTCATTTTCTATTTGCTGGAATTACTGCTCTGGCTCTTTACCTGCTAGCAATCTTTGTCAGCCTTGTTATTTTAATATTTATCCCTCTGTCCGGGTCAGTTGGACTGTTGATTCTTTTTTTGGGTTTAATTGCTTTCTTTTCTTACCAGTTACTCCGCCGCTTTTCGGTTACCGGCGTCACCGAATGGATATTTATTTTCACTCTTTCAGTCTGGTCGGTACTTTATTTTATTTTCTAAACCCCTTAGGTAACTCAAACCGCCTAGTCTACCAAGCTACCTAATCCTAATGTCCTCTCCTTACTCTTGTCCACCGAAGCTTTAGCGTAGGTAGGATCACCTGTCCCGATCGAAGCATCGGGAAAGGAGGGGCTAGGGGTGGATTTCTTAATTAAAAATTAGAATTTAGAAATTTTGAATTTGTTTAGAGTTTAGATATTAGGATTTAGAATTTAGAACTTAGGATTTAGAGCTTAAATGCTATTCATGAATCCTGAATCAAAGTCGTTATTCGTACCTTAACGCATTCAAAGCCGAAATCGCTCTGGCCCTTTTTGACGGATACCAGCCCGTAAATATCCCCACCACAAAAGATATCATCATAATAAAAATTACAAAAAATATCGGTAAATAAGTCAAATCTAAAGTAGCTTGCCCTTTCATCACCGAAACTAAGCTTAACCCAATCGATACCAATTTGCTTCCCGCATATCCCCCAATCACCCCCAAAGCGCCTCCACCAACCCCCATCATCATTGATTCTGCCAAAAATAATTCCCTCACCTCGTCCGATTGCATCCCCATGGCTTTCATTACCCCCACCTCTCTCGTCCTCTCCAATAATGACACCGTCATCGTATTAAACATCCCCAGTGAGGCCACCGCCAGGGCAATTGTTCCCAATAGCCCCAAAACCAGCCGTAAAGTTTTGAAAATCTTTTCGATTCCCACTACCGTATCCACCGTACTCGATGTTTTATAACCCATCATCTCCGTTAACCTCCTGGCTTCAGCCAAATCAGCTTCTTTATCCACCAGGATTTTTAGCTGGGAATAATTACTAACTCCTAATTTTCTGGCATCACTTAAATGAAAATAAAAATAATTACTGCTGTCATCGTCGATTACTCCCTTTATTAAATATTCAGTTTCTTCTGACTGGGCCCGCCCTTGCTTGTTAGCTAGTAACGAATCCGGCACAATAAATACTACCGAAAACATTTTTTCGCCCACCTCTTCCAGTTTTAAACCTAACATCTCCATCATTCCGCTACTAATGTATGCCTCTTTTACCGCTTCCTCCTGAAATTTTATGGTATTAACTTTATTCTTATCATCCTCTTTTTGATTTAATTCTACCCACTCAACTCCGTTTTTATCGATTGTCGTTGTCTTGGCAAACATCAAGGCCGAGGCCGAGGCCACCTTGGCATCTTCAACCAATGTGGTGTTAATTCCCAACACTTGGTCGCTCCTTTCTTTTATTCCCTCCAAATACTCAGTTAAGCTTTCTGCCTTAAACAATTTTCGGCTGTCCCCGTCAATTATCAGATCGTCCAGTCTCAAGTACCCAACTGCCCATTTTTGCTTGCCTATACCATCTACTTCCGGAGCCGCCCCATCTTCAGTCATTCTCCACAAAGGAACTTTAGCCTTCATCCACTTGGAATATTCCTGATCCAAATATACATCTTTGCCGTCTACTTGCTCCTGACTGTCGTATTTTTCCCCCCAAACTTCCTCTCCGATATAACCGTTTTCCCTCCGGATCACTACTCCCACCGGCTTTCCTTGGTTTTTACCCTCGCTGTATATTATCGCGTTACTACCTTGTTTTACATTAAACTTAACTACTCCCTTATCTACTTTTTCTCCATTCACTGCAAAGCTCACTTCTTCAGTCTCCCCCAAAATTTTCTCCGAGCCAGGAATCATCGCTTCCTCATCCATATTTTTGAACTTCTCCTTGGTCAAATAACCCACCCCTGTAATCTGCAAATATCTGGCATCAACTCCAAACGACATTACGTCCAGCACCGAATTATTAAATTTTACTTTAGCCACCATCGACACAATCGGCAGAACCTCCTTCACTCCATTAAAAGTTTGGATTTTCCCAATTGCCACTTCGTTCATTTTGCTTAATGATGCCTTTACCAAACTAACATCGGCCATCTTTAATTCATTCAACTTAGCTACCCGGGATATCACCAGTTTTTCCAGCCCGTATCCCACTGACACCAAAAACACAATTGCTCCTACCCCTAATGCCACTCCGCCTATAGTCACTATCGACCTGGCACTTCTCGACCTCATGTTTTCCAAAGCCAACTCAACTAAATAAGCCCGAGAGATTTGGCCACCCCGATCGTAGTCCATCCAGAATATCATTTTGTCGACCAGCTTCATCAAAAGCTGCCCTCCCAACAGTCTAAAACCCTTGCCGGCAATCTTTAGTTCGATTAAAAAATTCAGTATCTGACGGAAGATAATCAGGCACAACACAAAAATAAAAATAATATTGAAATATATTAAACATCCCCAATTTTTAACTGTTTCCACCATGCGATTAATTTTTCTCATGAGCTTTTTTTTGAATTGTCATTTTAGTTCTTGACCCTTTCTTGCCGACCAAATTTCCTGACACTTTTTTTACCTCTTTTCCGGTGATTTCTTCCACCAACTCGCCGTCAATTATATGAACCAATTTTGTCGCATACCGTAAATACTCCAAATCATGGGTTACCATCAGAATCGTTTTACCTTGATCCTGATTAAGCTTGACTAATAACTGCATCAATTGATCTCCTGATACCGTATCCAGATTCCCGGTCGGCTCATCAGCTACCAACATTATCGGATCGATAGTCAGAGCCCTGGCCAATCCCACCCTTTGCTGTTGGCCTGAAGACAGCTCTGACGGATGCTGGTCAGCCAGCTTTTCAAGGCCCAATTCTCTCAACACCTGAAGGGATCTTTGGTTGGCCATCTCCTTGTTGATACCTTTAAGTCGATTAGGAAAACTGACGTTCTTTAACACGTTTAAAGATTTTATCCATATTGATTGCTGAAATACCACCCCCACCCTTTCCTTGCGAAACCTGACAATTTGATCCTCATTCATCGAATATAAATCCCTACCATCAAATATCACTCTCCCCGACGTTGGCGCCTCCATTCCCAAAACTGTATGGAGCAGTGTTGATTTACCACAGCCCGACGGTCCAAATACTATTACAAATTCTCCGATTTCGATTTTTAAATTAAAATTTTTCAGCACCGGCACCAGCTGACCCCCTACTTTAAAACTCTTATTTAAATCGTTAACTTCCAGTATTGTCTTGGTCACTTTACCATTTCGTTTAAACTTGTAAAAAACCGGAAACTTTTAGACAGATTATCCACCACAATATCCATGGCCGACCTAGTCGACTTAGGAGTAATAATTACATTATCATAAGAATTGGCCTCATTGCCCACCCTATCTCTGGCCATAACCCTCAAGTGATATACCTGATTCGGCCGTAAATCTGGTATTGTTACCGTGTGATTGGTATTTAACGCCTTATCTTCTTGAGATCGGTTGGCATATTCGCTTCCGGTTCCTTCCCCAAACTCTATTTGAGCTGTTGCCGGCTCATCGGTATCCCAATAAACCGTTATTTGAGCCGTCGTCTCTTCTCCGGCACCCGTCACCGTCGCCTCGACTTCCAGGTTCTGAATTGTTGGCGGCCTCATATCTTCCGAAGTCTTAAATCTCTTCTCTTCGGCCCTACTCGAATTCCCGGCCATATCCTTCCCTTTTACCAGGATTATATAATCCGTATTATCGTCCAAGTCTTTAACTACCATCTCATGCAGCTTGCTCAATGTTAGCTCCACCTGGTCCTTTATCATTTCCGGCCTTCCCACCGGATAGTAGCTGACAATCGAGCTGATTCCGGTATTTGAATCCCACGCTATTCTGATTGTGGCTGTCGACATTCCCTTTACCTGTTGGATTTTGATATTCTCCACCTTCGGCATCGGCAAAGTTTCAAAGACATAATCATCACTGTTAAAAACATTTGATTCTTCGTCTTCCGCCGCTATCTGCAAATGATACTCTTCACCTTCGTCCAGATCCTCCAATTTAACCGTGTAGTCCGATTCACTCGTTGATGTCGCCAGGCTCTCGGTCATCCCATAGGCAGTCGTCTTCCCGTATTTTACTGTCGCCTTGGATGTGTTCCTCAGGGTGACATTGACATAAGCCGTATACAAACCTATGTCAGTAATTCTAACTTCAGCCACCGACGGAGCTGAATTAGTCGTAAAACTATATTCCACTGAACTTCCTTGGTTTCCATCTTCATCCGTCCATAGAACCTTATAATAATATTTTGTTCCTGGATTTAAATTACTCAGACCGATAGAATGTGCCGTCACCTGATCCGAAGATCCAACTTCATTACCATAATTACCACTACTGGCTCCATATTTTACAAACGAATTCGCCTCCCGACTAGTCGACCAGCTGATAGTCGCCGACTTAGTTTTTACTGTACTACTTGGAGCTGTCGTTAAGTCTGGTGCTACCAGCCATTTCCCGGTCGGTGTCAAAGACACTGTCGACGACACCACACTATACTGGTTAGTCGAATCATAAGCTTTAACACACAAATAATACATTTGTGAGCTCAGCGCCGTCCCCCCGATATCCGCTACCACACATGTCGTCCCTCCGGTCGTCCCCGCCAGACTGAATTTGGAAAAATCAGTCTCACAGCTAGCTAATGTACTGGAGATATAAACTGCGTAACCAGCAAATCCCGTTCCCAAATTACTTGGTGGATCCCAAGTTAGCCCGACTTTATATTGCTTAGTTGCCCTGATGGAGTTATCAAAGGTTTCCAGGTTTCGAGGTATACCCGGCGCCGAAGTGTCTGCCGTAAAATCCACCGAAGCATAAGCATCGTAATTCACATTCCCCGCCTCGTCCACCGCCACAAGATACAATACATTTTTCCCCTTGACCGTGGCATAAGGACCACTGCTTAAGCTGTTGGTTATCACCGCGGTGTAGTTAGTTGCCGATGGTACGGTATTTACTGAATAGCGATACTCTGAAATAGATCCTTTGTAGCTCTCCGGCTCATCCCAGCTAAAGGAAAAAGAATTGGCGGTATTGTAGCTAATTCCCACTGCCAAGTTTCTTGGAGCTGATGGCGCCGATCCGTTGTAATAATATGATAGTTGGGTATAGTCGGATTCATTGCCTGCGTTATCAATGCCTTTTATGTAAAAAGTGTTGACTCCGTCCTGATAAGCCTCAACCGCTGTCAACTGAGTGCCAGCTGTAAACTGGTCGTTAGCAAAAGGGCTCGTTCCACCGGCTCCGGTCTTGTATTTATAGCCCAAAAATCCAGAGGTGGTATTGCCCACATCGCTGGCTGCCATCCAGTAAACCGTAAAGTTATTAATCGAAGTATAGGATCTGGGATTGACCGAAACCGAAACCGGAGCACTTGGTAACACCCCATCATATTTGTAAGTAAACATTGTCCCGGCCGCGCTGATATTGCCTGAATTATCCTTAGTCTGTAATCTTAAATAATACGTTAACCCGTCTGCCAGACTACACTCCGACCAACCACCACTACCCACCCGCGAGCTAGTCCCACTGGCTACATAGGCATAACAGTCGTCAGCGCTATTCTCCGTCGGCGTCGCCCCTACCTCTGAAGTTAATAGCACATAATACCCGGCTACTCCTGACGCCGACCTACCTTCGACCTCTGTGTCCACCCCGATTTCCCAAACAAATGACGGCGTGGCATAGTTATACCAATTGTTTGTTGTTAAAACTGTCGTCCCCACCGATGTCGAATATCCGATTACTCCGGCAGCACTTGGATTAGTCGGCGGATCGGAGTCCTCAACATAGGTTAAAGTAATTCCCGAAACCACCGGCGTCTCGCTCTGAATACTATTACTGGCCAAAAGCGCTTTCCATTGTAAATAGCGTCTTGGATCAGAGGCGATACTGGTCCCAACCGCCTGAGCCCAATTCCCCCACGCCAGATTATCGGCCGATGTCCGGGTAAAATATTGGATTGAGCTCCCTTCGGGGGCCGTAGCCGAAGTTACAAAAGCGGAGGTCCCCCAAAGCCCATTAGCACTCAAGTCCATTACTGGGCTAATATACGTTCCGCTGCTATTGTATCTCGCCATCTCCTCACTCCCGTCCTGTTGATTTATCAAACCGCCCCAGTACAGGTCACTAATTTGTCTTTGTGTTAAAGCCGTATTGTATATTTTAAAATTCGAGATAACCGAATTAGCACTACCATAAGATGAATAACCCAACAATAGCGAGGTAGGAGAGGCAGTAATATTGTAATAAGTACTATTGCTAATCACTTCTTCACCGTTTACATATAATTTCTTTAAAGCCGCATCCACGTCCCAAGTTGCTGTTATGGCGTACCATTGGCCTGTTGCCCAGCTGGATATTACATACGAATCGCTATCATTTCCCTCGGCGTTTTCTGGCTGGTCAAAATAAATAATGCCATTGCTGTTGGTATGTTTCACCAATCTTAGGGCATTGTTGTTTAATGAAAACAAATTACCGTTAGTCTTTCCCGGCGGATGGGTCAATTTTATCCAAAAGCTAACCGTTCCCCTATCTTCATTAAAATTACCTGCAGCCCCATATATCAGATTACCCAATGCTCTCTCCGAAGCCGAAGTGTTTTCAGTTCCATTCCAGCTGTAACCGTTGCCTAAACTCCCATCTGCATAAGTCGTCGGAAAGCTTTTCCTTTCCAGCTGCATCCCATCAACATAGACCGTCTTGCCCGACTTAACCTGAATTCCGAAAGACCTAGTCTCACCCGCCCCGGTTACTACTCCATTCAATCTCCACCATCCTCCGCCCTGATCGGTGTAAGTTGTCCCGATTCCGGTTGCTCCAACACTTAATTGGGCAATACTCGACGACATCGTCCCTCCGATATTCCCAGTCGTTCCATCGTAAACATATGCTGACAGCATATAGCTAGCCGTAGTACCCAGATTTAAATTTACAGCCAGTTCATCCTCATACCCGCTGTTAATTAATTTGATTGAATTGCTACCAAATTTATAATATGGCACCGAAGAGTTAGCTGACGGTGCCAAGGCTGTAAAGCTATTAAAGTTACAATCGTATTGATTAACTCCCGATGCGTCTGATCCAAAATAGGCTGTCACTGGTACTGTCCCAAATGTCAATCCTACTCCGATGTTAGCTGTCGCCACATAGTTGTCGCTGACTTTTAAAGTTAATATCCCGCTAC
>JBAZSP010000003.1:0-58655 GCA_041663285.1 Candidatus Shapirobacteria bacterium
CCAATCGATTTGGCCAAAGTTTTTTACTAGGTCATCCATTCTGTTCCTAGACCCGATATCGCCGGTATACACCAATGTTTTTCCATTTTCGGTCAGTCTGAAAGCCACTGATTCAAAATGATCCACGTGAATTACTTTTATGGTCTCCACCATAATTTCACCCACCAGGAGCTTGCTTTCACCTTCAATAAATTTGACCGGGTAACTCTCGCTCTCTTCCGGCCAATAAATCTCCCGCCATTTTTTTAATCGCTCTTCCATCCCTCTCGGCCCCATAACATTTAGGCCTTTTGGCTTCAAAACTTGGTGGTAGCTGTCGTCAACATACCGGGCAAATATCAGATTAAACGCGTCGCCAAAATGGTCGGCATGAAAGTGGGTTATCCCCATCAGGTCAATTTTTTGATAATCAAATCCCAGATCAACCAGTTTTCTGATTACTCCAAATCCGGCGTCCAAAAGTATAATTTCCCCTCCGCTTTCAACTACAAATCCCGCCGGATTCCTGTTTTTTGTCATGGCGCTGGTCCCGCTGCCCAAAATTGTTAGTTTCATCTTTCTTTAGCCAAAAACTTGGCCTTTATAATAATTTCCTCTTTTTGATTTCTACTTACCTCTTTAACTACCCAGTATTTTACCTCTCCTCTCCGGGCTTTAATACTGCCTTTAAGTATTTTTATTAAAGGCTCCTGGTCAATGCCAAAAATTTGCCGGTCACCCACCGCCTCCCCCCCGATTACCATAAAAGTTTCGATTATTACCCTGTCTACCACCGGCATTGCTATCGGTGTCCAGTTTTTCCACCCGGTTTGGGTCACCACTCCCGCCTTATTCTCAAACTTTTCAATTTGCCCCACCCACAATCCCGGATTATCCCGCACCAGTTTCGCTCTAGCTTTCTCAAATCTTTTAAAATAGTCTTTTTTTTCTTCAAAATCCATTATTTTTTAAGACTAAACCGTTTCCGTTTTGTCTTTATGTAGCCAATAATAAGCCGAAGTCTGCAGCACCGAAAAGTACAAATACATTTGTCGAACCTTGATTTTGGTCAGGATTTTTATCGCCACCAGCACCCCCTTGGGTATCTGAAATTTCCACTGGTATATTTTCCATTTTAATAGCCTCTCAATAAACCAGCCTGGCGTAATCAAAATCAGCATCAAAAGCATTACGATTACCGAAATATTGGTTACTTTTTGCTTTTTATATTGATAACAAAACAAATCAATATTGGCCAGCCGGCTCACCCGATCTTCCCCCTGGTTAATTTTTTTAACATCCCGTTTGGTAATTATTCCTTCCTCTAGTCCTTGTTTTATTATGTCTGTTTTTGGCAGATAAATCAGGCTGCCAAAGTTTATAATTTTTGGCCGGCACTGGTTATAAAGTCTGACCGCCCCCACCAGATCTTCCTCGGTTTCGCCGGGCAAATTAATTATATGGTCCAGTGAAAAATCTAGCTTATATTGGTGGCACCACCGGCAAACTTTTAAAATCTCCTCGTTGGTCTCATACCGGTGTAATATTTTTTTTCGGTAATCCTCATTGGCCGATTGCACCCCCAGTTTCAGCCAGCAGCACTTGGCCTTTTTAAGCTCTTGGATAATTCTTTCCGACGCTAATTGCGGGTGCAAATAGCAGGTGAAGGGCAGGTTAATTTGCTGCCGGTATAGTTTTAGTAATTTTCTTAATCTTTTTTCGTCAATTGTAATCACATCGTCAAAAAACTCCACCAGTTTAAATCCGTATTTTCTTTTCGCCTCGCTAAGCTCCTGAATAATATTTTCCGGTGACCTGAATCTTAACCGGTTCTGCCCCAAATATAGTTTTTGATAAACGTTATTTGAACAATAAGCACAGGCAAAAGGGCATCCCCGGCTACCCATGATCACATATGAATAACTCCGCAGAGGTTTTGGTATTTGGTCGTAAAAAATATCCTTATCCGGCATTGGCAACTCATCCAAATTTTTTGGCAAAATTGCCAAACTATTTTTGTAGGTTTTTCCGCCATCTTTGATCCAAACCGATTTAAGCTCCAGCAACTTTTTGGTTTTAAAATATTTTCCAAATTGCACAATTGGCTCATCACCCTCTCCCACCACAATCGCATCTACCCAGTTGTTACCAATTACCAGCTCCGGCACCGAATTAACATGCACCCCGCCAAACAAAATAGTAATTTTCGGAAATTTTTGTTTAATCCTTTTTGCCTGTTTTACCGCCCAAGCGTATTGTGACGTAAATGGCGAAAAGCAAACAATATCCGGCCTAAATATTCTTATTTTTCGCTCAACTTTTTCCTCGTCAGTCCCGTTTTTATTTTTTATTAATCTAAAAGCGATGTTGTCAAATGGTCGGGGTAAATAAACCAAGCTAACCGGAAAACCATACTTTTTTAAGGCCGCCGACAAGCACTCAATTCCTATATTTTCCGTCTCCGGCTGGACAAATAAAAATCGGGTTTTGACTTTCATTTTTTTATGCTTCAATCCTGGTCCAATTCTATCAACAAAAAAAGGCCTAGTCTGTTCGGGCTATGTGCGGGAACCGGGCTTTTTAGCCCGCCCGCCTTCTACCCAAGCAAATCCCTCACTCGCAACTTATTACGTCAGCGGACTTGTCCGCCGTAGCAGGAAACAGTAGAGAGTAATAGATCAATAATATCTCTGACGAATCCCTCGTTCGCTTTTCAGGCTTCGGCGGGCGAAGGCAGTAACGGTACAATAGCGGACTTGTCCGCCGAAGCCCTGAACCTGCCGAAGGGCGAAGTGCGGTAACGTACAATCTTTTATGGAGGGTTTACGTTCCAGCAGCGTTTCCGCCAAGGGCGGATTACGCTGCGGAGGGTAGAGGATTTGAACCTCTGCGGGCTTTCACCCACACGCTTTCGAGGCGTGCGCCATGAACCACTCGGCCAACCCTCCAAACATCCTATTTTATCTTATTAATTCCTTTTCCCCAAACCAAATCCTACTTCCTAGCCCTGACTACTTCCAGCATGTTCCACAAGAACTTTTTGTCAATTTCCACCCTGTATCCGGCCGACTCCAGCAATTTTCCCAGGCTGCCGGCTTGCCGAAAGCTGTTAACATGCGTTTCCTGCCAGTGTTTCCCCCAGGTATGAAGCACAATCCACCACAAAAAATTAAATAAATAAGAGTCAGTAGGTACCAATATCACCACATACCCTCCCGGCTTAGTCACCCGCATTGCTTCTTCGATGACTTTTTCCGGATAGTCGACATGTTCCAATGCCTCCAAACAAAAAACAGCTCCAAACCTGTCATTTTTAAACGGTAACTTTTCGGCATCAGCCACCAAAAACTTAAACCGTTTATCTCGCTTAAATCTTTTTTTGGCGAATTTTACCAGGCTGCTAACTATATCAATGCCCACCAGGCTCTTTGCTTTTGCCTTCTTAAGAATCACCTGGCTAAAGGTTCCGTCGCAGGCGCCGATATCCAAAATTTCACCTGTTAGCGGCTCAATGATTTTGCCTATTTCCCTAAATCTTGTTTGGTGCCAGAACGCCTGAAAAGGATTTTTTTTAATCGCCTGCTGATAATATCCGGTAGGGACATGGTCATGCCGATTTGTGTTTTTTGAAGTAGCCATAAGTTAACAAACCGCCACAGATTATCAAGCCGACGAGCGATAATCGCATTCCCATTGTAACCGAAACCGGCTGGTAGTTAAAGTGAACCAAATGTTTTCCGGCCGGAAGGTAAATAGCTCGGAAGTTATAATCTGCCGGGTAAATTTCGGTCGCCTGACCGTCAACATCGGCCGCCCATCCTGGGTAAAAACTATCCGAAGTTACCAGGAAACCGTCATCAGCACTATCCACTTCTATTAACTGCTGGTTGGCTTCGTTTTGGCGCCAGGTAATTGTGGCTTTGCCCCCCGTCTGCTTACCTGCGGGCCCTACCTTTGGCTCCGACTCCAAAATAACTTTTTTTGAAAGATCAAAGCTCGGGTCAACCAATCGATCAATTATTTCCTGGCCGGTTTTTATTTCATAATCTCCGGCCATCCATGCCCTTGGCAGGCAATCGTTATTTTTTAGTACCACCACCCTTTTGTCTTCAAAAACCGGTACCAGCTTTTTAAGCTGAAATTTACCCACCGGGGAGCCGTCATAGTCAGGTCGCAACTGCTCATCATTTTTTACCGCCAAAAAATAGCAAACGTTGCTTAAGTCCAAAAGTCGGCTGTCATAACGGTGGAGGGATCCGTGCCGGCCTTGCGGATTTTGGATTGAGCCCCCGTTAACGGCCGAAATAAATTTTGCCGTCCGGACAGGGTATACCGCGTCATAAGCCGCCAGCGACTCCATTTGGTAGGGTAGCCACATATTCATCGGAATTGCGTCCCCTCCGTCCACCCTAAAAATCCCAGGCTGTTTTTTGACATAATCGATAATCGGAGTCGAGGGGAACAAGAACTCCGCTCGGCTAAAAGGCAGGTATTTCCAGCCAAATCGGAACAATTCCACTGCCGTCAAGCCAAAAAATCCCACCAGCACCATTTTTTTTACCCGGTGGCTAAGGTTAGCCAAAATCAGTAATCCCCCCGAAACCAAAGTTATCAAAAACGGCCAAGCCAAATTCCTCAATCCTACCCGGAGATTTGCCGGTCCCCAAAAACCGGTCACTGTTTCCCCGGAAAAACGGTAAAAATAATAACTAATCCCCGAAGCTACAAAAAAAGCCGACAAAACTATAACCGGCAAATAGGTAGCCCTGATCCACCTCCATTCCGGTTTTTTATAAATCAAATAATCCATCGCCATAGCTGATAGACAGGCCAAAGAAAAATTAAAAAGGAATAGGATTCTGGTAGCTGAAGCCGCCGCAAACCCGATAAATTTCAATTGGCGAAAAAGGTCTATGAATGGTGTAGGTAAGGAAAAGAGTAAAGAAACAACCGCCAAAACCAAAAAATATTTAGCCCATATTTCTTTTCGCCGCCACCAAATTGCTATTGATGAGAAAATTATGGCTACAATTCCCGTATAGCCAACATTATTGGTGTAATTACCAATTCCCCAGAAGTTTAATGTTGAGTGGTTGCCAAAGTAATCAGGCGCCCATAAAGAGATTAATCCCATCCAGCTTAAATTGGCCGTATCTTTTTCCAGTACCTCATGTTGGCGCTGTGATGTACTTAATAATTCGGCAGCTGGTAGTAGCTGAATCCCGGCTAGAATCACTCCCAGCGCTACAAAGCCAAGCCAAAAAATTGTCGCCTTCTGCCATATTTTGTGACGCAGGACCACCAGTAAAAACATTGCCCCGTAAGAATACATTGCCATTTGAGGGTAGCCGACAAAAATTTGGCAGGTAACTGCTAAGGTCAAAAGCAGCCCCCACTGTTTTTGGGGCTGTTGGAAATATTTATCCGTCAGAAAAAGTAGTATCGGCAAAAAAGCCGCCGTCCAGGTATGGGCATTCCACTCCAGCCAAATAATATTTGAGCCGGAAAAAGTGTAAGTCACCGCCCCAAGCAAACAGGCAAAACGGTTTAGCTTTAAATGTCGTAAAAATAAAAAGGTAAATATAGCCGCCAAAAAGGACTGCATCACCACCTGCAAGCTCCAGGCTGTCAGATTGGGTAAAAAGAAATACAGAATATTAGTCGGATTAAAAATACCTATTTGAAAATTGGCCAATAGCGGATAACCGCCAAACATATACGGGTTCCAAAGCGGTGCTTTGCCGTTTTTTAACATATCCATCGCCAGGCTTTTGATTGGGTACAACACCGAAACTACGTCCGACAAAATCGAATTTTTTACCGGCACCCCGGCCTCGAAACCCCATTTATAATCCAGCCAGGGAAAGTACATCCCCACCGTTATGTCGGTAGGTACCGGCACCAAGTTTTTTAAAAAAAATTTCCAAAAAAATATAAAAACCAGATAAGCCAAAATTATTACCGGCAAAAGATTCTTGCTGGACTTTACCCGGCTAAACAGGGAAATATTTAATTTGGCCGCTCTTCGCATTACCTGCAGTATATCAAGAACTGCTCTTCCCCTCACTTCCTCAAGGGAGACTTGCTCGTCACGAGGGGGGTGGGTTTAAATTGGAATTTGAAAATTGAGAATTAGTTTTTGACTCGTGTGTACCCGAGAGGGATCGGACCTCCAACCGCTGGTTCCGCAAACCAGTGCTCTATCCAATTGAGCTACGGGTACCCAAGACGTATAGTTTTGAATACAATCCAGCCAATTATATCAACAAATAAGCCCTTAACTTCGGTTTGGCGGTGGTAATGGTTTTTCAGCCCGGTCTGTCACCCTATTTTCCATTGGCAGCTTGTCTGCCAGCCATTTAGTAAATTTGTCCTGAAAAGTCGGAGATGATGCTATTAACGGTATCCTTTTAATGGCTATTCTTTTTACCGCCTCAATATCCTCCGGGCTGACCACCAGCGCAATCTGCCGGGGGAATTTAAAAATAGTCTCAAAGTACACCATTTCTTTCCCCATCTCACTTCCAAACCAAAATCTTTCCAGCGTGTTCCAGTCATACCGTTTATCGCCAAAATATACTCCCCGGTTACTGATTTTGTTTTGCACCACTCCCGGCTGGGTCGAGGACATTACATAGTACATAAAAACAGCTGAAACCAAAGCCAAAAGAAAATAAAACTCCTTAATAATTATCAAAATCAATCCGCACAAGATTAAAATAGTCAGTATTGTTATCCAATAATCCCTATCCCTTATCTGGAAAGGCCGTTCCAGCGCTTCCCACTGGTACATTATCTTTTCTTCGTTTATCTCCTCAAAATTTACAATTTTTACTCCGTCTTCGCCCGTTCCCTTTTTTTCTTTCATTAACTAAATATTAACACGAATATATCCATCTATATAGTATAATTTAGACGCCAGGAAGGATGCGGCGAATGGTAAGCCACAGGTTTGCTAAACCTGCGCCCGAAAGGACATGAGGGTTCGACTCCCTCTCCTTCCGCAACGTACAGTTTACTTCGTGAACTTACGTTGCGTAGGAACGTTAGTTTTGTTTCACAAAACTTTACGTTCCCGCCACACAATCAGTTGTGTTTTACTATACTTATATTTTAGCAAGCCTCAAAGATAAAAGTCTTTATATTGGCTATACTTCCGATTTAAAGAAAAGATTTCAGCGACATAATTCTGGATTAAATAAAGCCACTAAACCACATATTCCCTACAAATTAATTCACTTTGAAGGATTTCTAAATAGAGTCGATGCAAAACGGCGTGAGGTTTATTTAAAATCAGGCTGGGGTTTAAAAAGTATTAAGAAGATGCTTCAAAAATATTTTAAATAATTTTCGAAGTTTTATTCTATAAAATCTTCAAAGTCTTTTAATAACTTAGTATCTTTAGTTAGTTTTCTTTCTTTGGCAAACTCAATTACTTTTCGATAGTACCAGGTCCTGTCTTGATTTACTGATCCGGTAGACACATTTGAATATTTGTCTGCCAAACAAATTAATACGGCCTCATCGCCACTATTCTTTAAATCCTCAAGATATTTTTGATGTTTTTCATTCCAAGACAAATCAGGTAAAGGTTTGTCAGTTAACGATTGGACGATATTAGCTACTTTTGCACCAAAATCTTCAATTAATTTTTCATACGAATAACCTTGAGTATCTTCTAAGATATCGTGGAGTAAGGCCGAGCTGATAATGTCTTCATCGTTGGTATATTCTGAAACAATCATAGCTACTTCGAAGGGGTGGATTACGAATGGGGTTTTATTATCTTTGCGATATTGTTTGTCGTGCTGGATGGCAGCTATTCTGAGAGCCTTTCTTATTTTATCGGTCAAAGTCATCTGATTATTTAAATACGGCTTACTAACACTAACTAATTATATACCAGTTTTTACGGCATTTATTTCAAATATTAATATATATCAAACCATGTCGCTACTTAAAAAGCTTTTCTTTATGTGGTCTCATTTAGCTTCGATTCTTTGATAGAATAAGTCAGTGAGAAAGAGGGGTGTTAAGGGGACAGAAAGCTTCCAGTCCCCAATGCTCCGTTTGGCCTGTTTTATTAGGCAAAAAGAGTTAAGCATGAATCAGAATATAAAAATCACGCTAACCGACGCCTTATCCTTTTTGCTATTCATTATCCCCTTAGTGTTAGCAGCTATGGGGCTACTACCTTTAGTTATCGGTGATATTGAATTTAGTAGGAGTTTTGGCCGAACTGGAACGCTAACCGCAGACAGCTCTAATTCCTTTTTGTTAGCGGCTCTGATATTGCTTCCTATTGCGCTTTATTTCTATTTTCGTCGATTGAGCATGGTAAAAAATGTCGTTAACAACGGCACAAAAGTTACCGGTAAAATTGCTGATATTCGATTTATCAAAGATAGGGGATATGTTGTTTATCAATATCAAGTCCGAGGAAAGACTTTTATAGCTATTAATAGGATTTTGAAATCAAAAATAACCGAAATGCTTTCTATTGGAAAAGAGGTAATTATTTGCCACGATTTTGAAAATCCCAAGAGAGCCTTTATTGAGGAAATCTATAGATCGGCAGATAACTAAGTTTTTAAATCCCCCACAGACCCCTATAGTCCCAGTTCCGAATAAGCTTCCTGATAAGATTATCTATGTCTACCAAATACCCCCGTTGTGGTTATTCAGTCTTTGACCAAGAGCCCGGAAGCTACGCTATCTGCCCCAAGGATCCAATACTTATTTATTACTGGCACCCTACCTATTGGCGCAGGAATTCGTAATTTGTGATCCCCCTTGACAACTGTATTAACTAGATCTAACATATAGTTAGAAATAAATAACTATTATGCAAACCAAAATCAAAGAATATCGGGCCAAACTTGGCCTTACCCAGGAACACCTGGCCGACTTAGTTGATGTCCGCCGCGAAACCATAGTTTTCTTGGAGCAGGGCAAATACAACCCTTCACTTCGTCTGGCTCACGACGTCGCCAAGGCTTTAAAAGTTTCAATAGACGACCTTTTTATTTTTTAAACAAAATATGATTGCCAAAACCTCATGGTTCAGTCCCCGAAAATATGGTGGTTGGGGGCTTACTCCAAACTGCTGGCAAGGATGGCTCTATTTGGGGCTTATCATCTTGCCGGTGATGCTGATTAATTTTTTGCATCTGCCAGGCCAATTGCCCACAATCTTTCTGATCGTCTGGTCGGGTGTTTTCGCTCTCGACTTTATTGATATTATGGTTCACCTTAAGCGTGACGAGAGGGAAACCATTCACGAAGCCATCGCCGAGCGCAATGCCATGTGGTTCATGGTTATTGCCCTTGCTACCGGGCTTGCCTACCAGTCTGCTGTTAGTGCCGCCACCAACTCCAATCAGGTTGATCCGGTAATTATTATTGCTCTGGTCGGCAGCTTAGCGATAAAAGCCGCCACCCATATTTATCTTCGCGATAAATAAGTAATTATTGGCCGCCCATTTCTGACGAAAATCGGGCAAACTCGATAAAGACTCCCAAAAAAATTATCACCATCACCAAGGGTGCCAGACTGGAAATCCAGTTATACTTGCCCGGCTTAAAAAACCTCAAAGTGAGGGAATTAACTACTACCGACACCGACGATAAGGCCATTGCCAGCCCGGCCAACTCCGGTTTGAGTAAGAGGCCCAACCCGGCAAAAACCCGGGCGGCAATCGGTATTCCCAAAACGTTGTAAAAAAGGGCAAAGAACATATTTTGCCGGATTTTGGATACTGTTTGCCGGGAAAGATCAAGAGTCGTCAGTACTCCCTCCGGGCTATTCCCGACTATAACCACCCCTCCCGATTCTATAGCCACATCCGCTCCGCCTCCCATGGCAATTCCCAAGTCGGCCTGGGTCAAGGCCGGGGCATCGTTGATTCCATCGCCCACCATGGCTACCTTTAGGCCGGCCACCTGAAGCTTTTTAATTTCTTCAGCCTTATCTTTAGGAAAAACTTCTGCCAGAACATTAGTAATTCCCAGTCTTTTTGCTATCGCCTGGGCTGTCCGTCGGTTATCGCCCGTAATCATGAAAACCTGGATACCTCTTTTTTGAATTTTCTTTATCACCGCGGCCGCCCCCACCCTTGGCTGGTCAGCCACCGCTATTAGTCCCAGCACCTTTTTTTTGTTAGCCACCATCATTACTGTTTTGCCTTCGTTCTCGAGTCTTTCCATCGTTGTCGTCCCTTCCAGTTTTATTTTATTTCTTTCCAAAAACCCTCTGTTGCCGATTAAATAAGTTTGCCCCAACACCGTTGCTCTTACTCCTTCTCCCGAAAAAGCTTCAAAGTCAGTTACCTCCTGGCTGGCTACTTTGGCCGACTGGCCGTACCGCACCACCGCTTCGGCCAAAGGATGCTCCGATTTTTGCTCAATTGAGTACACCGCCGCCAGCATTTTTTTATCTGCTGGTTCTAAATTAATAAAGTCAGTTACTTCCGGTTTGCCATTAGTCAGCGTTCCGGTTTTATCAAATACTATCACCTGGATTTTATCTGCCATTTCCAGCGGTTCTCCGCCTTTAATTAAAACCCCGTATTCAGCCCCTTTTCCTGTTCCCACCATTAACGCCGTTGGAGTAGCCAGTCCCAATGCACAGGGGCAGGCGATCACAATCACGGCCACAAAAGTTAACAAGGAAAAAGTTAGTGAAGCCCCCAGAAAAAAATACCAGACTCCAAACGCCAACACTGCCAGGCCGATAACCGTGGGCACAAAAACTGCCGAAACCTTATCGGAGAAGTCCTGAATCGGTGCCTTTGATCCCTGCGCCTCTTCGATTAATTTTATAATTTGCGACAAAGCCGTATCGGCCCCGACTCTGGTGGCCTTAAACTCAAAAGAGCCGGTTTTATTGATTGATCCGGCAAACACTTTGGCGTCGACATTTTTTTCCACCGGCAAGGACTCACCGGTCAAAATTGCCTCGTCTACCGCCGAATATCCTGAAAGTACCTCGCCGTCCACCGGGATTCTTTCCCCGGGTCGGACCATCACCACGTTGCCCGCCACTACCTTTTCAATTGGGACATCAATAAATTCGCCCTTATATTTAATCCTGGCCGTTTTTGGCGCCAAGGCCATCAGCTTCTCTATGGCCGCCGAAGTTTTTCCTTTAGCCTTCGCCTCCAAATATTTGCCCAGAGACACGAAAGTAATGAGTAAGGCTGCTACTTCAAAGTAAAGATTGGGAATTTTTTCGCCGTCCATCCCGATAATTTGCCCGGTCTCCTGATAATATGCCCCCATCTGATACAGGCTGGCAGCAAAAGCAGTCCCGGTTCCTATGGCAATCAGTGAGTCCATCGAAAAGGTTTTCATTTTCAAAGCCGACCAAAACCCGGCAAAAAAATTATTTCCCACCAGCACCAAGATCGGCACCGTAAATATTAACGAACCTATTCCAGCCCAGGGCATAACCACATCTTTATATGGTAACTTATCGGTAAAATCATAGGCCATAAAAAAGATCATCGGCAGGCTAAACGTCAAGCCACTGATCAATTTAATTAGCCAGTATCTTGTTTCTTTAGCCCGTCTTTCCCCCGGATCTTGCTTTTCATCAAACACTGAAGCTTTATATCCGGCTCGTTTTACTTCTTTAATTAAGTCGCCAACCTCGACCGATTCGGGATTATATATCACTTTTGCCTTGCTCGAGGCATAGTTGACCACCGCTTCTTTTACCCCCGGTTTCTTGCTTAGCGATCTCTCGGTTAACTTGGCACAAGCCGAACAGTGCATTCCTTCAACCGTCAAAATCACTTGTTTTGTTTTTTCCTTTTGTTCCATTCTCTCATTATACTACGACTGTAGTAGTACTTTATTAATTCGTCGTCATGGTTCGACCCCATATCCCATATCCTGGATTATTCCTCTAAGTTCCCGTTCGCTACAGTTTGCCGGGTCAAATTCAACCACCACTAGCTTAGTGGCCATATCAGCATTTACCGCCACCACCCCGGGTTCTTTTTCTAAATCCGCCTCTATCAATCGGGCACAGGAAGGGCAATGCATACTTTTTACTCTAAGTGTAATAGTCTGGGTTTTCATTGGTTGTTGACCACCTCGGCTGTGCCCGACACCATTCCCATCCAGCAACTAAACCTATAAGTTCCTTCTTCGGGCGACACAAATTCCTTTATTGCCACTCCGCCCCTTACCAGGTCGATCCTGCCCTCAAACAGCCCTCGTCCAATAATCGCATTAGTACAGCCGCTAAAGCCGCCGTCCGAAACTTCCCACCTGGTGGGGGTATTAGCCCGTAAGCTTACCATGTTTGGGGAATACCCGGCCGAAGAGGCCGTTATTTTAATCACCTGTCGGCCGTTAACTATAGGTGGCAGATTGCTCCCCACGCTATTATCAAAAGTGGCAGCCTTAAATACCCTGTCCTTCGGGCTTAAAACCCCCAAGACCGTCAGTTGGGAATTGATGTTTATGGCGGCAAAAAATAACACCAGTATCCCGGCAACTATCGAAAAACGTTTAGCCGCTAGGGGATTGCCGGAAAGTTTTAGGCTCCCAAGCCCTATCGCCAGCAGTCCCGGCACCGTGCCCAAAGCAAATAGTCCCATAATCAATCCTCCCTGAAGGGCGCTGCCCGAAGCTAGGGCTAGCGCCTGGGCAGTAACGGTAAAGCCGCAGGGCAAGAAGAAGGTCAGAGCCCCCATAAGAAGGGATGCCGCTTGGCTCCGGAAGTTAGACTCGTCAGCTAACCGCCCAGTAATAGCTCCGGGTAATCTGATCTGAAAATTCTGAGCCACCTTCACCCCCACCATTTGTAGTCCGGTAATTACCATGATTATTGACACTCCTATAACCACTATTGCCGAGCCGGCTAAAGATAAATTAAAAAAACTCCCGGTCACCCCGAGTACTGCTCCTAATCCGGCATAGCCCAATACCCGGCCAATGTTGAAAAGAAAATATGGCTGGGCTTTTTCCAAAATCGAATCGGATTCCCTATACATTAACTGCCATTGTTTCCCCAAGGCCAAAATAATTCCCCCCACCAAAGCAGCGCAACTGGACACCCCAGCCACCAGCCCAAACGCCAAAAACAAGGCCAGCGAGGATTGTCCGTTGACTGTTACTGCCGACGCTAAGCCGCTTTTGGCCATAATCAAATAGCCGATAATCAATAACCCGGCAGTAAGCATTGCCCCGATTATTCCTGTCGATTCTTTACCATTGACCCTATTTAACCGGCTAAAAGGCGTTGTTGAAAACTGATAACCGTCATCTTTAAATAAATCGTTTAGCACCCTCACTCGGATTATTTTATCTTTTTGCTGTCGTATCTCTGCTGTTTCCTTCGTTAATCTCACCACCGCCTCCTTTACCCCCTCAATTTCTTTTAGCCGTTTTTCAATCAGAGTCTCACAGGCAGCGCAATGCATTCCCTTAACATACAAAGTGGAAACTCTATCCGTTAACTCTTTCTTTACCATACTACATAGTGTAGTAGGAAATAGTTAAACTGTCAAGCGGCTACTCCGCCCTATTGCTAATTATTCAGGTAAGGCCAATGACTTTCATGCCCGTCCAACCGGCTTAGAGGTTCATTTTTTGACACCGCTAAAGTTTCCAGACACTTTCCCAGGTGTGGGCATTGGTAAAAAATATTCAAGTTCTGGGCCGATAGGCTACCGTAAGTCAGAGCCAGAACCATCAAAAAGCTATAAATCATTGGCCGGTAAAAGCTTTGTTTGTTTTGACCGACCAAAATCTTAATTCGCTCGCTTTGGCTATTAAAATAACTAACCCCCGAAGCCAAAGCCTGGGGGCTCTGGTGTTGAAACTTAAGCAAGGCCGACACCAGCGGGACTTTGCTTTTATTTTTTTTCTCCGACCAATTGTCTGAAGCCACTTCTGCCAGCATCAGATAACTATCCACCATAATCTCTTTACCTGGTAATGGAGGTAGTAGTTCCTTAATATAGCCGCAAATTAAAATTTTTAACGGATGGAAGTTTTTTTGGTGATTAATCTCGTGCCACAGCATAGCCCTAAATTCATCGGAAGTATTTAATTTAAAAATGGCCGACGAAACATAGATTTGGGGTTTAATAAATCCGGCGGTAAAAATTAATGCTTCCTTGGCGGCAAACTTCCTGTACCGTAACGTCGCCTTCACTATTTTTAGCCCGTTTATAAATTTATTGGTCCGAAGGATTTTAAGAGCCAATCCAACACTTGCTTTTAGCCACCTTCCGGCCAATACCACTGTCAACATTCCGGGAAGTAAATTAATCCAAAATGAGTTTTGACTGATCAATAAAAACAGGCTGCTTCTGAATTTTATTGCGTCTATAGCAAACATTATCTGCATCGCTAGTCCCGGAAAGACTTTAACCAGTACCGTCCCCAAAATTATCAAGTAGGCCAAGCCTAAGGTAATAATCAAGCCCAAATATACATCGGCCTTAAAATTAAGTCTTTTATCGCTCATCTATTTTGCTTAAGATAATCTTTAAGCAAGCCCATGTCTTCTTGACTGTTTTTGACTACCTCAACAAAATTAGCAATTGCCGTCTCTCCGTAGGACTTAACCAGCCCGTCAAAAATATTCTTTAAATTCCTTTCCACGAACTTATTTTTGCCGCATACTGGAGAATATAAGTAGACCTTACCTTTCATTTTTCTGGCCAATATTTTCTTTTCCGACAGTCTCTTTAAGATGGTCATCACCGTCGTGTAGGCATACTTTTCCCCTAAAGCTTGTTGTACCTCCGCCGGTTTAAGAGGCCCGTCGGCTTTCCACAACACCTCCATGATTTTGGTTTGCAAAGATCCCAACATCTGTGTTTGTCCATTATTCATACTACATAGTGTAGCATATATCTCCGCCAATATTTTGTAATCTTTTTCTATTTTTCTAAATTCCTTATATAATCGGCTATGGCCGGGTTGATTTTACTTATACTGCCTTTTTTTCTTTTGAATTTTCTTATCTTGGTTCTGGCCCCCCGCTATATTCCTTATCTTGGCTTTTTCCCCTACAAAGAGATTATCCCTACTTTCAACCTACCTTCATTTCTTAATCCTTTGGCCAATTTTGATGGTGTCCATTATCTCTTAATCGCCATCCGGGGCTATGTCCAATACGAACAAGCATTTTTTCCTCTTTACCCTCTTTTGCTCAAACTTTTTTCCTTCCTTACTCACCCGTTTGTTTCGGCTTTATTGATTTCTCAAGCCTGCCTCGTCGCTGGCTTAGCCCTATTCCACAAACTACTTCACCTTAACCGCCTCAAGTCTCCTCTTTGGGTTATTGCCTTTTTATTATTTTTCCCCGCCTCTTTTTTCTTTTCTGCTGTTTATACCGAGAGTTTGTTTTTCTTATTGTTTGTGGCGGCCCTTTACTTTTTACAAAGACAAAAATACTTCTTCGCCTTTATTGCCGGGGCACTGGCGGCCTTGGCCCGGCTGATGGGCTTATTTTTGATTATCCCTCTTTTAGTTCACTTTTTTTCGGTACCTCCTCAAAAGCGTTCCGCCAAATCCTTTATGGTTGTTTTAAGCCCTCTGGTCGGTTTCTTTGCCTATGCCGCCTATCTTTACGCCACTACCGGGGATCCTCTTTTTTTCTTTCACTCCCAGCCAGCCTTCGGCGCCAATCGTTCCACCAGGCTTATTTTGTTGCCACAGGTAATCTATCGTTATCTAAAGATCTTCTTTATTGCTGCTCCTGATTTTAAATATTTTGTCGCTGTTTTTGAATTTATTATCTTCCTGGTATTTTTGATGACACTTCTTTATCAGCTATTTTTTATTATAAAATCAACCCCTCGTAATCCCTTCCTTTTGGGGCTAAATCTATTTTCCTTGGTCAACCTACTCCTCCCTACTTTGACCGGCACTTTTTCCTCTATCCCTCGATATTCACTGCTCTCCTTGTCTTTTTTTATCTTCCTGGCGCAACTCAAAAATAGCTCCCTTAAGCTGGGTATACTTTTACTATTTATTATTCTCCACACCCTGGCCTTTGCCTTCTTTGTTCAAGGCTACTTTATTGCGTGATTAAAAGTTGTCCCGTCCTTGTTCTTTTGCTGCAACATTTGCCAAATAATCAGACAAACGTTGAACCATCTCATCACCGTTTTCATATTGAATAAAAATATTCGAAACTACCTTTAAAGATTTTGACGGGATAGTTTCACTTCTGTGAATACAGATTATTGATACCTTATACATATTCGCCCAGCCAATCTCGATCCCCATTCCGGTTGACGGGCAAGACACTTCTGCCACCAACAAATCGCAGCTTCTTATGTATTCCTTCGAATCGAACTGTTCAATTGATTTTTCGTGAGGCAATATAATCTCATAGTATTCATTCAGTTGTGATTTACGAATCGGCTTATATAATTCATTTTGATAGTCAAAACTCGAAGAATGGGCCACATAAATTTTCATAAACTAGTATAACAAGGGCAAAGTTATCTTATGTTTGCCATATTCATAAATCACAAATCATACATTAATTTTTTACAACCAACTTATGTCAACCCAACCATTACCTGCAATAGCCGGAGTTGTTATTAAAAAGGACGGCAAATATCTTTTAGTCCAGGAAAAACAACCAAAAGTCTACGGACTTTGGAATCTGCCGGCTGGTAAAGTCGATCCGGGAGAATCTTTGGAGCAAGCGGCCATCAGAGAAGCCAAAGAGGAAGTCGGTTATGTTGTTAAGCTGCTTCGCAAAATTGATATTTTTAATAATCAACCACCGGAATCCTCCATACATGCCTTTGAAGCAGAAATAATTGATGGAAACCTAAATTTCCCCCAGGACGAAATTCTCGACGCCCAATGGTTCTCTTCTGAAGAAATCGACAAAATGAAAGCAAAAATTCGCCATCCGTGGGTAATTGAGGCAATCAATTATGTCGAAAATAATCCTTATCAAAGCAAATGAGAACCTCGAATTTATCTGCGCTAATCTCCGACTTAAAATCTCTTTCCAGCCCTGCCAAAATTGCCGTTTTTAAACGCTTTTTCAAAACCGGACCCGGCCAATACGGGGAAGGGGATAGGTTTCTTGGTTTAACCGTCCCTCAAATCCGCTCCGTTGTCCGAAAATATTGGCCAACCCTAGCTCTGGTTGATCTCGACCATCTTCTTCAAAGCCCCTACCATGAGCACCGGACAGTTGCTCTGGCCAGCCTCAACCTTCTTTACCGTCAAGCCGATCTCAAAACCAAAAAAGAACTTTACCTTTTTTATCTTCACCACACCTCCCGCATCAATAATTGGGATCTGGTCGACATCTCTGCCCCCAATATTGTTGGTGCTTATCTTCTTGAACAACAAGATAGATCAATCCTCTACAAGCTGGCCCAATCCAAGGACATATGGCAAAAGCGAATATCCATTATTTCTACCCTCACTTTTATCAAAAATGATCAATTCGCTGACACCCTGGCCATCGCCAAAATCCTGATGGGGGACAAGCATGATCTGATTCACAAAGCCACTGGCTGGATGCTTCGCGAAGTCGGCAAGCGCGACCTTCCAGTCCTTTTAAACTTTCTTGATGAATTCGCTCCCCGTCTTCCCCGTACCTGCCTTCGCTACGCTATCGAAAAATTCCCCGATTCTTGTCGCCTACATTATCTTCACCTACCAATCTCATCCGGCACATCCCCGAACTCCGATAGGGGATAAATGGGTGCTTTCCGGCGGCCCGAATACCCCCCTTCCCTCTCTGTTGTTGACAAATATTTTTGCTCCGCTGCCGCCGTCGGCCATCACCAGCCTAAAATCTGCCCCCGCCGTTATAATGGATGCTGCCACGGCTATTTGTTCTAGCCCGGTGGGTCTTTCAAACACTACATAACCGGTCGTCCTTGGCTCCCCGCTTTCCAAATAAAACCCCCAACTTCTTTCACCGAGTTCTTTGGCTTGTTGGCGTTCCCCATATAGCTCTATTTCGCCGCTGCGGTAAAACTCCGGAACATCGCTAGCCTTCAAAAAAAGAGGCATTTGCATCATCTGTTGTCCGGATTTTAGGGCTCTTTCCAATTTTTCCTTATCCGCCAAAACAAATTGGCCTTCTGCAGTTACAACTAACCCGCCAATACAAGAAGGCATGTTTGACGACTCTGCAATGTGGTCGGCTCCATACCTTACTCCTTCCTTATCGATTGCTGGCCAGGTTGTATCCAAACTCCCTTGAGCAAAAAGGTTAGCTACCGTTCCTATCCCTTGCCAGTGTGGGCCTTTTACAAAACCTATCGGTCCGGCTACCCCGTCTTCAACTCCTTCAAGCAAACCCTCTCTTCTGCCGTTTACCGTACTGGGAATTGACCAGCTTACCCCTTCTTTAAAATTTACCCAAACACAGGTATTATAACCAAATCTAATCCTTGTGGCTTCAAAAGACCGTCCGCCCATTAGCTTTTCCCTGTCAACCTCCTTCAAGTTCTCTGCTAACCAATGGTTGAAGTTTTTTAACCAACCCTTTTCGCCATAAGCCAGTAAAGCCAATACCACTCCGGTTGCTGATATGCCTAAAGCTATAGCATCTCTCCTATTTATTCTAATCCCACCCGGGCTCTCTCTAGCCATTTTCCATTAAACTTTCTCCGGTCATTTCTTCCGGCTTGGGAATTCTTAAAATTTCCAAAATTGTCGGTGTTACGTCCTTAATTGCTCCACCTTTTTTTAACTTTATCTTTTTATATTTTGGATCGTCATCCACCACCATAAACGGCACATTGTTGGCCGAATGGGCTGTTTCCGGTGTCCCGTTTTCACTCATCATTACCTCTGCGTTACCATGATCCGCCGACACCACCGCCAGCCCGCCATGTCCCAGGGTTGCTTTTACCACCATTTCCACCGCTTTATCACACTCTTCAACTCCGATTATGGTCGCCGGAATATTTCCAGTGTGGCCAATAATGTCAGGATTATTGAAGTTCATCATCACTAGCGCATATTTGCCCGATTCGATTGCCCTTACCGCCGCCTCAGCAATTTTTACTGTCTGCATTTTGGGCTGTAGGTCGTATGTTGCGATTTTGTCGGAAGGAATTAATTCCCTGTCTTCGCCTTCAAACGGTTCTTCTCTCATCCCCGAAAACATGGTGGTTACGTAAATCCATTTTTCCGTTTCCGTCACCCTAAATTGCTTTAATCCCGCCTTTGCAATAATTTCTCCAAAAGTATTTTTCGGGTACTCTTTATCGTAAGCGTAAGGGGCCTTCATCTCATCGTAATACCTAAAAGTTCCCACATATCTAATATTCGGTTTTTCCCCTCTATCAAAATCGGCAAAATTCTCTTCGGTAAACGCTTGGGTAATTTCTATCGCCCTGTCGGTTCTGGCGTTAGCCCAAATCAGAGCGTCCCCGTCTTTAATTTTCCCCACCGGTTCGTTATTTTCATCAACTATTACAGTCGGGGAGATAAATTCATCGCTTTCCACAAAGTTTTCACCCCGGTCTTTAGCCTCCTTCGCTCTTTTATAAGCCGACTCGATGGCTTCGTCAACACTCCTGGCCGCAAATTCTCCCTTTCCTTCTGCCATCGCCCTATAACCTTTTTCGACTCTGTCCCATCTATGATCCCGGTCCATTATCCAATACCGTCCCATTACCGTACCTACCTTGCCGACTCCGGTTAATTCAAATACTTCCTTTAATCTCTCCCAATAGACTTTGGCCTCAAATGGGGGGGTATCGCGGCCATCAGTTATAAAATGAACCACTATGTTTTTGACCCGGTTTCGGGCGGCCATCGAGACTAGGGCATGAATGAACTCATCGTAGCTATGTACCCCCGAATTCGACATTAGCCCGGCTATATGCAAAGTCGAATTATTTTTTTTCACATAATCCATTGTCTCCAAAAAGACTTTATTAGCCAATATCTCCCCGCTGCTGACTGCGTTGGCTACTTTATTTTGGGGCAAAAAAACATTTCTCCCGGCCCCAATAATAAAATGTCCGATTTCCGACGCTCCCTGATGGCCTTTCCATAATCCTATTGCCTCGCCTCCGGCTCCGATCTCGGTATAAGGATAGTTTGCCTTCAGATAATCCATGTAAGGAGTTTTGGCCAAGCTTATGGCATTCCCCGGCCCTGCCGGCGCAATTCCCCACCCGTCAAGGATTATGTAAACTACAGGTTTCTTAATACTTTTTTCCATATCCGATGATAACACCAACTTAAAGATGTTTAATTCGTCAATTTTTCAATTACGAATTACGAATTTCAAATTACGAATTATTTTTTTATAGTTTTTTGAATCCTGCCAATTATCCTTAATATCTCGTCCAGATCCTGCGTTAACGAGTCTGACTCTTTTTTCGACAGATAGCCCGCTTCCCCTAACAGTCTAACCCAGTAGGCCGACTCCCTGGCTTCTTTGTAGGCCACACTCAATTTTGAAACAAAATCAACTCTTGACTGTCCGCCGATGGCTTCTTCTACATTGGCACCTATCGAAGTCCCGCTTCTAAGTAACTGCTTTGAAATCACAAATTCTCGCTTAGTGTCCTTTAAATATTTATACAAATTAATTATCCTCAGGGCAAAACTAAACGTTTTCTTTTGGATAATGTTATCTTTCAAACAGTCTTCTTAATTCGTAATTCGTAATTTTTAATTCGTAATTAGTCCAGCTCCTCCTCAATCCGCATCAGTCTGTTATATTTACACACCCTTTCACCTCTTGTCGGCCCGACTTTAATATATTCACTTCCCACCGCCACCGCCAAATCTACCATAAATGTATCATTTGTTTCCCCGCCGCCCCGGTGTGACGGCACCGTCATCAATCCATGCTTTTTGGCCAGCAGACAGCAGTCAACCGTCTCGGTAACTGTACCCGCTTGATTCAGTTTAATTAATATTGCGGTTGCCGCTTTCATCTCTATTGCCTTTTGCCATCTTTTTACACTAGTGACGGTTAAGTCATCTGCAATTAATGGTATCCTTCCGCCAACCTTCTCCGCTAAGTTTACCCAATTTTCCCAATCGTCTTCCGACAGCATATCTTCCATGGTTGCAATCGGATACTTATCAAGCCATGACACAAAATAGTCGCTTAGCTCATCTCCCGAAAGAATGCGACCCTCTGTCTTAAGATGATATTTACCGTCCTGAAAAAACTCCGAAGCTGCAGCATCAATCGAAATAGCTGCCTCAACTCCCGGCTTATAACCTGCCTTTTCTATCGCCTCTAATAATAACCCCAAAGGTTCTTCATTAGATTTCATCGCCATAGGTGCAAAAGCTCCGGTAATTGTTACATCCGGTTGTTTTACCCCAGCATAAGCAAAAGCACCTTCGTTACCGACGTTGGTATTAATTTTCAATTCTTTAAAAATACTTTTTAATTTTCCATAAATCTCCATTTCTCTTCTGATGTTTTCTTTGGCCGAATCGTTTAACAACATCGATACCATATATTCCTGCAAATCAGTCGAATTATCTGCATGCTTCCCCCCTTCAATCATTACAATCATAGGCCTGGGTAATTTCCAGCCGTTATCTTTTATTTCGAAAGTCTTTCTTAAATATTTATAAATTGGCATTTTTACATCTTCAGCTGCTGCCCTGGCTACCGCCATCGATACTCCCAGCATCGCATTCCCGCCCAACTTTGATTTATATTCAGTTCCGTCAATCTGAAGCATTTTCCCATCGATTTTTCTCTGATCGTCGGCTTCCACCCCTATCAGTTCATTGGCGATAGTCTCATTAATATTGGCTACTGCTTTCAGCATTCCTTTTCCGTTATAACGGCTTTTATCGCCGTCCAAAAGTACAGTCGCCTCGTGACTTCCTGCTGAAGCACCGTAGGGTACCGATGCCTCACCCATCGCTCCCGATTCCAAAATAACTGTCACTTCCAAACTTGGCTCTCCCCCCGATGCCAAAATTTCTCTTGCTTTAATTGATTTTATTTTTGCCATATATTTTTATTCTGGTTCATCTCTCGTGCCGTCATTCTGGCCTGCCCGCCTCTGGAGGGCAAACGAAGTGCGTCCAGAATCCTCCATCTAATAACCAATAAGTATCCCGATTATAACTCACTCCACCTGAACTATTTCGATTTCCTGGCCTTTAAATTTTATTTTTGCTCCCTTACCTTCTCCCGCCAATATCGCCACCATCGGTAAATTTAACGACACTATCCCCAGGTCTCTCTCCTCAAAATTTGTAGTCACCAGCCACTCCTGATAGTTTTCCCCGATTTTTATTTTTACCCAGGCGCCCGCTTCAACTTTATCGTGTTTCTTTTTCCACCTCACATTTTTTTCCACTTCATTCAAAATCTGCCTAAGTCTGCCGACTTCTTTCCCGGCTAGCTGGATTTCATCTTCCAAGATCCACCGGCTAAGGGAGATCCCAGCCGATTCCATCGGCCCATCCGCAAATCCGATTTCCTGCTGTTTCCTTTTCCATCTATCTTCTGCCTCTACTAATTTTCTATTAACTCTGAGTAAAAGGTCGTTAACCATTTCAATAATTTCCTTTCAACATCATCCTGTTAAGCCTTGAAGTCATCATCGGGGAAGTGACTCTTAAATATAGCAACGGTGTTCCTTCTTATTCTAGCCACAATTGGCTCTGCCTTAGGTGGCCAGTTAAGAGAATCAGATCTTCCCATTATCCTCCAAGTATTATCATCCACCCTTGCCACAAATCCAGCATCAACCTTATTTGCTATTCCCGCCTTAATCCCATCCATACTATAGGGAGAGGCCAACTTTTCTATTGGCCCCACACCCAACATACTCCACATTTTTGGATGAGAAGCGTTGCTCTCTTGAGCTTTGTTATCAACTCTTACGACAAGACTACCTTTTGCCGTTACAAATTTTCCGAAATCTCCTCCCCCTAGGGCATCTTTCAATCTATTCATGGCCTATTTTACCATGTAACCAATTTCGCTCTTTTATGTTTCCAACCTTCCCATCGCTCTTTTCACCCACTTCTTTAACCAAAAATCTTTTGTTCCTCCCCACCTTGTTTTTAATCCATTATCCCTAAACACCACAAAGTTACCTTGTTCTTTTTTGGCCAAATATTTTTTTATCCACTCAAAGCTAACCGAATAATAAATCTGGATGTATTCATCAACAAAATAAATATCACCATAAATAGTTTTCAAAAAATCATAAGTATTTTTATCCTGCCCAAAATCTTTCTTTTTTGATATTTCCCAAAAAATAGTCGGTCTGTATTTTTGAATTATTTCCTTTGCTCCCTCGATCACTTCATTTTCAAATCCCTGTACGTCGATCTTCATTAAGTCAACATTATCTCCAGCCAAATCATCAATTTTTCTAATTTTTACTTTTAAATTAATTTTTGATTTTTGATCTTTGATCTTTGATCTTTGTATTCTATGGTCTCCCAAATTTTCCTTCGACACCTCCAGTACCGCTTGCCCGTTCTTGCTACCCGCTGCCACCATTACCGCCTTCACGTTTTTTAGCCCTCCAAGATTCTTCTTCAACACTCCAAACGTTTTCTCCTCCGGCTCTATCGCTATAACTTGCTTTGCCTTATCCGCTAACATTACCGTGTAATATCCAATATTCGCCCCTACGTCTATAACCGTCTCGGTCTTGTCATGCTGAACTTGATTCAGCATCACCTTAGTTAAGTATGGTTCATATTTCCCCAAAGCAATCCTTTGGCCGACATATTTGTCATCTTCCTGATACCAAAAATCTCTGCTTCTGACTCGGGTTTTAATCAATTTCATCCCTTCAATTCTACCTCCTTGACAAATATTCCAAAACTGATGTATACATACATCATGAACCGAACTCAAATTTATTTAGACGATGATCTCGCCACCAATCTACGCACCGGTGCTAAGTTAAAAAAAATATCTGTTTCCCGGTATATTCGTCAGTTACTAACCGAAAAACTAGCCAGTCAAGCAAAAACCAAATCCGAAAACCCACTCATAGTCCTAGCCTCACTAGCTAACAAACAATCCAAAACAAAAAACAAGACTAACGTAGCTGGAAATTTAGATAAATATCTTCCCAAAGAATGGCGGTAAGTTATTTTATAGACTCTTCTTTTATTATTGCTCTCGCTAACCGAAACGAGCTTTTCCACCCCAAGGCTTTAAAAATTAGTCAAGAAATTTCTGGTTGTCAGTTCTTAGTTGATCAGTTGGTAGTTTTCGAAAGCGTAAATGTAACTCTCAGGAAATGGGGCTTAAAGGCAGCCAAGCAGCTGGTCAATTGGTTTAATGAAAATACTGTTGTTGTAGATATTACTGACAACATCTGGCAATCAGCTTTCAAACAAATCACCACTTCTTTTACTTTTGATGGCCCTAATGTTTTTGATTTTATCCATTTTGCCTGTCTAAAAACTTATTCCCTTAATCATGTTTTGACCTTTGACCAGCATTTCTCCCAATTTGGATTTACCGTCAACCAATAGGTGTTGTTACTCTTAGCTTGCTATACTCTATAGCTAATCTGTAATCATCTATGACGCCAGGAAATCCAGAAAAAAAGCTTTACTTTAACCGCCATCATCAGCAGATTGATTTGGTTTATGTCCCTCTCAAAGTTAGCATTGCCCACCCTCCGCTTCTAAAACGATTAATTAGCCTGGTTAAAAAATGCCACTCCATCGCCGATCTGGGTTGCGGTATTGGTGGAACCCTTCATGCTTTCCGCCAAGCCAATCCTCGGGCGCTTCTTTCCGGTTTTGATTATTCCGATGTTGCTATCACCAAAGCCAAGAAATACATCGGCAACCATCATATTAAATATTTCGACCTCGATTTGGAACGCCAGTCGCTACCGGCCAACAAATTTGACTTAGTTTATTGTTCCCAGGTTATTGAGCATTTTTCAGAGCCGGCTAAATTTATTCAAAACATTGCCCGCTCCCTAACTCCTTCGGGATACTTATTTTTAACTACTGTTTATAAAACCAAAAACGCCCGTTACCTTTATCGGAACAAAAATCACCAGGCTGTTCTGGCTCCCGATCACATTAATGAATATACCGACATTAGCGACTTGTTTAATCCCCTAAAACAATCCGGCTTTGAGATTCTTGACTACCATCTCGATCTTTTCCGTTTCCCGCTTATGGATTTAGCCCTCAAGCCGTTGATGAAATTTTCAAAGTCTGAATTTTTATTTCGTCTGGTTAACCATCCTCTTTTCATGGAAATCCGGCATCGCTTGTCTGTCCCCATTTTTGGCTTCTACAACTTCCAGCTCCTCGCCCGCCGTCAGCCTTACCTCTTTCCCCCCTTGACCACCACCCACCCCTCGCTATAATATTAGCAGTCTGCAATAGCCTCTGATAATTTGAATCTGTCATGCTGGATTCATTTCAGCATCCTTTATTAATTATTCAAAACTCTATGACCAAATCAAAGTCTACTATCCATCCCGTGCCCGGTTATATTTTAGTAAAACCCCAAAAGCAGGAAAAAACTACCGCCTCCGGAATTGTCTTACCCGATTCTCACGAGGACAAGCCCCAGCAGGGGACCGTCTTAGAAGTCGGCCAAACCTGGGTTTCTGATTATGGCGCCAAAAAAGAAGCTCCCTGCCAGGTGGGCGACACCGTTATCTACCGCGAATGGGGCGGCAAAGAATATAAAAATGACGGTGAAGATCTTTTGATTTTAAAATTCGACGACATAATGGCCGTCATTTCAGCCAAAGGCTAATCCGCCTCTGGTGGAAAATAAGATCCAAATCCTAAATTCTAAATCCTAAACAAATTCAAAATAAAAAAGTTTAGAAAATTTAGAATTTCTGAAATTTAATATTATTTAGAATTTAGAAATTAGAAATTAAAATTTAAAAAAAGTATGGCCAAACAATTAAAATTCGGGCAGGACGCCCGCCAAGCACTCCTAAACGGCATCAACGTTTTAGCCAACGCCGTAGTTACCACTTTAGGCCCCAAAGGCCGCAATGTCGCCATCGACAAAAAATGGGGTAGCCCGTCAGTAATTCATGACGGTGTCTCGGTAGCCAAAGAAATCGAGCTCAAAGACCCTTACGAAAACATGGGTGCCCAGCTTATCAAAGAAGCTGCCTCCAAAACCAACGACAATGCTGGTGATGGCACCACCACCGCCACCCTTTTAGCCCAAGCTATCGCCAACAAAGGCCTCCAAAACGTAGCCGCCGGCTCCAACCCCATGTTAATCCGTCGGGGTTTGGAAAAAGGCTTAAAAGTAATTCTTGAAGAGCTTGATTCACTTAAAAAAGATATTCGGATTGACGATAAGGCGTCTATCGAGCATGTTGCCACCATTTCGGCCGGTGACGCTGTGATTGGTGCCAAAATATCCGAAGCCGTGATCAAAGTTGGTCGTGACGGTTTAATTACTGCTGAGGAAGGCAAAGGCCTAGGCCTCGAATCCAAAGAGACTTCCGGTATGGAATTCGACCAGGGATTTTTGTCGCCTTACTTTGCGACCAACACCGAATCCATGGAGGCGGTTATCGATAATCCCTATATCGTCATCACCGACAAAAAAATTAGCTCCATCCAGGAAATCTTACCTTTCTTGGAAAAACTGGTCAAGTTAACCAAAAACTTCGTTATTATTGCCGACGAAGTTGACGGTGAAGCCTTAGCCACTTTGGTTGTCAATAAGCTTCGTGGTACATTCAACGTTTTGGCCGTTAAGGCTCCGGGCTTCGGTGACCGCCGCAAAGCTATGCTTGAAGACATTGCCGTTTTAACCGGTGGGCGGGTTATCTCTGAAGATATCGGCGCCAAATTCGATAACGTCGATCCCAATGAGTACTGCGGTCGGGCTGATTCGGTTACTGCCGACAAAGACAAAACCCGGATTTTGGGTGGTGCCGGTTCGGCTGCCGATGTTAAGGCTCGGGTATCCCAGCTTCGGGCTCAAATGGACAAGTCTACTTCAGATTACGACAAAGAAAAATTACAGGAGCGTATCGCTAAATTAGTCGGCGGTGCTATTGTTCTGGAAGTCGGCGGTGCTACCGAGGTCGAAATGAAAGAACGGCTGGAAAGAGTCAAGGATGCCATCGATGCCACCAAGGCTGCCGTCGAAGAAGGAATTCTTCCCGGTGGTGGCGTAGCCCTCCTTAAAGCTTCGTTTGCTTTGGTAAACGTTAAGCCCGAAAATGAGGAAGAAAAAGTCGGCCTGTCAATTTTAAAATATGCCCTTGAGCAGCCAATCCGCAAATTAGTTCTAAACTGCGGCGAAGATCCTGGCTTAATCTTTAACAAAATTAAGGATGCGGTTACTGCTGATCCCAAATCCGATCTTGGCTACAACGCCTTAACCGGTGAGATGGTATCTATGACTAAAGCCGGAATTCTTGATCCGGCCAAAGTAACCAAATCAGCTTTGACCAATGCGGTTTCGGTCGGCACCATGATTTTGACTACCGACGTCTTGATCACCGACGCCCCCGAAAAATCCAAAACTCCTTCAATGCCCGCCGGTGGTATGGGCGGCATGGGAGGCATGGGCGGCATGGACATGTAAACGACGGGAACGTCATTGCGGGGCCAATATTAAATTGGCAAAAGCAATCTCGCTATCCTTTTATCCCCCCGAAACAACATCGGGGGGATTTCTTACTACACTGACCACGGCTTTCCTCAAACCTCTTCTATTTTAAGCAATCCCGGAATTTTTTTGTCGCCAGTTCTTCGTCGTCAAAAAACCAACAGTGGTGGCCTTTAATTTTTTCTTCATTAAAATTGGGTATCTTCAGATTTTCTATATTAGGTAATATTTCACCAAAAAATTCGTCTTCGTCTGCCCAAAAAATTTTTGTCGGTACCGGAAAATTTTCTATTCTCGTATCTTTATAACTAATAGCCACACCAATATCCAAAAAAAATTGAACCGGGTGTTTTAAAAAATAATTTCTAATACTGTCTTTTATTAAATTATTAAATATTCTTAACTTCGGTAATGTTTTCGCGTAATTCGTGAATAGCTTTATAAAACCGAAAAACCCCATAGCTGCGGTTACACACTCTCCCTTTGTCAGATCTGGGCTGCTAACCAGTACTGCCTTGTTTAGATAACCCGGATATTTCTTTAGGTAATCCACCACTATCAGGCCGCTAAACGACAAGCCGATCAGACTATATTTTTTTATCTCCAGATCTTCAAGTAAATTTTTTAACTCATCAGTATAGCTTTCAATACTCTTTGCTCTCTTTGGGCTTTTAGTATCACCTCTAAACAGGTCAGGCACAATTACCCTGAAATTTAAAGATAGCTTTTGGGCCAATGACCGGTATGATTCGCTCGTTAACCACATACTCGGCAGTATTACTACTGCCTCTCCTTTACCCAAATCTATACAACTAACCTTATGCCTCACTGCCCAATTATAATAAACCGTATTCTGTTTTCTCTTGCTGAGTCGAGATCACTTTGCGGGATTCGCCCGCTCCGCCTCGGTACCTGCGCCTAATCTGCCAAGAATCACCAGATTTCCCACCACCCATCCCAATCCGGTGCTCGTCGCCACCGCATATCCGATTCTTTGAATCCAGCTAATCGGCATTAACTCCATTTCCCAAAAATACGACCCTCCAAACACTAGCAAGCTCAAAAGGTAGCCGTCCACCACCAAAATTCTTGAGATTTTGTCTAATTTTGGCCATTGGTCAATCAAATACGCTCCTACTATAACCATCGGTGCCAGATTAATATAATTATTCTTGCCAGCTAATACCAAAATCAAGGTTAGCCAATATAATTTTTTCACTACCCCCGGCTTCATATTTTTTGTCAAAATAAATAATCCTATAATACCGGCTAAAGCCACTGCCCAATTTATTGATTTCATTGTGCTGTCATCAACAATCGCCCTGAACCTGTCTGTCGACGTCAGCAATCTCGATACCAATCCATTGACCGATTGGTTGAAAAAATAACCGTCAAAGTTATTGTTCAAAGCTGGCAAAACCGCCGTTACATATTGATAGTTTAGCTTTAAACCGTTAAAAGGCAGGGTTATTAGGTTAAGTAATATTAATGCACCGGCCAATTTGCCTAATAGTTTCCAATTTTTATGCCAGATTTCTAGGAACACAAAATAGACCGGGTAAACTTTGAGCATTATCGCTACCGCCAACCCCACCGCTTTCTTGTTTTCATCATTGCTAAAAATATAATAAAACAATGCCAGCATCGCCCACATATTTACCTGCCCCACCACTAGCGAACCCAGAACCGGTGCTGAAAACCAAGCCCAATAAGCGATCCACTTTTGATTAGTTTTAAATCTATGGAGGATTTTGGCTATAAACCAACCGTAACTCATAATATTTAACCCGAGCCACACCATGGCCGCGGCATAAGGATTAAGTAGCAATAAAGGTTGTATTAACACTGCCAAAAACGGGGGATAGCTGTACCCAGTGGCCCAATTAAAGTTTAACTTTAGCCTGTTTTGCGCCATATCCTTCCAATCCTCGGTAATACCGTAAGGGCTTTTACCTTCACTAACCAGCTTCGCTCCGACGTAATAATCATAAAAGTCGTTGTTTGGGATATACCCCCAAAATATATCGGTAGAAAAAAAAGCCAGCCAATAGAATCCTGCCAGCCAAATTAGGGTTATAGCCCACCACTTAAACTTCATATTCCAAATTATCTCAAAAACCAGGCCAATAATGCTGCCCAAAAAGTCACAGTTGAGTAAGAATTAATCTGAATATCTTCAGTTTTTGCCTTTATAATAAGCCTGCTTATGGTGATTGCCAAAAAATCGGTTTGGGCCCTACGACTCTTCCTGCTCGTCTTATTTGCCGCCACCCTCTTTATTTTTTTGAAGGTTTTTAGTCAGCCCCAGTCCATAGTACTGCCCCATCATAACCTTGTGGCCGGTAACCGGTCAGAATTTATTAAAACCATTTCCCGTCGGCGCTTACTTACCCAAAAAATAATCCTAATCGGCCCCGATCATTTTTCCCCCAACCAAAACCAGCTTTTATACTCCAACGTCAATTGGAACCTGAGCAATGGTACTTTGCCCTTTACTGCTTCTCTTGAAACCCAATTAAGCCCCTTTCTTCATCTCCAAAATCAACCTTTAAAATCCGATCATGCCATTTATAATATTTTAGCTGATATCAAAACCAATTTTCCCAAATCTTCGGTTTTTCCGATTCTTGTTGGTCAAAAAGTTGCTTTCGAAAAACTTGACCCGTTAATCAACCAGGTTAGTCAAATTTGCTCTTTTGATTGTTTAGTCGTCGCCTCGGTCGATTTTTCTCATTACCTGCCTGCCGCCTTAGCCGATGTCCACGATCAAAAAAGTCTAGCGGCCTTAGCCGCTCAAGACCTTGGCGGCATCGCCAATCTCGAGGTCGATTCTCCCCAATCCCTATATTTTTTAGTCAAATATTCCCGCCCAAAAAATGCCGATAACTGGCAGCTTTTTGGCCATACCAATTCTGGTTTTATTGCCAATAACCCGGTGGTCGAAACCACCACCCATGTTTTTGGTTCCTACTCCCGTTCGCCTCTGCCTCACCCTCGGCCTATTCCCGTGACCACCTTTACCTTTTCTCAAACTGATATCGTCAAGCAAAATAACCTTGATTCTCTTGGCGAACGCTTTTTTTATGGTGTCGATGTCTTCAAAACTAATCAAAAATTGCCTCATAACCTAACTACTTCTATCACCATCAACCCTTCATCTTCTTTTAGTGTCGATAAGTCTGCCGATCATCTTACGGTCAGCTATCCGCCCGACATCATCCTTTCTGGCTATCTAACCTCTTCTACTCTTCACCTGGTGCTTAATCCGATCAAAACTGATTCCCGCCAAGTTTTCTTTGACCGCGACTCTACCCGGCTGCCCCGTCTTCAGTCTCTTTTTTCTCCCTTGTCTTCTGTAGCCACTGTCAATGCTGATTTAGGTACAATTGACTTAAACCTAAAATAGATCGGTATTTTACAATTAATTAGTTTTGTCATAAACTTCACCATGACCAAAATAAAGAAGGAGAAAAACACCACTATTGTTTCTGATTTATCTCCACAATCTCCACTCACTCCAACCTTGCCTTCTGTAACGGTCGCTAAATCCCTCAACTTACCCATCGGCATTCTCATTGGTATCGTCCTTACTCTAGCGGTAATTTTTGCTGTCAAGCTGTTTGCTAATTCTTCCGATTCTCCTTTTCCGTTTCCTACTCCTACAATCTCTCAAATTATCCCCACCCCCACGCTTTCTTTTTCTCACCCAACTTCAACTCCTGTCCCGAAGTTTCCGACTACTTCTCTCAGCCCTGGCGATCTTACTTATCTTTCAGTTGCCCAGAAGAAAACCCTAGATGTTTTAGTTCCCGAACCGCAAACGAATAAAAATGATACTCCTTGTTTTGACGTTAAAAACGCTTCCTTCTTTTTGGTCGGCAATTATTCCTCTGGAGCTAAGTTGTATCACCTGTATTTAGCTTTCAATTGTGAAATGGGAGGCGGTAACAATCTCTACCGACTTATTGTCGACAATGATGGAAAAACTTACCTGCCTATAGAAGACTTAGAAGAGTATCCCGAAACTACTTCAGTTTTGAAACCTAGCGTTCTTTTTACCGACTATCAACCTGACCTGATTGATATCCCGGAAGTTCTTAATACTAAGGTCGGAGTTTTTAAAAACATTTACAGTCATGGTTCTATTACTCCCGAAGAATTCAACCGTCTCGACTCTCGTTTAGTCGAAGTCACTTCCGTTGGTACGATTTATGCTACTTATAAATCAGATAATAAAATCGGGCTTTACAATCGCGTTTTTTATCTAAAGCTCAAAGACTTATCCTTTGTCTCTTTGTGGGGCAACTATGAAACCTACTTTAAAACCGATAATCAGGTTCCTCAAATTACCTGGCACGACAACACGGTCAATATTGATCAATATCAACCAGAATATCAGGAATATACCGGAGGTTGCGGTGGCAACTCTTTTAATGTTATTAAGGCGGCCTCGCCCCTGATTTCTAATAAGGTTAATGCTGGAGTTACCAACAATAATGAACCCGTCTACCAAATAATCGATCCTCAAAGTCCCTTTATAAAGGAGCTTTATGGCAATTATGCCAAGGTTTACAACCGGGCAAATTCCGAAGCTCCCATAACCTTGTCCGACTTTGTCCGGCAAAAAAGCCACTTTATTTATCAAGACGCCTTAGGTGACTGGCAGATATTTATTAATTCAAAATACGGTTACTTTGGCGAATGCGCCAAGCCCGTCATTTACCTTTATCCCCCAAAAGAGACCCCGGTTACCGTCAAAGTCGCCGCCAACATTACTCAATCAGAACCCAAGTACCCCGCTGCCGGTTGGACAGTTTTAGCCAAACCATCAGGCGAATTGATTTATTCTGGTCAATCTTATCCTTATCTTTTTTGGGAAGGTAAGGGCCTAGGCGAATACCCCAATTACCAAAACAGGGGAGTAGTTGTAACCCAAAAAGATTTGGTTGCCACTCTTTATTCTCAATTAAGTCAACTCGGCCTTAACGAGAAAGAATCGGCTGATTTTATGGATTTCTGGACTGCCAAACTTCCCACCACTCCCTACGTTCGTCTCACCTGGTTAACAACCGATGATATGAATAAACTCGCTCCCCTGTCCGTTAATCCCCGACCTGATACTGCCATTCGTATCTTTTTAGAATTCGAAGGTCTGGATGAGCCAGTATCGTTAACTCCTCAAACTCTTTCTGCTCCTCCCCGTCAGGGCTTTACTCTGGTTGAATGGGGCGGCTTGCTTGAAAAATAATCTATATTAGGTAAAAATTTACTAGATGTTTTATATTTAATACATGACCGAACAAATTCTTCCTCCTCCCCCTGTTAGTCCCCAAACAACTCCTCCTTCCGCCTCGACTAGGCCCTCCGGCTTGATTCTCGGGCTGGTTATCGGCATCTTTTTGACCGCCTCTGCTGCCTTCGCTGTTTATTTCTATGTCCAAAACCAAAAGCTTCAACTGCGTCCTCCGATCATAGTTACTCCCACCTCTCTCCCAACCTCCGCTACCCCCACTCCTTCGGCCGAACCATCCCTGCCTTCCGAGGCTCCACTCCCTACCAGCTATTCCGGGATTAATTGGCTTGATAATCCGGTCAAAATTGCCAAACTAGACATCTTCAAAAACACCCCCCCAGCTGCCAATCAATACGTTATATTTGAATTTTCAAACAGCACTTTCTATCACGTTGCCAACCTGCCGGATGGGTCCAAAATGATCGACATTACCATTCCTCTGGATGCCCCCACTCCGAATCCGGCTATCGCTCGGATACTTCAATCTCCTGCTGGGAAAGTTACAGTTTTGACTAAACACCTTATTGGAATTTCTGATAACGATATCTACTCCATGTGGAATAGCCCAGTTTCCTATTCGACTACCCAAATACTCGAGCTCACCACTCCCGAAACACTCAAAACCTCTTTAGGGGTCTTAACCAAAGCGGGTTATTCGGCGGCCATATTTTTTGATGCTATTTCTAACCCCCAAAAAATTACGGAATCTGATTATGGGACACTTTACGTTGCCTATGCTAAAAGCAATGTAGCCGATGCTGTCTTTTCCCTCCGCTCAATTTATCTTAGGTCTAAAGACAATATCATGAGTGTCTATCAACTCCCTCAAAGCTTTTTCACCGACGATAAGGTTCCTAATATTAAATGGAGCGACGGCAGTCAAAACACTACCATCTTTCAGGTGGTTCCCAGCGGTGGCTGCGGAGCTTCGGGTGGGATACCAGTTCTAAAGCCCGAAGCTCTTTCCGGCAAAGTTAAGTCGGGTGTAATTGTTGACGGCAAAGAAGTCTTCCAATTAAACGATTCCGGAAATGCCTTTATTAAAGAAATTTATCAGGAATATAAAAACACCCGGACCGAGAATATCATAAGCATCGACCAGTTTGTTCAAAAACGAACCCATTTCATATTTCAGGACGCCTTGGGCGACTGGCAAGCCTATATCAACCAGGATTATGTAATGATGGCTGAATGCGGTAAGCCCGTCATTTATCTTTATCCTCAGAAAGATACCGCCGTTACCGTCAAAGTCGGGGCTGTCATTTCTCAATCCGACCCAAAGTATCCCCAAAACGGCTGGACAGTTTTGGCCAAACCGTCGGGTGAATTGATCTATGCTAATCAATCGTATCCCTATCTTTTCTGGGAAGGCATGGGTTTCGGTGATTATCCAAATTATCAAAACAGGGGAGTAGTTGTAACCCAAAAAGATCTAATCACCACTCTCTATTCCCAGCTAAATCAACTAGGCTTAAATTCACAAGAATCGGCCGACTTTATGGAATTCTGGCAGCCTCGTTTGCCATCTTCTCCCTATGTCCGTCTAACCTGGCTCAACACTGCTGACATGGACCGGCTGGCTCCGTTAGCCGTTTCACCCAAACCCGATACGACCATCCGTACCTTTTTGGAATTCGAAGGCTTAGACGAGCCCGTGACTTTGATTCCCCAAACCCTTTCTGCCCCTCTCCGCCAGGGCTTTACTCTGGTCGAATGGGGCGGGTTATTAAGGAAATAGAACCTCCCATTTCCCGGCAGACATCTTAAATCTGGCAGTAATGCCCGAAATGCATTAAAATTACGCATTGCTGATTTGACCCGGTAGTAAAGCGGTTATACAGCGGTCTGCAAAACCGTTTAGGTGGGTTCAACTCCCACCCGGGTCTCAATTAACAAACAAACTGTCTTCAACCTGCTAAACCGGCTACTTCCGTAAATGCCGCCAGCGAATAAAATTTTAAATTGAATATCGTCCTATCCCTTTCTGAGTTCTTGAGTCTCGGCAATTATTTTTCGGTTCTGGGACTGCCACTTTTTGTATTGTCCAAGCATCCGGCTACTTTCCGAATGTTGCATAAGTTGTTTATTGGTTAATAGACCTATATATGCAAGAAGTTCCATTTCATTTATCGTACCTTTATAAAAAAATGCACATAATTTCTCTAAAAAATTACATGCACTAATTTTAGTTTTAAGCGAAAAAATCTTGGAGTTACTTTCCTCTCGCTCTTCAGCCATTTGTCGGAATAAAAAGTCATGCTCTTTGCTTAAATCGTTAATAAAAAGCTGGTGAGACAGCCTTAATGTAGTTGAAGCTGTTGAGGCAGACTTCTCAGCTGCGGCATAAGACAAAAATGCGGCAATTACTGCAAGAAATGACGTTGTTAATGGGAGCCAAAATTCCCAAGGAGAGGCCTTAAACTGATTGGCAAGAATCTTTGCAGACTCGGTCGAAATAAAGATACTCGTTGCAACAGTTTCGGTTAATAATGGCAATACACCTGACATAGCCGTATTTTACCCCAAACCTAGAAACCTTTTTGTCTAAGCAAAAAATAAGTCATAGCTAAATAATAATTCTTACTTCGTGGTAACTTCGTCCGGCACTAATAATCTTTACCCTTCCGTCAAAAACAAATCTTTACCTTTATCCCTAAATTCTTCCAGCCATCCTTTAAAATCCGGGGCAAATTCAAAATCATTATAGGTACTCCATTTTTCTTCCATATCTTTTAGCAAAATTGCTATCTCTTCTTTTGTCAGGTAGGAATAAGGGTACTCCGTTCCCGTTTTTCCCTCCGAAAACAATTTTCTTCCCTGCCATAAATACTCGATCATCTTTTTTCCCGGTCCTTCTAACTTTTCCAGCAAATTTTCCAAGTACTCCAAAAAATACGACGTCCAGCCGTCTGATTCTGTCGTTACCCTTTCCGGCTGCGTCTCTGCCAATCGGGACATTAAATAAGGATAATTATTTTCCATCTCCACCGCTTTTTCTGGCCCTCCCAAAACCGCCTCTTCGATCATCATCCGGTCTTCTTCTTGGCCAACCTCATAATGCCTTTTACCGTCCACCACGACTAATGATTTTTCGTAATTTTCAAATAACTCGTCTGCAATCTTTTTATCTTTTGAGCCAAAACTCTTTTTAAATTTACCTAAATCTATTCCGGTAAAATTTGGTCTTATTGACATGGTTTATTTTATCACTCCCGATCCCGTCTCAAACTTGTCAGAACAGGAAAGCTTATATTTTTATATAAATCTGTGCCAAGAATATTTTTGAATGTGGCTTATATCTTTCCTGAAATTCAAACTTAAATCCCACCTTTTCAATCATTTCTTTTAGTTCTTTTTCTTCATAAAATCTAAAATATCTTTTTTCCCCTGGCATACCTTCTTGTTCCACTCCTCCCTCATAAGTTCCTTCAATCATTCCAACCAAAAAAACTCCGCCCGGTCTTAAAGTTTTATATATATCCTGCAATACTGTTACCACTTTTTCTTTCTTAATATGCAGTAGGGAAGTATAAGCCCATACTCCATCGTATTCTAATTCAGGGAAATCATAATCCTGAAAGTCCGATTCAATCGATTCAAATCCCAATCTTTTAGTTATCTTAACCATCTCTTTTGAGGCATCAATACAGACAACCTCAAGGCCCCTTTTTTGTAGAATCAAAGCATCTCTCCCTGATCCACTACCTAAATCGAGAACCTTTTTTCCGTTCAAGAGATTGCAGAATTTGTCAATGGTAGCCAGAGGAAAGTTATCCCAAAACTCGATTACCTCATCGTCATACTCTTTATAGTACCTATCGTAAGCCTTTATTGTTGCCTGATCCATAAACTGATTCTACTCTTGCTTTTCGGAGTCTGTATATTCCTTTAGCTTATTCAAAGCTATTCTTCTATGACTGATTTGGTTTTTTTCTTCAACCGTCATTTCTGAAAAAGTTTTTTCAAAACCATCTGGCATAAAGATTCTGTCCCAGGCAAATCTGGTATCGCCTCGCGGACTTACAATTTTACCCCTAACTTCTCCTTCAAAATAATGAATCTCCCCCCTTAAATCGCAGTACCCAATTACCAATTTAGCCGCCGCCCTATAATTTTTAAACCTATCGGCTATTTCGTACAACCCTTCATTACCGATAGTTTTCATAAACCACTTAATCAATGGTCCGGGCAAACCGTTTATCGCTTCCAAACTTAGTGAAGCGTCATCGACAAAGAACCGAGTTGCTCCTTGTTTTTTCGCTTCCTCAATTTTTGCTTCAATTATCTTTTTTGAATCAATCTCTTGGATTTCTGGTAGATCAATTTTTAGTTGTTCAATTTCTGGGATAATTAATTTTGTTTCCCTAAACTTTTCTTCGTTTCCGGTTATATAGTATATTTTCATGGCCTATTTTACCATCAAATTATATTGCTTCCCGCTACTCCTCAAACTCCATCAAATAAAGCCCGTCTTTTTCCAGTTCCTCTACCTTCCAATACCTTGTCGGGCTCTCGCACTTAATCATTTTTTTCTACATTTTTTAAAGCTCTCGTAATCTTAACCTCCAAATCGTTTATATCATTATAATAAACAACCTGATTGGCAATTCCTTCCATCGTCTCCGATATCTGTGTTTTTTCTTTGGCTATCACAATTACAGTCTTGCCCTTGGCAAAAGCATACCCCGCTTCAACCCCTATTCCCACTCCCTTTTCTGAAAATTCTACGATAACCATATCTGCCCTATCTATTAGCTTAAACGCTTCTGCCATTAAGGCCTTTGGGCTCTTAATCAAGCTTCCCATCTTATTCAGCTCGTCAACCCCAACAATTACCTCCATTCCGAGCTTCTTAAAAGTCTTAGCTAAGTTTTCTATTTGCCGCCCATTCCGATTATCCGGATAATATTTAATAATCAAATAGGCAATCATTACCAATTCTACCAACAATTAATTTTTAGCTTGGTCAGTAATCTGCCCAATGGCATTTAGCCAAATCAATTTCTACCATTAACACCTCTTCGTTTTCTCCCATTGCCTTGGCAATAATTTCTCCATATGGGCTTACCACCATCGAGTTCCCAACGCTATTTTCTTCGTAAAATCTGCCTGATCTGGCTTTAATCTCGACTCCGCCGCCATAATTGCAAAAAACAAAATACGCCCGGTTTTCTAACGCCCTGGCCTTGGCCAATACTTCAGTTTGGTTTATTTCTAGGTTAGTTACCACTTTCTTTTTTGCCGCCTTAACATCTTCCTTCGACCACATCGCCAGATTAATGATTATTTCCGGTTTTGATTTTAAATAATCGGCCGAGACTTGAGGACTAATTAAATCGGCGCAAATCTGGATTCCTATTCTTCCCAGCTTTGTATTCCAAACCATACTTTCGCTGCCGGGTACTAAGAACTTCTTTTCGCTGCTCCACAACTTTTGTTTGTCATAAAATCCTTCCAGTTTGCCATAACCATCAATAAAACAAGTTGAATTAAATTTTCTGCCATTATCGATTCGTCCCAGACTTCCTGGAATAATATTCACTCCATATCTCCTTGCTAGTTCTTTTAAATCCTCCACAACTTGGTCATTTTGACTTAACGCTAAATCGTAATGGCCATACAACGGTCCTGTTAGCGCGTATTCGGGAAAAACTACTAAATCCGGTTTAAAAAATCTGTATTTCTTAATTAGCCGTTCAAACTTTAACAAGTTCGACTTTATTTTTAGATAGTCAATTTTGTATTGCACCACCATTAGCCTTATCTTTCTCATTGGCCATATTCTAGGGTTTATATATTTATATACAAGTCCTGTGAATTTTAATACCTTTTCACTCTGTATTCTTTTTCCTCAAATTCAAACTTACCTCCCTCCACTTTTTCCAAAATCATTGCCACATCATCAAATAAGTCCGGCAACATCAAAATCTCTGCCTTTGTTTTGAAACAGTTTTTTCCAGCTTCAAAATCTGTCTTTAATTCTCCTTCTAATTTTTCTGCCTTAAGGATTAAAAAGTACTTATCTTCCAAAATCTCACCGCCTGTCCCCAAATCAGTTTTGTGCTCCATACCTACTAACTCCAAATCTCCTCTAAGTCCTGCTTCCTCTTCCAGCTCTCTTCCGCCTGTTTCTAATATCTTTTCTCCCCACCTCACCTTACCTGATATAAATCCCCAATACCCATAATACGGTTGTTTTAACCTTTGTTGAACTAAATATTTAACCTGCCCCTTTTTTCTTTTTGTTCCGACAACCAACACTGCAATTTTTGGCTGCCTTTCAATTTCCATGGCTTGAGTATCAAATTGGTTGGCAAACTCTTTACCCTTAGCTGTTAATCGATACTTGCCGTTTTCTGTTTTTTCGATTAATTTCCAGTCAGTCAGCTGCCGCAAATGAAAACTGAATTGGTCGCTTCCGAGTTTCTTTTTATTCAGCTTGGCAAATCCCACCTCTTCTACAAATAGTAAATCGCACAAAATCATTGACTGAATTGGGTGGATATCCGTGTTGTTCATAACCCTATTGTCTCACCCAAAGTAGGGGATACAAGTGAAATCAATTTCACCTTATTGATCTATCCATCTTTCAAACGAATCCTTGACCTCCTTAATTTTTTTCATCCCGGTTGCTTTTAATAACGCCCACTTGGATTGCTTACTCTCCCACCCATAAGCTAGTTCTGGAAATTCTTCAGTCGTAATTTCTCCCTTTTTCATTTTCATCATTAATGATGAGTATTGTTCATTATTTTCCCATTCGGGCTTCAATTCGACAGGTTCAAACTCTTCATCGTTTCTTTTTCCTACCCAGGGCGAATCTCTTAGTAACCCGATCATAGCTTCATTGCCAAAAGTCGTTTTAACCCATAGCAGCAAACCCATGCCCACCGTCGATTCTGCCCCATTCAGGCCAGATGATTCTTTCTGGTTAATTGGTCGGCCAATCGTTAAGCACCTTCGATATTCCGTACTGTGAATCACTAAACCTTGTAATATATCTTTCTTGACTAGCGTAACCAAGTCTTTAATAGTCGTGGACTTCTTTTCGCTTGCTTTTTCGACTAATCGAGCCCACCCTTCATCTATCAGCTTTGTCGCTGGTTGCCGATCAAGGCCAGTCAGCCCCCACATCTCCACATGACTAACTTCGTGAGCCAGTGCTTCGCTGACCCCGGGGTAATCACTCCCGGCGTCTTTTAATTCTGCCATCGCTCTGTCTTCGCCTTTAATTGTCCTACATCGACCATCAAAAACAACTAATACTCCTCTCTGGTTTACATCTACTCGTCCGAACAGAAAACCTTGCTTCCTTCTATTTTCAAAAACAACTTTAATTTCTGTCTTCGTCGGTCTGTCAATTTTCAGCAATTTATACGCCTTATCTAATCTTATTTCTACGTCTACTACTAATTCCGGCCTCTTTCCACATTTCAGTCTACCGCCTTGGCTTCCCAATGTCTTAATAGCTCCCACCACCTAATTTACCATTCATCTGGACTAATACAAATTAAATATTTCTACTTTTGTGTCTAATTTTATACCTTTCTTTGATAAAATCGCTCCGGTTAAATTCAGAACTATCATAACTTAACCCTAAACCCTCCCCGGCTCCAAAACCACATTGGCGGGTGCATTTCAATCGGCGCTATCCCGCTTCCGGCTAATACCTCTCGCCATCTACGGGATATTTCTTCCTTTGATAACTTAGCCACTTCTTCTGGCGTTATCACTCCCATCCTGACCGATCCCTTGGTCACATGGGTATCCGGCGCGATTTCAATTATTTCTTTATTTTTCATCTCCACTTGGCCGTAAGTACTCATAATAAAACTCCAGTAATTAAAAATCTTTGGCCCCGACAAATAGGGGAAACCGGTTTTAAATTTTACTTGCACCCAGCCCCTAATTATTTCCAAATCGTTATCTGCCTTTTTCCAAAAATTACTCCAATCATCCCAATTATAATAAACAGTTTCGGCTATCTTTCGCCATATCTTAATATGATTATTTGGTTGTAAGGCTAGCCGGTATCTCACCAATTTCTGCCTTAATTTTTCGATTTCCATATTAGCTGCCTTTTCCACCTCGAACACCTCCCTTGTTTCCTTATCCCCGTAAGTCTTTAAGGCTGCTTTCCACAAACTATAGCTGTCTCGTTGATAATTAAGGCTCATCGGTAATGTAAAGTAGCTCAATCTCCGCTCCCTCGCCTCTCCCTTAAATCCCGGGTTAGCGTCTTCCGGCATCGAGCAATCCCCCAGCTCTCCGTTTTTGTAAGCCGCGATCAGTTTTTGGCATTTTTCCCACAGTTCTCTTTTCTCCACTTTATCTATTTTATCTCTCTTTAAAATCTATCAACTTTTCTGACGACTCCCTCTCCAATATTTCCTTTATATAGGAGTAAATTAAGCCTTTTGGCATATATTGCTAATATTTGACTTTGGTAATTACATTCGCTTACTGTCAATTTGCCTCCGTCTGCTGCTTGAGTTTTCTGTCTCTCGATATAGTTAAGGTAATGGTCGACTGCAAAATTCCATTCCGCTAGAAGTTGTTCTAATTTTTCGGTATCTAAATTTGGAGTGGCAGCCGATCTGAATACCAACAAGTGATCGGTAGTGGTTGTCACAAACGAACAAGGTTGCAATTTGGGATCATCCATTCCCCGTACAAGGTGGCAGACATCAGTAGGGGACTGGGGGCAGTCACCAATTGCGTGTGAATGCATAAAGGCCGCCCATAGCATGTTAAAAACGTACTGTCTGGGGGAATTATCAGTCACCACCCCCGTTCTTACGAATTCCGGTATGTTGCAAACTATCTCTGCGCCAGTCGAAGTTATTTGACCTCTGAATACCTTTTTTGTCGCCAGCAATTTCCCTTTTCGGACTACCAACTGTATTCCGTATTCTCCCCCGGAAGGGTCACATAGAAACATCGTCGTCAGTTTTTCTCCTTCTACATCCAAAGTCTCGATATTAATCGTCTCTATCCCACTCGGAATTGCCACTTTGGGCGAAAGTACTGCATCAATTAATAATTGCTTGATACCCGGAATTTGCTCTTTTTCTTTGGGCTCGCCTCCTTTAACTTTCTCCACCATGGGTTAACTTAGAATCTTAATTCACTATTATACGGTTCGCTTATCCAATAATCCAACCTCTGTCCTGCTACTCACCCTATTTCCGTCAACAAAACATTTTTACCAAACATTTACCATTGTTTTGTTTTCTCTTGATGTTTAACCCCGACAATAGGTTCATGAACAAAAACGGCACCCTAATCTCCACCCAGCAGGAAATACTTTTTGACAAAAAAGTAATCCGCACTTACCCTCATCAGAATTTTGCTTACAAAGTCTTCTCGACCACCTCTTCCGTCTGGGCATTATTAAAAAATACCTCCGACAACCTCTTGGTTTTGCGGGCGGCCTTTACTCCTGTTGGCAGGCTCGCCGTTAAGGAGTCCAAGATCCTTCCCCACGGCCTGAATCTTTCAGCCGAATCAGCCATCGGCCATTTTGACATTGAGCTGAGGTTTGACCCTAAACTTCCCCTTGTCCATGCTAAAACATTTTTAACCCCTTGCCTGAAATACAAGATTACGGATTGGCCCAAAAACCTTTTTCCCCTAGGCAAAAACTACGATCTTTTCAAGGCTACCGGCTCAGTTACCGACAAGCGTCTTGAGGCCCGGTCTGGTATGCTCTACGCTCATTTAAAGCGACCGCATCCGGCCAGCTTTCTATATCTAGAAAATTTCCCGTCCTTAGCCAAGTTTTATAAACGTACCCACACTTCCCCTCAAGAATCGGTCGGTGACACTTGGCCACAACTAGGTTATAGCCCGCCGTCAAACAGTAAACATGCTCTTTCCCGAAGCCGGAAGTACCCCCTCTACGACTCCTATTTGGCCTTAACTTACGAGGTGCCATCAGACTCTGTTCAGTCACGTCATTTGTTTAGCCAGCTATTAGGTCAGATTCAAAAATCGCCCGAATTTTCTCACCTCAACTAACCCCCTTACCAATTTCTTTCTCCTTACTAATTACCCCCAAATATTATTTTTTAAAAATGATTCTATGCCAACTATAGTCAATAACCCGCCACCTTCTTCTGATAATAGCTCTGATTTTAGTCGTACCCTTATTACTCTTGGTTTAATCCTTCTTTTAGTAGTCATCTTTCTGGCCTATGGCTTACCGGCCATCCGTCAGTCTGGGGTCTACAGCCCTCCTCCGCAAAACATCGACCTTAACGTTAATCCTCAAAATCCTCCACCGGTACAGCCCGATACCCAGCAAAATCTGGATCTCAATATTAACCCTCCTCAAGATCAGCCGCCAGCGACCACCGTGCCTTCGATTGATTTAAACCAGTTAATCCCAACGGTGGCCCCTCAACCTTCCGGCACCACTCCGTAAGCATAGTTCCCAAGGCTTCTTTGCAGATACTTACATAACGTCGACACCTTTTTGATAGCTAACTTATAGACTTTGCCAACGACTATGTTCCGCACTATTTTCCCCACCTTACGATATTCTGCCGGATCCTTCCTGTTGCCGGTTATCCTTCTTTTTGCTCTGATTGCAAGGCTAGCTAACCTTAATTATAATTCCCCCTTTAACGATGAAGCCATTTACTCTGTTGTTGGCAAATTGGCCTTATATCAGGGTGATTGGTGGAGCTATAACGCCAAATCCTGGATGGGCGGTCATCCATATATTTACCCGACCCTCTCTGCCGCCGCCACAATTGGTCAAAGTATGGTTGGCCCCCGGCTTTTAAATGTCGTTTTTGGCGTTTTGTCCATAGAAATGGTCTATGTTTTAACCAAGAATCTGGCTGTCTGGCAAAAGCTGCCATATCCAAATTTGGCCGCCCTCATTTCAGCTCTGATTATTGCCTTTTCATCTGTATCTTTATACATCAGTCGCCTGGCCACTTACGATACTCCAAGCTATTATTTTTTATTACTTTCTCTTGTTTTTTTAGTTCAAGCCCTGCCCGCCAACTCTGGCAAAAATTATTTTCTTGCTGCCATTCTCCTTCTTCTGTCCTTTTTTACCAAAATTATTGTAGTCATCTATATTCCCTTTATCATTCTGTTTTCCTTTTTAGCCGCCAAAAAATCTAAAAAAACTTTTAACCTCTATCTTCGCTATTACCTGGCTCCCATTATTCTCGGTTTCGCCGGTTATTTTTTGGTCAATATTTCCGCCATCCTGACCTTTACCTCCAACCAGGCCACTCGGGCGCCGGAATCCTCCGCCAGAATTCTGTCCTATTTCTTTCAACTATCTGCCTATCATTGGATTTTTTGGAGCATAAGTAGTCTGGGCTTCTTTATCGTCAAAAAAACAAAATTATGGGCGCTGCTTACCGCCCTGTCTTTTCTGGTTTTGCTCTTTCATCTTGGTACCAATCGCCTGGCCACTCTAGACAAACATCTTTTCTTTACTTTCTGTTTTCTTTCGGTGGCAATCGGGATTGGCATAAGTTCACTTCTTGCCAGTCTTAAAAGTCAGATACTCCGGTACTCGGCAATTTCTCTTTTTATCTACCTTGGCTTCTTTTTCTTCAAAAACGAGTTTGCCCAAAAATCCATATTTGAAAGACAATGGCTCAACGCCTCACCTATGTTGGCCAAGCTGGCTGAGGTAGTCCAAAATGGCGACAAAGTCTTAACCGAAGGAGGGGCCACAACAATCTGGTCCCTTTACCCGGTAAATAGTCCTTTTAATATTACTACCTTTGATTGGTTTGAGTACCAAAACCTTACCGGCGATTATGCCTATCTACAGGCGATAAAGGATGGATATTTTGACTATATCGAACTCGACGGCCAAGCGGAATGGCGTAAAAGTTTGACCGACCAAATATTTACCGTTATTAACCAAAATTATCAAAAGATATATACCGATAATAATTTTTCCATCTATGAAAGAAACTATTAATACTCCCTCAAAATTGGGCTGGCTGATAATTCCTCTGGTTTTTGCCTGGTTGGCTAGTAACTATTTGTGGACCTCAATGAAAGGATCCAAGCCAGCCTGGGCAGATCCACCCTCTACCCAAGGTGTTGTCTCCGGTGTAAGTGATACCAAAGTAAACCCATATTACCGGAATTTTGGTTCCCTGCCCCGTTCCAAATCCGGTTACGTTACTTTTTGGTTTGACGATGCCTGGGAAAATCAGATCCTCCACGGTCTCCCCGTCATTCGTCGTTTCAATCTTCCGGCCGCCTTGTCTGTCCCCACCGGTATGATCGGATATTCCGGCTATATGGATTGGGATGATATAAAAAATCTCCAGCATCAAGGGTGGGAGATCACCAATCACACCGTTACTCACCCGGATAACGTCAGTGACTGGCCGATGGCCGATGTTTATCGGGAACTTGCCAATAGCCAAAAAATTATGTGGCACCAAGGCCTAACTTCCAGCCATTTCGTATCGCCCTTAAGCACTCTGACTCCCAATCTGGTTGAAAACGCCAGGCATCTTTTTGTCTCGCTAAGAAGTTCCGAAGGAGGGGTAAATCCCCTTCCTCTTGAAGACCGATATTATTTAAAATCAATTTCCTTAAAGTATGATACTAAACCCGATATCCTATCCAGTTATATTAACCAGGCGGCTTCCCAAAATGATTGGCTGATTCTTGTTTTTCATCAAATCGGTTCGGAAGATACTAGCGGCACTCCTTCTGCCGAATATATGATTTCCCAGGTACGATTGGAGCAAATAATTACGGAAGCTTTAGAAAAAGGCCTAGTCCCGGCGTTACCAAGTCAGATCATTCAATAAATGAAAAACCAAGTAGCTATCCTAATTCCGGCCTATAACGAAGAACTGGTGATTGAGTCTACCCTTTCCTCTGCCGTCGCCCTGGTTGGCAAAAACCACGTCTATGTTGTTAACGACGGCTCGACGGATTCGACTGCTTCTTGCGCCAAATCGTATACTCCCAATATCTTGTCCATCCCAAATGGTGGTAAAGCTAATGCCTTAAACTCCGGAATTCGCCATTTTCAGCTTACCGACTATTATAAATATATATTTCTAATGGATGCTGACACCAGAATTGATCCCCACTTTCTTCAACACGCTCTGCCGCACCTGAAGTCCAAGGCAGGTAAAAAGCTTAATGGGGTTGTTGGTAAAGTCTGCAGCCTAGGCGTTAATTGGATCGGCAAGTTCAGGATCTGGGAATACGAAATAGCCCACAGCGTCCACAAAAGAGCTCAGTCCAACACCAACACTATTCTCGTTTTACCCGGTTGTGCCACTCTTTACCGATCCCGTGTATTTAAAAAGTTTTTTGTTCCGTTAGGAACCCTTACCGAAGACATGGATTTCACTTTTGAGCTTAATCGCCAAAACCAGGGGAACTTTGTATATGAAGAGCGGTCTTTAGTCATCACCCAGGATCCGCGTGACCTCCGTTCTTTCTTAAAACAAATCAAACGGTGGTACATCGGCTTCTGGCAATGTGTTCACAAACACCATATTCCCTGGGGTGGTCAAAACATTGACTTGGAAGTTGCTCTATTGGCTACCGAAGGGTTATTTAACGGTTTTATCAGCCTTGCCTTGTTATTTACCGTACCAATGGTATTGTTTGTTAACCCCCTAATCTTAGTAGTCCCATTTCTCTTCGACCTGTTTTTGTTTTTCCTGCCCACCCTAATTTGGACGGCTGCGACGAATCGTAACTTAAAATTATTTTTCTATTTGCCCCACTTCTATTTCCTAAGGCTTCTTTTGAGCCTGGTCTTCATTTATACCTTTTTTGTTTCTTTGCTCAAACGGCCAAAAAGTAACTCCTGGACCACTGAAAGATATTCATTAACTCAATCCAACTAGCCTATGGCCATGCTCTCTCCCGGAGGTAGTGCCTCCTTAATTATCCATTTAATTATTAATCTTTTGTTCTTTTCAAAAAATTTATTAGTGTCACTAATAAAACTCATCAAGAGGGTGCAGTAGATTTAAATCAGTCCCGCCCAGGTGCCATATCGTAAACTTATTAATCCCAAGTCGTCTTACCACGTCCATTTTTTCTTTAACTGCTTTAGCCCCCGACAGATACCCCACGGTTCCGCCATCACTGGATTCATATATTTCCTCCCCGCTTTCACTATCACGCCCCCTAAGGCTCAACTTATTTTCTTTTGCATATTCGATAAACTCGTCATATTGAAAACCCTGGCCTTGGCCTTGACCGTTTTTCCACACATAACCATACGACGGCATCCCGATAATTAATTTGGTCTTATCTACGGATTTTAAAGAATACGTGGTAATCTCCCTAAGCCACTCAAATGTTGAAATTGCTCCAGGCCCCGACACAGAATTATGCAGATCATATGCCATTACTCTAACTTGATCCGCTATCCCGGATATTCGTTTTAAATCATAGACTTCCGCCCACTTATATTGGTCGCTCTTACCGGTTTGGGCGTATACCGTTACCGATAATTTTGTCCCATCCCCAAGCCCTTCGGACAGGTTTTGGAGCAATGTCAGATATTGCTCTTTGTCACCTGGTGTAATTGTCTCCCAGTCAATGTCCACCCCCTCAATATTCCATTCGTTTAGTAAGTCAACGACATCCCCTATAAACGTTGCCTTCCTCTCGGTATTGTTTAAAAACTTGCTAAATTCCTCCGCCTTTAAATCGCTCCCGATTGTTACATATACCTGGTTTTCTGCCGCCAGTTTTTCTATTGGCATTTCTCCGATGTTATTGTGCCGGCTAAGCTTAAAGTCTTTATCGATCTGGTACCACGCCAATAAAACCTGGTCAAAAATATTCGGATTATTCAATACATACTCAACCCCATCTTTTGCCCGCCAATAGGGGATCCACCCCGATAGGCTGAATTTTTCCAGAGGTTCGGGGGTCGCCGTCGGATTTAAAGAAGGCTTTAGCTTGTTGCCCAAATTGGGATCACCCGTCAATTCCGTTTTCAGCCTCAACCCTCCTATTGCCGTCAAGGTAACTAAAACAATGATCAGGATTATTATTTTTATATTCTTTTTGCACCACCCTCTAATTCTCTTAATTAATTTTACCAACAAAAAGCCATTTTTCTCTTCCTTTTACCCTTTTCTGACCAAACATTTATTATTTCTCATATCCTAACCACTAACCCCCTTACCAATTTCTTTCTCCTTACTAATTACCCCCAAATATTATTTTTTAAAAATGATTCTATGCCAACTATAGTCAATAACCCGCCACCTTCTTCTGATAATAGCTCTGATTTTAGTCGTACCCTTATTACTCTTGGTTTAATCCTTCTTTTAGTAGTCATCTTTCTGGCTTATGGTCTACCGGCCATTAGACAGGCTGGGGTAAACCCATTCCCTCAAGACGTTAATGTAAACGTTCAGCCCCCGAGAGAGCCTGGCACAGCCTCGCCTTAAAAACCTAATTAATTATTAAGAAACCTATGAACAATATGAATCCCAACCTGAATCAAAATGTTAAAACCGTTTTGGGAATTTACAACAACCGCCCAAGTGCCGAAACAGCCGTCGACAAATTAGACCAGCTCGGTTTCAATGTTGAAGAAATATCATTATTGATGAAAGACTCCCGGGACAGCGACCAGGTTGTCAAGACCAGAGGCGACCATGTTGCTGAAGGTGCGGCCACTGGAGCCGCCACCGGAGGAGCAATTGGCGGTTTCGCCGGGCTGATCCTTGGCGCTGGGTTAGTTGCCATTCCCGGCATTGGTGCCTTATTAATCGGAGGGCCGATAGCTGCTGCTTTAGGCATGACCGGAGTAGCGGCTACGGCAGTTTCCGCTGCTGCTACCGGTGCTTTGGCCGGAGGGGTGGTAGGGGGATTAGCCGGTCTTGGTGTCCCCGAAGAAACGGCCAGGCTGTATGAGTCGCGTATCCAAGAAGGGGGAGTATTATTGGCTGTCCCTACCGATACTACCGTCGACAAGACCGAAGTCATGCGAGTTCTCAAGGAGACCGGAGCCGATCAAATTACCAATATTGATTTAAAAAGGAGGTCCTAATGAGTTTATTAGTCTGGATTATTTTTGGCGCCATCGCCGGCTGGGCCGCTTCAGTTATCATGAAGACCAGCTCCTCCCAGGGAGTTTTGGGCGATATAGTTTTGGGCATACTCGGCGCCATCGCCGGTGGCTTCATTATGTCTTCTTTAGGCCTAGAGGGCGTAGACGACTTTAGTGTTTACAGCTTGATAGTTGCCGTTATCGGTGCCGTTATCCTAATTTGGATCGGCAAAATGATAAGAAGAAGCTAAAAAGCCATCATAAGACATCACTGATTTTGGAAATGTCGATTGTTCGTCTATACTTTAAAGATGTTTGCCAAACTTCAGGCGCCGAAGTTACCCGACATTTCCCGTCAGCTTCGTCTTGACCTTCTTGATCTGATTTACCGTTCGGGGGGCCACATCGGTGGATCCCTCTCCTGCTTAGACTTATTGGTTGCTCTTTACTTCTCACCGGTTTTCGAGTTTCCGCCTGATTACTTTACCCTTTCCGCCGGTCATCTTTGCCCGGCACTCTATGTTGTCTTAGCCAAACGTGGGCTGTTTCACTCCGACCTTTTAAAAACCTATTCTTCTTTTAGCTCGCCTCTTCAGGGCCATGTTTCCACCGACGTTCCCGGGGTTAGTTATTCTTCTGGATCTCTCGGTCAAGGTTTGTCTTTTGCCGCCGGACTGGCTTTAGGAAATCCCGGCTCTCAAAGTCTTTGCCTGACTACCGACGGTGAACACCAGGAAGGCCAGGTTTGGGAAGCTGCTATGTTCGCTTCCAAATACCGGTTGGGAAATCTAATCAATATTGTTGACTATAACCATTACCAAATAGACGGATCCACCGACGATATTATGCCCCTTGGCCGTTTGGCTGCCAAATATGTCCAATTTGGCTGGACTGTTACCACCGTCGACGGCCATAATTTTAACCAGATCAATAAAGCCCTACGTCAAGCCCGAGAGTCAACTTATCCTACCTGCCTAATCGCCAAAACCATCTTTGGTAAAGGTATTTCTTTTATGCAATACGACTATCACTATCACGATGTTAAAAGTTTGCCCGATCGTCTTTACTCTCTAGCCAAACAGGAACTCACCACCGACTTTCCATGATCAACCCAGGGCTTTTTGCATCCCGGCTCTCTCTCGCTCCTCCCCATTACTATGAACCTATTTTTCTTTCCTCAAGCCCATCCGGTCTACTTAGTGGGGGATTAACCGTTTTTCTTTTAGCTTTCTTCATCTTCTTTTTTCTTAAATCTACCGTCATCTTTGCCACTTTCGTTATTAACATTTTTACCCGCCGCCAACCCCCCAGGCCTTTATGGTCCCGATTTTCCCGTCAAGTGGCTTATCTTTTGGCGGCTATTTTGCTTTTGGTTATGAAAAAAATTGTCGATTATGTTTTTCTCTACCCTTTGCCATAGATTCAGTTTGCTATTACCCCTCTGATTCGATTATTATTAATCAGTGAATCACTCGCCCTCACCCATTTCCATCCGCCAGGCCTTTGGCAATGCTATCCTAAAATTAGCCAAGACCGACAAGCATCTTTATGTGGTCGATGCCGATCTAAAATCATCTTTATTTTTAAACAAGTTTGCCAAAAAATACCCCCGACGCTTTATCGAGTGTGGTGTGGCCGAATCAAACGCCGCCGGAGTTGCCGCTGGCTTGGCTAAATCAGGTAAAACTGTTTTTCTAACCTCTTTCGCTTGCTTTTCGCCGGCCATTAACTGGGCAGTTATCAAACAATCTATTTGTTACAACCATGCTAATGTAAAAATTATTGGCTCTCACGCCGGGCTTATGAGCGCCGATTTGGGTGCTACTCATCAAATGCTTGAAGATGTTGCCCTGATGCGGGCTCTTCCCAACATGCAAGTCTTTGCCCCTCTCGATGCCGTTGAAACGGAAAAAATTATCACTGTCGCCGCCCGAAGCCCTCTGCCTTGCTACGTCCGGCTAGTCCGTCCGGCTACCCAAACTATATGTGATCCCAAATTGCCTTTTACCATCGGCAAGTCCCACCTTCTTACTACCGGTAAAGATGTCACTGTCGTCGGTTACGGGCCGGTACTTCTTAACACCCTCGAGGTTAAAGGTTTTAAGCTGGAAATTATCAATTGCTCTTCCGTCAAGCCTCTCGATAGTGAAACAATCATTAAAAGTGTCAAAAAAACCGGCCGCCTTCTTTGTCTTGAAGATCATCAAAAAAATGGCGGCTTAGGCGAAGCCGTCGCCTCCCTTCTTTTATCTTCATCTATAAATTGCCGTTTTGCCCACCTGGCGGTTGACAATCGTTTCGGCCGATCAGCCCAAAACTACCATGAGCTTTATGAGCATTATCATCTTGATTTATCTTCAATAAACTTTGCCCTTCATCAATTAATGGAATCTTCCCATGCCAGATCTTAGAAGCACTCTAACCAACTACCAGGCCGAGGGAAAATCTCTACCCGCCTTTAATATTGATACCTTTGAAATATATCAGGCCGTTGAAGAAGCGGTCAGATCCACCGGTTTACCCTGTATTGTCCAGCTTTCGCCGGGTGAAGACAAGTTCATCCAAGCCGAAAGACTTATGTTACTCGCCAAAAAGGCCCGGCTAGAAGGTCTGCCTATTTATCTTAATATGGATCATGGGAAAGATTTAGCCCGACTGGAAAAGTTGGTCCGCTTGGGTTTTGACATGGTCCATTTTGATGGCTCGCCGCTGGACTACTCTACCAATCAAGCCATGTCACAACTTTTTATTAGCCGGATCCATCAGATTAACCCCCTGGCATTGGTTGAGGCCGAATTCAACCAAATCCAGCCGGTTTCCCAAAACTCCAACTTACTTCTAACCGACCCTATTCAGGCAAAAGAATTTGTTTCCAGAACCGGAGCCGATCTTTTGGCTGTTTCTGTCGGCAACCGCCACGGTGTCCCTACCGCTGGCTCCGAATCAATCAACCTCCCTCTTTTGTCCGAAATCCGCCAGTGCCTGCCGACTACCTTGCTTACTCTTCATGGCGGGTCGGGAATTGATTCTGCCCAAATCTCCCAAGCCGTAAAGTCCGGAATAGTCAAAATTAATATCAATACTGATTTAAGGCTTAAATTCAAACATTCCTTGGCCAACGCCTTGTCGGCCTATAGCTCCGAAAAAATTTATGACTACTTCCAGCCGGTCGTAGCCGATCTTAAGCAATTGATTATTACCAAACTTCTTTTTTTCTCTTCATCTTATTAATATGTACGATGTAATTTCTTTTGGTGCCGCCACTGTTGACGTTATTGTTAAATCTGAAGCTTTCATTCAAAAAGAAAATTTTCTTTCGCTTCCCTGTTCTTCCAAAAATGAAGTATCACAAGGCTTGATTTGCTCGGGTGGGGGAGCCACCAACTCATCTGTTACCTTCAGCCGTCAGGGGTTAACTTCGGCTTGCGTATCCCTGGTCGGCTCTGATTTATTGGCCAACTACATTACCGCCGATCTGGCCAAGGAACACGTTACTAATTTGTTAGCCACCGATACCAACCCCACCGATTATTCAGTTATTTTAGTTGGGGCTGATGGTGGCCGATCCATTTTGACCAATCGGGGTAAAAGCCGATTAGAAGAAGATCACCTTAAATGGGAAGACTATCGTCGGGCTTCTTGGTTCTATGTCACCTCGCTCGAGGGTAATATGGATTTATTGGAAAAGCTTATTGGCTTTGCCGTCGAATCCAACATTAAAGTATCCCTTAATCCCGGCAGCCGTGAACTTCAAAAACTTAGCCAACTTCGTCCACTTTTTAAATACGTCGACTTTCTCCAATTTAATCAAACCGAATCCCAGGTTGCTACCGGCTGTCAGGTTAACACTGATCGGTTCTGGTCAACCCTTGAAAATTTTGGTACCTCGATGGTGGCGGTAACCGATGGCCGAAACGGTGCCTATATTCTCCATTCCGGCCAAAAATATTACTCACCAATTAAAAACACCACCCCCGTTGAAGAAACCGGGGCCGGTGACGCTTTTGGTTCGGCTTTTGTATCTGGCCTAATCCACGGCCTTCCGCCTCAAGACGCCTTGTACTGGGGAATTAAAAATTCTGCTTCGGTCGTTTCTTTTATGGGCGCAAAAGCCGGTATCCTTACTTTCGATCAGATTTCAAAATAGTTTCACATTCAACTTATTTCGGATATTCTGAATAAAGTTTGTAATTTGTCCTTAGATAATTAATAATTAACCTGTGCTTCCTAAGCCCGAAAAAAACAAAAAATCCCTTTCTTCTAAACAACTGGATCTGGTTGATTCTATTTCTCACGCTGACAAAGTTAGGCACAAACGGCATATTATCCTTATCATCCTGCTTTTATCGGTAGGCCTAAGTACCGGCTTTTGGATTTATCGATGGTTCCAGAGCTCTGCTTCCCGCCGTCCCTTTTTCTCTTTTGCTCTGCCCCGGATTAAAACCAGTCCTCTTTTTGGCGGCTCTTCTTTGCTGGAAAAAAACATCACTACTTTTTTAGCTGATGATTCCAATTATTGGTCCATCCATGTACTTTGGCCGCTTAATTCCCCCAACAATGTGGTTTACTCACGCAACTTTGAAAACCTTTTTAGCTCTGTCAGCCTGGCTGATCTTACCAGCCAGCTATTAGCCCAAGCCCCGTCGCTTAACAGTTCACTTCTAGCTTCCTTACCCCAGGGATTACCCGTAAAGGAATCAATCACTTCGGTTTCGGGATCTTACTATCAGCATGCCGCCATTATTTCTCTGCCCGAAGAACAGCTTTTTATTGCTGTCAAAGTGTCTGGAACCGATGGTCTACCGAAGTCTATAGCCAAGCTTCCAGAGCTTTTTACCCTTATCTATTGGTCGCTTGTTCCTCAAAACTAATTTATAGTTGTCGTCGGAGTAGGGGAAGGCACGCATTCAATACTTTTTTCTGAACCCTTAATTAAGTATTCCTCCCTATCTCCGCAAACCTTAAACTTGCCTACGTTATCAGGTATCTCCCATGATTCATTGGGTTTTTCCGTCAATACCTGTTTCATCAATCTTTGCCATATTGGTGTTGCCCCGCTTACTCCCGAAGCCACCCAGCTCATTGGAGTACTGTCATTGTTGCCCACCCAGGCCGCCACTAAGAATGATGGTGTCCAGCCAATGCACCAATTATCTTTTAAATTGTTAGTCGTTCCGGTCTTAACTGCTACAGTTTTATTGTCAATCTTTAGTCTTGAATTAGCTCCGAATATCGGCATTCTGGCATTATTATCCGACAACATTGAATTAATCAAATAAGCCCTGCCCGGATCAATCACTTGCTTTTCAAAGATATTTTTCCTGGATATAGTTTCCCCCAAGTAATTATCTATTCGGACAATCGGGTCAATCTCTACTTTACCGCCCAGATTGGCGAAAATAGAATATGCTTGGGCCAGCTCAGTCATTTTGACTTCTCCTCCTCCTAAGGCCAAGGACAATCCGAACCTCGACCTGTCTTTCCAGGTCGTAATCCCCATTTTTTCTCCCATATCGATCATATTTTCTACTCCATTTTGGGCCAACAACTTAACCGAAGGAATATTAAGCGATGAGGCCAGAGCTACCTTTAACGGTACCTTGCCCATATATTTGCCGTTGTAGTTTTGGGGAACATAGGGCTTTTGCCCCACTATCTCATACTTAACCGGGCTATCTTCAAGAATTGTTAGGGGAGTTGCCCCCCTTTCTATCGCCAAAAGGTAGTTTATGGGTTTAATCGCCGAGCCGGGTTGCCGCAAAGCCGTAGTTACGTTATATTTTCCGTCGATATCCAAAGCGTTATAGTCCTTCGACCCCACCATTGCCAAAATATCTCCATTATTTACATCAATAATCAGAGCCGCCCCATTACTGATCCTTAGGTTCCTGACTTTATGGATTTCTTCAGCCACAATATTTTCTGCCCAGTTTTGAATCTCGCTATCTATACTCGTCCAAATTGATAATCCTTGTCTGCCGACTTGGACGAACCCCTTTTTTTGTTCCAGCCAGTCTTTAACAAAAAAGACAAAATGAGGAGCCCAAATTTTTGGGACGTATTGTTTTAGCTCTAAATTTTCCGACATCGTTGCTTCCGCTAAAGCCGGACTTATATAACCTGCTTTAGCCATTTCTTCCAAAACATGTTTTTGCCGATAAAAAGCAAAGTCCGGATTATCGCCAAAAGGTGAGTAGGATGATGGTGCTGCCGGTAAGCCGGCTAAAAAAGCGGCTTCTTTTAAATTCACCTCCCACACGTTTTTCCCGAAATATTTCCACGATGCTTCCTGAACCCCGTAGGCTTCTCCGCCGTATGGTACTTCGTTAAAATATCTTTCCAGGATTTCCTTTTTGGACATTTTTGTTTCCAGGATTATCGCCAAAATTGCCTCTCGGATTTTTCTTTTTAAGGATTGTTCTCCGCCAAAGAAAATATTTTTTATTAATTGCTGGGTAATTGTTGAGCCGCCGCGGACCTTTTCTTCCTTATCTTTTGAAAAATTGTAAATAATTGCCTTTGCAATTCCTTTAAACGACAATCCGTGATGATTATAAAAATCCTTATCCTCGATCGCGATTGTTGCCCATATCAAATCCTGTGGAATTTTGTCCAAGGGTATCCAGGTTCGGTTTTCCGACTCGTAAAACTTATAAAGTAATCGGCCGTTGCGGTCATATATCTTGGACGATAAATTGGGTGGAGTATATATTTGATTAATATTTGGCATCCCGTTGATCACTTCTCGATACATCCAGGCCAGGCCGCTGGTTAAACCGATTACTGTCAAGGTTAGAACCAAATACCCCCACCTCATTTTCACCAATTTTTTAGACTGCAGAACTGTGGGTTTTTGCTTTTTGGTACTTTCTTTTTTTCTCAACCTTGCTAGTTTACTTAATTTACTTTCAACTATCATCCCTGCTCTAAAAATCGGCCTACCAATTTTAATTAACGTCTTTTTTATCACGTTTATTGGTTTATAACCGTAACCTTTTTTTCTTCGCTAACGGCTATACAGTCCAGACAAACCGTTTCTCCGGTTACATCCGTTACCACCATATGTTCCTGCCATTTAACATTCGGCTTTTCTTCTCCTTCGGTTACAATTTGGCTGGTGTCTTTGTCAATCAAGACACTCCTTTTTAGGGCGGCCTTTCTGTCTGGCACAAACTTTTTATTAAAATATTCATAATGACTGTCACACCCTTCGTCCGGTACTAATTGGCCGGTGTTGTTGCACACATACATGCCCACAATGTTTTGGGGCATAGTTGGTTTTTTTACCGGCTTGCCCTTTAAAATTTCGGTCATAATTTTATTCCATATCGGTGCTGCCCCGGTAGTCCCCGAAACCAGTCCGCCCATCCGGGAATTATCATTGTTCCCCACCCAAACCGTCGCTACCACCTCGCTATTGTACCCAATTGTCCAGTTATCTCTCATGTCATTTGTGGTTCCGGTTTTAACGGCGACTTCGGGATGGTCTTTGATGTTAAGCATTGATCCCCGCCCAAACACCATCCCTCGGGCTCCATCATCCGACAAAATATTCTGAATAAGATATGCGGTCTCCCTCGACAGCACTCTGTCTCCGGGAATATTTTTATATTCTTCCAAAATCTCGTTCTTTTTATCTCTCACCTCTAAAATCGGTGTCAAATCCTGGACTACCCCCATGTTGGCCAATGTCCCGAAGGCTTTTGTCATCTCCAGCATCGTCACCTCTCCTCCGCCCAAAGTTAACGATAGTCCGTAGTCTTTTGGATCCTTAAACGAGCTTATCCCCATTGCACTGGCAGAGGCGATAAATGTTTCCACCGTATTGAGTTTAAGCATTTTCACTGCCGCAATATTTAAAGAATTTCCCAGCGAATTTCTTAATGTTTGCACCCCATAATACCGGTTACCATAGTTAGTTGGACAATATAGTTTAATGCCTTTAAAACAGGTGGGGTTATCGTAAAAAATCGAAGACGGAGTTACTTTTCCCAGCTCCAGCCCAATAGCGTAATTAATTGGTTTTATTGATGATCCCGGCTGCCGGTTGGCAGTAACCACGTTATAATTTCCCTCAATCTCATTAGAAAAATAATCTTTGGATCCTACCATTGCTAGGATTTGTCCGCTTTTTGGCTGCGTTACCAGTACTGCCCCATTACTTACCTTGTACTTTTCCAGCTTAGCCGTTTCCGACGCCACCGTCTTTTCCGCCAGTTCCTGTATCTGCCAATCCAAAGTGGTTTTAATTTTTAACCCGCCTTCATTTAGCTTCTGTAGTCCGTACTTGTCAATCAATATCTCTTTGGTATAAAAAACAAAATGCGGGGCTAATATCCCGCTCTTATTTAAATAATAATTTAGTTTCTCCTCTTCCGCCGCCAGTTTTTCTTCTTCGGATATCATTCCCAATTCCCTCATCCGGGCCAGCACCATTTTTTGCCGGTTCTTAGCCGCTTCCGGATGACCAAATGGGGAATACTTGGATGGTGACCCCGGCAAGCCGGTAATTAAAGCGGTTTCCGCCAGCGTTAAGTCTTTGCAACTTTTATTAAATATCCCCTGAGCCGCCGCCTCGATTCCGTACATCGTCCCGCCATAAGGCGTTTGGTTAAGATACATCTCCAATATTTGATCCTTCGAATACATAAGTTCTGTCACCACGGTCAATATTGCCTCCTTAATTTTCCGGCTTACTGTTCTCTCTTGGGTTAGCAAAGCGTTTTTTACTAGTTGCTGGGTAATGGTGGAACCTCCCTGAAGCCTTCTCTCTACCACCGTTCGGTAAAGGCCGCGCAAAATTCCCTTAATATCGAAACCAAAATGGTAATAAAAATTAGCGTCCTCTATCGCCAAAGTCGCCTTTTTTATTTTGTCCGGGACTTCATTTAAAGCTACCGGGATCCGCCTTTTATCGGAATAAAATTCGTACAGCAATACCTGATTGCGGTCATACATCTTTGACGACTCCGGAAAATTATCTTCGGCTAATTTTTTCGGATTGGGCATGTCCTTGAGCAAAAAAAAGCCGCCCCCGATCACCAATACCACCACCCCTATTACCAATTTCCACCAGCCTCCCGCCCGGCTACTCCTTTTTTTCGTCTTTCTCTTTTCTTTGTTCTTCATTCCAGTTATCCAATTGGCTTATTAACTCCTCATACTTCTCTTTGTCTTTAGTCTCTCGATAGTCTGTCCCTCCCAATATCATCTTATAAGCATAGCCCGCCTGGTAGATCTTACCATTAATATCCCTAGTTTCCTGTTCATTGTTTCCGGCCTTTTCAGCCAGCTCATGACTGTATTTCAATTTTTCTAATGCTTCCTGACCGCAATCAAGCGCCATCTCCGTTTTATTTTCAGCCAGCAGCTTTTTTGACTCGGCAATTTTTTTATCGGCCATCAATAAGGCTAAGTTACTTTTCTCCTCCGGCAACCTGGCCAAACCCAGCCATAAATTATCCCGGACAGATTTCAGGCTATATAACGGATTATCAGGGGTCATCTCGACTGTCGGAATTTTGTAGCAATACCACTCTATTTGGCCTCTACCCAGATCAAGCCCAAATCTTATCGGCGAGACCCTCAGCTTTTCTTGGTCTTCAGCTGCTAATATCTCCCATCCCGCCCTGACTAGCGACACAAACAGTATAGCTCCGCCAAAAATCAAAATTAAAAAAGTTGTCGCTATCTTGGGAAAACGCACCCCTGAATTATACAATTATCATAGCCCCATCTTCTATAAGATAATCCGTTCTTCCCGACTCTTTCTAGCTTTGATGAAAAAAAGC
>JBAZSP010000004.1:0-5652 GCA_041663285.1 Candidatus Shapirobacteria bacterium
TCCGATTTGCCTGAAGCCTTGATTGTAGTCAGTTCTTAGTAGGGATTGCTGGTAAGTGTTGACGGTGGACAGTAAAACGATAATGAGGAGGTAAGCAGCCAGAAGTTTACGGTGGGTGAAGAAACTAAGCAGGTATGCGGCTAGAATAAGAAACGGCGGCCAAAGGGGGAAAATATACCACCATACTTTTGATTTAGCCAGGCTGAAAGGAGCAAAGACTGACAGTGCCCAGAATATTGTCAGAAAAAGTATAGGCAGGTGCAATCGACGATAGTGTTTGAAAAAAGCAATAAACAGCAGCGGTAGAAGCAGTAATTGAGGCCACCATTGGGTGAACATATATCGTAAATACCAATAAACCGGGGCGACATTTTGCTGAACTCCGGTAGCCCGTTGGATGGTGTTAACTAGAACATATCTTTCGATAAAGATGTTCTTGAATTTTAGAAACATAAAAAGATGCCACGGCAGAATGAGGATGGTGGCAATGGATAACCAACTAAGAATCATTTTTGGGCTAAATTTACGTTGGTAGAAGAGATAGAAACAAGTTAAGAAAAGCCAAAAAGTGGAGAAGGATTTGGTCATAAAAGCCAGGGAGGCACATAGGGCGGAAAGGAAAAGTCGGGGTGTTGGTTTAAGCAGCAAATAAAGGGAGAGTAGGGCAAAAAATAGTAATTGGGTTTCGGCGATCCCCTGAGAGGACAAAAAGGAGAAATCGGCAGTAGAGGCCAAAAGTACAACGACAATCAGGGAAGCAAAAGAGGATCGTGACGGGGCAAATAGCTGGTGGCTAATAAGATAAGTGATGACTAAAAGACCAACGCCAAAAAGAAGTGACGGTAGTCTGGTTGATAATTCGTTAATTCCAAAGACGGAGAAGGACAAGGCGAGGATCCAGGTGTGTAAGGGGGGTTTCCAAAAATATGGATGTAGGCTGGAACCGTTTGGCAGGGTGTAAAGGGTAATTGGCTGATAGTCATCGGGGCCTCCGGCCATAGGGGTGAATAAGTTATTAGTTTTTAAAATATTTTTAGCAACTTCGGCGTATCGAGCTTCGTCGAAATCATAAAGCGCTTTAGTAGAGAGGTCTTCCCAGAAGATAGAACGGAAAGTGGCCAAAATAATGACCAGGAGAAAAATAGTGAGAGTTTTGGAATTTACAGTCATCTGGATTTTTTCAGAACAACTACCTTAAAATTATTTTGACAGGGGATAATATTTTTTATTTGGGAAGGGCCGAAGAGGGAAAGCTCGTAGTAGGATGTTTGGTTATGGTTATAATCGCCGTCGTCGACAACTACCGCCATGGTGTCAGCCGACTGGGGTTCTGATTCGATTTCTTTAACATTGCAACCTTGTTTTTTCATTAAATAGCGGTGTTCGGGACCAACATGGTAGGGGTGAAGGCTTGACTGGACGGTGACAAACAGGGGTCCGGTTTCCTGCCGACAAACCGATTTGAAGCATTCCGCCATTTGGCCGTAAGTTCTGGGAGCAGGGGCAAAGTAAGCCGATAGTCGGGAGGGCTGGAGGTATAGGAAAGAAAAAATTGCCAAAGAAGATAGACTGATGGCCTTAGGTAAAAGGGAAGAGGCCAATAAAAATAGAGTCAGAATGCCAAAAATGTAATGGGATTGAAGGGTAAAAGGAGCCAGGAGGGTCAGCAAAATAGAGGTTAACAAAATGAAGCTAAAGCTACGATAAACTTTTTTACCGGAAATAATTATTAAGAATATGACAACAGAAAAGAAAACAGAATTAATTAATAAAGAATCAGACATAATCGTATGGCTGACAAGGTTGCGAAGTTTTAAGGGTAAAGCCAGCTCGCTTTGGACGGGGTAGCTTTTGGAAAGCAGGCTGCCGGTTAAGAGGAAATGGTGGCGGAATTCAAAAATGATTGTCGGGAGGTTTATGGCCAAAAGAGCAGTAAAGAGAGCCAAGAGGAAGGCCAAAGGTTTTTGGCGGATAAAAAGAAAATAATAAAGGACAATGGCCAAAAATACCGGGGCAACCGAGTAGGAAACGGAGACGGCAGTGACTAAAGCGAAAGCTATTAACCAAACTTTACCGACGGTAAATTTTTTTGTTTGGAGGTAAAGGCAAATAATGGCAACCAAAAGAAACGGGGTGACAAAAGAAGGGTTCCAGATATAACGGTTTTGGATGATATATTGAGGGTGAATGGAAATGACAAATAATACCCATAGTAAAGCTTTTTGCAATCGAGGGTGATGGCGTGACAGCAAAAGACAAAAGAAAAAACTACCAAGATAGAGGAAGGCGTTGACCATCAAAGGACTTAGTGGCGATTGGCGGGTAAGGAGAAAAGCAGGAAATAATAGGTAAAAATAAAAAGCACTTTGGTTAAAAGGCAAAGCACTGTTTTGGGGCCCTAAAAGCGGGGGTTTGCCGGTTTGCAACCACTGGTGAAGGATTAAAAAGTCACGGCCATTATCGTTAAAAAAGAATAGGGAGTCAGAGATTTTGTAAAACCGAAGAAAAATAAACAATAATGAGAGGAGTAAAAACAAAGCCCAGATTGCCTTGGATAAGCGGAAAACAGCAGGAGCCATGGTTAAGCCAAAAGGGACAAGTAGAAAGATAAATTATTTTTTCGAAAGCTTTGATAGGTTGAATCGTTTCTTTGCATGCCAGCAACTACAGAGGTCATGAGGTCATTATAGCGCAGGGGTAGGACAGTATTACAGGTGAAAGAATGATTTAAAACCAGTAAAACGATAGTATGTGAATAAACGCCTTAGTTTATTTAGAGTGTTATTGATATTGTGATAATGAATGAAATGTTGGTAAGCCGGGAGGGGTTTTCGAGGTTGAGCGGGATCGATTTCTCGGGGGTGGATATAAAAGTTTAGAGGGATATTTTGTTTGACAAGGGTGCGGCAAAATAGTTTGATAACCGGAAGAGGTAAAAGACGAAGATAGAAACCGCCGGAGAAAGGATAGTTTTTAGAAAAAATTCTAAAGGTTGAGGGGGGAATTTCAAGAACACTATTTATAAAGTGGGGAGTGGTAATGGCATGATCGTCACCGTAAAGAAAAGTTTTAAAAGGACATAGACTGGAGGAATAGAGAAACTTATTTTTTTTTAAAATTGACCAGAACCAGGGGGTTTTGGCTTGGCTGACTGACCAGGCTGGCGCCCGATAACCAATAATAGGCGACCTGATGATATCTTCTAGAATGGTTTTTGAGTTCTTGAGATCGGTTTCAAATTGAGTTGGTGTTTGATTAAAGACAAAAAGATGGCGGTGACTGTGGGAAGCGATTTCGTGGTGCCGTCGAAAGATTTCTTTAATAAGTTCAGGATGTTTTATTGCGATATCCCCGACGACGAAAAAAGTGGCATGATTTTGAGTTTGATCCAAAAGTTTTAGGAGGGTTTCGGTAGTGGATTCAATCCGATCCTCGGCGTTAGGAATGGTGCCTCCTTGGTAAAATGAGTGGTACCAGTCTTCAAGATCAACGGCAAAAATATTACGGGTAGGTTTTAAGATCATGAGTAAATTGTATGGACTATCGTTATATGATAAAGTCTATCATTATGAATTGTCAGGCATATGTTGCCGGAATTGGAAAAACTCAATTCGGAAAATTAAACGCAAGCTTACCGGAGCTTATTTATCAGGTAATGCTGGAGTCCTTAAGTGATGCCAAGGAAGATATTAACAAAATTGAGGCAATATTTTTGGGTAATTTTGGGTCATCGGTTTTTAATAACCAACTGCATTTGGGAGCGATGACTGCCAGCTTAATTCCTGGAAGACATATACCAATAATTAAGTGCGAAAATGCTTGTGCTTCAGGGGGAACTGCTTTTTATCAGGCAGTTAATTCCTTGATGAAATTTAACAAGGTGATGGCGATTGGAGTAGAGAAGATGAACCAAACGAGTGGTTTTGTAAATTCTAAAAACATAGCCATGGCTGGTGATTATTATTTTGACTACAAAGAGGGAGTACTGTTTCCGGTTGCTTATGCTTTAATGGCGGCTGAATATTTTAAGAAATACAACGCCGGAGTTGAAGATTTGACATTAGTCTCGTGGAAGAATCACAGAAACGCCAAAAAAAATTATAAGGCTCATTTTTACCGAAGCGAGGTAACTTTGGAGAAGATTGAGAGGTCGATGGTGGTGGCATCGCCCCTAAGACTTTATGACTGTAGTCCAATATCCGATGGGGCGGCGGCAGTGGTTTTGTCAAGAAATAAGGAACAATCCAGAAGTGTGGGGGTAGCGGCATCGGTATTGGTAAGCGGTGGACTATCGTTGGTAGACTCTAATGACATAACATCGATTGAAACGACAAGGGTGGCAGCACGTCAGGCCTATCGGGAGGCAGGAATAAAGGCTGGTGATATTAATTTAGCCCAGGTTCACGATTGTTTTACCATAGCTGAAATGTTGGCCATGGAAGATTTGGGGTTTTGCAAGGCCGGAGAAGCTAAGTTAATGCTTCGGAATGGAGAAACAGAAATAAGCGGCCGGCTACCGATTAATGTTGATGGTGGCCTGAAAGCAGGGGGACACCCTTTGGGAGCGACTGGAATTTCACAAGTGGTAGAGATTGTGACACAGCTGAGAGGGGAAGCGGGAGACAGGCAGGTGAACAAGCCGGAAATCGGACTGACGCACAATATCGGGGGCACGGGCGGGACGTGTGTGGTTAATATTTTGAGAAATTAAAATGTTTTGGACATATAAATGTGATAAGTGTCAAAGAGTATGGCGATACCCGATAAGGGAGTGTATTTTTTGTCGAGGGCAAGTTGCAGCAACGTTGGTGAAAGAAGCCAGGCTAAAGTGCGAGTCGAGAGTGATGGTTGCTTCGCCGGATAATTTAGCCGCGCCATACAGGGTTCAATTATTAACGGATAAGGATGGAAATTATTTTTTGAAAAAGAAAAAAGAGGAAAAGGAACCAGGGAGAAAAGCGGGGGTTGAAGTGGCGGTGGTGAAAACAGACTATAGCCCGGCAGCCGCGGCGAAGATGGCAATGGCCTTACTAAAATGGCCGACGAAACCGATTGACAAGGTGCTGGTTAAGCCTAATTTGGCGGTTGCAAGAGAAGGAAGTAGCGGGATTGTGACAAACCCTTTAGTGGTGGAAGGGGTGGTGGAGTTTTTGCTAGAGGAAAAAGGAATTAAACCTGAAAACTTAATTGTTGGTGAATGCAGTGTGCTGGGTTTTAATACAGGTGAGGCGGCTTTGAAATCGGGATTGTTGGATGTATGCCAAAAGCATGGAGTGAAATTTGTTGATTTGGCCACCCGAGGCTATTTGGCAAAAGATATTAGCTATCAAAACAGAAAGTTTCGGTTTGAAATATCGGAATTAGAGACCGAAGCTGATTTAATTGTAAATGTCCCGGTGGTTAAAACGCATTTTCAGACCGGCTGGTCCTTGGCTTTGAAAAACATGAAGGGGCTGGTCAGTTACGGAACCAGAAAGTTAATGCATAAGGAGGATTTGGATAACCAAATTGTATTACTTAATACAGTAATTAAAAAATACCTGACGGTGCTGGATGGTTCGGTGGCTTTAGAAGGTATGGGTCCGGCAAATTTGGGATCGGCTGTGGATCTGGGATTAATTATTGCCGGTTTTGACCCTGTGGCAGTGGAAA
>JBAZSP010000004.1:5662-46608 GCA_041663285.1 Candidatus Shapirobacteria bacterium
GAAAAGATAGTGTCAAAGATTACCGGCCTGAAAATGGCCAGACACACCCGAATGGCGTATGAGCACGGCCTGGGTGAAATAAGAGAAAAACGGATTAATATATTGGGCGAAGAGATTGGGCATGTTAAGCGAAAATTTAAAGCAGCTACAGATCGGCTAAGCCCCCATCCGGATATTGAACTTTTAGATGGTAAACCGTGTTCGGGCTGCCTAAACAGCCTTTGGATGGTTTTGAACCAACTAAAAACAATTAGAGGGAAGAAGGTTAGTCTTGCTTTTGGTGGCGAATTAGATATTAATGATAATTATAATGAAGAAATCGGAGCTGTTGGCAATTGTGCTATTGAAAAATTATTGAACTATCCTCACTTAAAGACGAAAATCATGGGTTGCCCTCCCCCACTAGACAAACTAACGGAGTATGTCAAAGAGCTGTTAGAATCAAAATAATGGAAAAAGTATGGCGGGTAGTTGATTATCAGGAAAAATATCTAGAGTCGTTCCTGCAGTTGTTTAAGGATAGCTATCCCCGGTTGAATTTAGGAAGCCGGGCATTTTTTAAGAAAATAATGCTTGAGGGTCCGAGTGGTAAGGCGATAATAAAACTGGCGGTGAACGAACCTAACGACGTGGTGGGCTGCTATTGCTTGCTGCCTTTAGTCTTTGTAGTTGGAGGGCGGAAACTGATTGGTTCGTTATCTTTAAATACTTTGGTCCGGCCGGACTATCGAAATTTTGGTATTTTTACAAAATTAGCCCAGGAAGCATTTTTGGCGTGTCAGGAAAGAAAGATAGATTTTACGGTGGGATTTCCAAACCAGAATTCGTATTATGGTTTTGTTCATAAATTGGGATTTGACACTCTGGGAGAACTGGCACTACTAATTAAGCCAATTAACTTTCAGGGACTGGTCAAATACAAAACAGGAATTAGATTGCCAAGGTGGGTTTTTTATGGTGGGGAAAGGTTATTTAATAGAAAGACACCGAGGATAAATAAGGATTTTCAGACAATTACTAAGCTTGAGAAAGAATCGATAGATAAATTTATCAAAAAATACGACAGAAACCAGACTAACATGTTATTAACGGATTACGATTACTTAAATTGGCGGTTAGATTGGCCGGGGAAAAATTATAGATTTATCGCGGTTAAAGAAGATGGGGCGTTGATGTCGTATGCAATAACCACCGAAATGGAGGTAGGTGGTATAAGGAACGGATTGTTAGTGGATTTTAAAATTTTGCCCGGAATTGATGAAGGGTGGGGATATGAATTGCTTAGATTGGCCCAGCAACATTGTTGCCAGAGCGGAGTGGACCTAATAGGTTATTTGTCTGTTCCCGGGACAAGAGAGTTTAAGATTCTAAAGAAATGTGGTTTTGTGATATGCCCGAAACTACTTAAACCCCAACCTATGTTGGTCGTACTTAAATGGCATAATCCTAATGTGCCTCCTCCGCATCATTTAGGCCAGCTAGAAAAATGGTTTTGGGTGATGATTGATTATGACGTGGCATAGTTGTAAGAAATGAGTTATAAATGAAGGCATGAAAATACTTTTGGTTAGCCCTCCCTTTTATAAAATTTTGGGAATGTATAATCGATATTTTCCATTTGGAATCACAATTTTAGGAACAATATTAGAAGAAAAAGGATATAAGGTAAAGGTATACGATGCCGATTATTATAGTGACCCAGAAACGATAGATTACGCCAAAATGGCAAATAGCTACGCAAAATATCTTGAAGTAGTTAACAATGATAGGCACCGAGTATGGAAAGAAGTAAAAAGAAAAATTGAAAGGTTTAAACCTGATGTTGTTGGCATATCGGTTTATACTCCATTTGCCGCTTCGGCCTTTACTCTGGCCAGAATTATCAGGAAAAATTGGAAAAAGTGTAGGATTGTTTTTGGTGGCCCGCATGCAACGATTCGAGGGGAAGAAATTCTAAGGCTGTCTCCCAATGCGGACTATGTTGTCCGCGGCGAAGCAGAGGAAACACTAGTGGAACTAATGGATTATTTTAAAAAGGGCAGCAAAGGAGAGCCCAAGCATATAAAAGGATTATTGTACAGAATCGGCGGAAAAATTATATTTACCCCTGATCGAGAGGCTCCGAAAAATTTGGATATGTACCCTGATCCCGACCGTAGCCTCCTGCTAAACGAAAAAGAACTGTCGTCGGAAGATATGGGCTTGATAATGACCAGCCGGGGATGTCCATATCGATGTACTTATTGTGCGTCGACAAAAGGTTTGCGGTACAGATCGGTGGATAAGGTCCTAGAAGAAATCAGAGAAGTTAAGAAAAAATACAAAACGAAGCAGTTTACCTTTAAAGATGACTCTTTTACGGTGGATAAAAAAAGAGTTGAAGAATTGTGTCATAAGCTGATAGATGGTAAATACAGAATTAATTGGGAATGTAACACCAGAGTGAATCTGGTAGATAAGGATTTGCTGAAATTAATGAAAAAGGCAGGATGCAATTTTATAAAGGTTGGGATTGAATCGGGCTCGGAAAGGATTTTGAGAACGATGAATAAGGGCATTAGTCTGGACCAAATTAGAAAAGCGGCGAGATTGTTTAATGAAGCTAAAATCCATTGGACCGGTTATTTTATGATGGGAGTGATTGGAGAGAACGAAGAGGATATTCGAAAGACAGTGGCTTTGTTGAAGGATATTAAGCCTAATTTGGGAGTTATTGCGACCTATGAGCCGTTTCCGGGAACGGTGATGTTTGAAGAAGGGATTAAAAGAAAACTTATCAAGAATCAAATGAGCCTAAAGGATTACTATACGATGTATCCGAGCGATTATTACAAAATAGACCCGAAGGTTCAGAACGATATGATTAGCAAAGAAAGATTCCCCGTAATTGAAAAAGAGGTAAACGAAATTTTTCGGAAACATAATAAAAAGTTTAATAATGTTTTGGCGATGGCTTTGGCCAAGGTTGGAGTATACACAAATGACCCGAAGGTGTTTTGGGAGGATGTTAAAAAATTGGTCAGTTATTAATCATGAAGCAGGATAAAGTTTTAATATCAATTCCGGCGTTTAATGAAGAAGACAATATCCGTTTAACAATTGAAAAGGTAAAAGAAGTCTGTAAAGGTAAGGGATACGAGATAGTGGTAGTAAACGACGGCTCAAAGGACCGGACGGCAATTAGGGCGGCCAAATCAGGAGCCACTGTTATTAGCCATCCTTTTAATATGGGTTATGGGGTAGCAATACAAACCGGTTATAAATACGCCCTGGAAAACGATTTCGATTTATTAGTCCAGATTGATGCCGACGGTCAACATGACCCGAAATATATTCTTAAGATGCTTAACACCTTAAGACAGCCTGGCGTGGACGGGGTGATCGGATCGAGGTTTAAGGTGGAGACGGGTTATAAGGCTCCGATTATCAGAAAAATTGGGATGATCTTCTTTAATTTTTTGGTTAATCTGATTACCGGGAAAAGATTTACGGATTGCACTTCGGGGTATCAGGCATATCATAAAAAAATATTGAAATTCTTGACATCCGACTTATTTCCTTGCGACTATCCAGACGCCGATTTGATTATCATGCTTTATTTTTCAGGTTTTAATCTGGTGGAGATACCGATGAAAATGCAGGAAAATGCTACCGGCAAATCGATGCATGGAAGTTTGAGAAAAAACTTTTACTACGTAGCCAAGATGTGTTTGTCTATATTTACCATAATGTTGAGACGAATTACCGGTTTAGCAACTCAATAGATGCTACCGGTTAATCAGAAGTTGTTTTTTTATGGAGTGGCGGTGTTGCTTCTCTTGTTTACCGTGTCGCTGGCCCGAAAAAGAAAACTAAGAGAAAATTATACTTTATTGTGGTTATTTATTTCCCTGGTTTTGTTCTTGATTATCGGGGAGTATAAAATGTTGACCGGTTTGGCGGGGATTTTTGGGGCATCGCCGAATTCTTTGTTGACCTTTTGTGGTTTTGTTGCATTGTTATTATTGATACTTCAGCTTAGTATTATGAATTCATACCAGGCAATGCAGATAAAAAACCTAACTCAAAAAATATCTTTGTTGGAGCAAAAGTTTTACCAAAACAGTTTGCTAAAAATCAAAAATAAAGTTAAAATTTCTTCTTAAATAAAGTCAAAAACTAATGGTAAAAAAGATTTTTATAACCGGAGCAAACGGATTTATCGGCCATAATCTAGTAAATTATCTTAGCGGAAGAGGTTATGAGGTTTATGCCCTGATCCGGAAAAGTACGGTACCGTGTTTTGATTTAAAAGAAAATGTGAGGGTTATCAGAGGGGATCTTTTGGACAAAGAATCGTTGGAGAAAAATGTTCCGCAGGGCTCGGTGGTGATAAATCTGGGAGCTAACCCTTATGATCCGAAATTAAGCTATTTAGTTAATGTTGGCGGTACCAGAGATCTGATAGATGTATGCAAAAGAAAGAGGGTAAAAAAATTTATCCATACAAGCAGCCAGTCGACAAAGATTAGAACGAAAGGCGTTTATGCAGACTCCAAGTTAAAGTGCGACGATATGATTAAAGAGTCGGGAGTTAATTTTGTTATTTTAAGGCCGAGCTTGGTGTATGGTGGGGGCGAGAAGGGCTTATTCAATAAAATTAAAACGTTGGTTTCAAAGGCACCTTTTATACCAGTGTTTGGTGATGGAAAGTGTAAAATATGCCCTATTTATATAGATGACTTCTGTCGAGTGGTCGAGTGTTTAATTGAGGACAGTAATCTGAAAAACGAGGTTTTTGATGTAGGTAGCAGGAAGGCAATCACTTACGGGGAGATGTATGAAAAAACGATAGCCAGGATAAACGGTAAGGCAAAAATTTTGCACATACCTGTGACGGTTGGGATATTTTTTGGCAGAGTGTTCGAGCTGGCCAAGCTTAAGAATCCGCCCTTTTTTATAGACAATGTTATCGGGTCGACACAGGAGTCGTTTTGCGATGCCCGAAAAATACTTGATAGATACAGAATTGAGCCGATCAGTTTTGATCAGGGGCTTACCAAAGCGCTGGGGGGGAATAAGGTAAATTTAGCAGTTGTCGGTTTAGGAAAAATGGGATTAATGCATATGTCCATACTAAGCACTTTTAGGGATGCCGAGATCGTGGCTTTGGTAGACAACAATCAGAAATTATATAAGGTAATAAAAAGCATGGGAGTGAGTGGTAGGTTTTACCAAAATTTGGAGGATGCATTAAGAAATGAAAAAATAGACGGAGTATTTATTCTGACACCGACGTTGAGTCATTACGAACTGGTAAAGACAGCATATAAATATGGAAAGAGCGTTTTTGTAGAAAAGCCATTGTGTTTTGATTATGGCCAACTAAAAGAGTTGAGAAAATTTGAAAAAGGCAATGAGGTGGTGACTAATGTAGGGTATACCTTGCTATTTAAGAGGATCAACCGAAAGATTAGATCAATAATTGAAGACAACACCTATGGTAAAGTTGTCGGATTTGATGCGAAATTTGAATATGGAGAGGTGCTTGGGCCAAAGAAGGGGTGGATGTTTAGTAAAAAAATGGCCGGAGGAGGAGTGTTGATTAATTCGGGACCCCACATTTTAGCATTAGTTAACTACCTTTTTGGTAAGCCGGAAGGTATTAAGGAGAGCGCAATCAGGAAGATTTATTCGACTGAGGTGGATGACGAAGCAAAGATGAAGTTGAAGTATAAGAATTTTATGGGTGATGTGTTTATCTCGTGGTCGGTGAAAGGAGTGAATATCCCCAGAACGATAATCGATATAAAATTTGAAAAAGGCCAGTTGTGGTCTGACGGAAGCATTATAAAAATAACAACTCAGGAAAAAAAGGAAGTTTTGATCCAGGAAAGTGCGATTGCTCCACTTTACCAAAATATTTTTAACATAAATCCTGATGTAAGTGGTGAAGCATATGGACTGGAAGACAGACTGTTTATCGAAAATGTTAAAAGTAAAAATCTAAAAGGTGACAATAATCTATCTTTTGCCTTAGACACCGAAGAAATAATTTTTACATGTTATCTAAAAAGCAATGCTGGAAACGGAAATTAAACAAAAGGAAATCGGTACAGTTAACTTTGAGAAGTCTGAAAGTGTCGGTAATTATGTAGTAGTTCCGAATGTAAGCGCAATTGCCAGAGAGATGACCGGGACAAGCCAGATTATGATAATCGTAAAAAAGTTTTTAGCTTTAGGGTGGATCAGTAAAATTACGTTGATGGTAAATAACATGCCTTTTGTATTTAAGTTACTAAAAATGGATTACGCTACCGGAGTAAAGGTGTTGTGTGAGTTGGAGATATTAAGATGTAAGGAAAAGAGTAAAAGAAGTAAATTATTCATTTTACATAGCCAGATGGTTGACATGGCCTTGGCTTTGAATAACAGAAAGGTGATGGATAACTTTTTTTGGTTGGCTTCCCGTTATAAATTTGCACCCGGTCTAATGACAAAGAATCTGGGGTTTTTTATTAAATTTATGTCATTAGCAAAACAATTACCCATGGATTTGGTAGTAGTGTCTGATTTAAAAAACCAGAATATGGCGTTAAGTGAATATTTGAAGATTTCCCAAATTAAATTTTTAAACATATGTGAATAAATCAAATAAAAAATATTCTCTAGGTAAACTAGGGAAGGAGTTTTTAGAATGGAGTGAGAGGGTTCCGGTTGCTAAGATACCGGCAGGAGTTGCTAAAGAAGGAGCGGGAGAAAAAAGAATCCCTTTTGCCCATTTAGCCAACTCTGTTCCGGTTTATTTAACCTTGACACAATTAATTCGGGAATCCGATAAAACTAAAGGGAAAGTTTTGGACATCGGATGTGGAACTGGTAGAAGTATTGCTTTTGTAAAAGAAAATATGGGAAAAAAGGACATGAAGTACTGGGCGGTTGATTATGCAAAGGCCTGCATTGATTATGCTAAAGCTCAGTATGGAGACCGATACGGAATTAATTATAGTCAGCATGACGGTCAAGATATCCCATTTGAGAGTGGAATGTTTGATTTTATTATTTCGTCACATGTTTTGGAACATATTCCCAGGGGGGGGGAAAAGAAATACTTTGCTGAAATTTCAAGACTTTTGAAAAAAGGTGGGGTGGCGGTAATCGGAACTCCAAACAGAAGGTACAACCAGGACCTATTTCATGCAAATCCCGAGGATGAGCCGGAGTATAGACTGGTATTGCCCCATCATCATGAATACGGACGGTTGGAGTTGGGAGCATTATTAAAGGCTAATAACTGGTTTTCTAGTTTTGAGATTAATCAAACGTACAATAAGATAAACCGAAAGTTAATGAAAGAGTCGATTGGCAAAATTAAACCCCGAGAGGGATGGTTGAACCAGATAAAGTTTAGGTGTTATCAGGTTTTGAGGAAAAATCCCCGGCTACAGGATATTATGGCCAAATGGGGAACGGAATATGTTTTAAGAAAGATGAAGGTAAATTACGACGATCTAATCGGAGCTACCGATTATATTACCGGAAGTAAGGCCAGTGATATCGGAGATGATTTCATAATAATTGCGGCTAAATAAGTAATTATGCAAGAGGTAATAGAGTTTTTTATTACCGCTAACACTTTGGCTTTTCTTTTTAGCCTGCCATTTTTAGTAGCGAGGTGGATGAGAGGAGGCGGGATAAATTTGTTTTATTTATATTTGGTTGGATCGGTAAATCTGATATTTTGCATATTCGGGTATTGCAGCATAAATTACTTTGTGGATATAAGGAAGATAAATATTGTTGGCTGGACGGCCGCCATGGTTCTGATAGAGTCGGCAGCAGTGATATTGGCGGGCCAAAAACAAAAACTGGATACGCTTAGCCGCAAAAGGAAATTTGCTTTTGATCACGGGTGGTGGTTTTTAATAGTATTTTTGGTAAGTTTTGGGTGTTTTTATTTTTTGAATACAAAATATTTTGATTCAAAAGAAAACAAATCTTTTAACCCAGGTTACGGAATAAATCACGATCAGATTATTGTTTTAGGATCGGCCAAGGCTTTTTTTAAATTGGATGAGCATAGTGGCCGATTAGTAAAGCTGTTATATGAGCATTGCAAGTGGTTGGGATATCCTCAAGGCGGAACATTTATCAATGTGTTCTTTGCCCAACTTAATGGCCTTGATGTTTATTTCAACTATCAGAGGGTTATTGTTTGGCTGGGGCTACTAACGATTTTTGTTATCAATTACTTTGCTTTGGAGTATTTCGGGAAGATAAATATATGGTTGCGGGCGGGAGTTTTGATGGTGTCGGTGATTAGTGTAATGAATTATTTATCGTTAAGTTTTATTAATTCGTCGGTATTTGGATCAACCGCTTCGACACCGTTTTTGTTTTTGGCAATTTTATTGACAGTTGGCTATATTAAGACGAAAAAAGAAGTGATGTGGTTCTGGCCGGTAATGGCGATGACCATAATAAACATAATTTTTATCTATACCTATATTGCGACTTTATTTTATTGCCTATTTTTAATTTCGGCTTTTGTAATTTATGGTTGGAGAAGCAAGGAAGTAAGAAGAACCATTTTTAAATTATCAATGCTGGTAATCCTGGTTTTTATGATTCCAATTAATTTAGTACAGGCAAGCAAATTATTAAAAGTTCAGCTAACTTCGGATTTGAAGGAATACAATGTTTTAAGTAGACAGATGTACGGGAACACGATAGGTTTTGTTAACCCGATGACGGCTTTTTCGATTTGGACATCAAACGCTGATTACCGGTTTTTTGACGCAAATTATCACAATACAGAATTATTTTTTACCTTGATTGGATTGTTTGGAATGTTACTTATTTACTTACCCGGCAGGAAGGAAGAAAAAAATTTAGCGTTGGCACTGATATTACCATTTATGTTTATGGTTGGGCTCACCTACTGGATTACGAAGTCGTCATACCAAAACTCAAAAGCCATGAGCTGGTTTGGGGATATTTGGCCACTGGTGATGCTGTTGTTGCTAACGGGAGGTTTGGTGAGTCGAAAACTCGGTGTTAAATTAATGACATTAACTTATCTTGGTGTTTATTCGTATATTGCTTTGAGAAGCGGAATATTGACCACTAATTATGTGGGTAAGCCGCTCGTTAGCAGTAGTCACGAATTGATGGCGATTGAAAATGAGGTGTGCCAGTCAGATAAGAAGACCTTATTTCTAGGCCGGGATGAGAATTCGAAATATTTTTTAATTACTTGTAAAGATATGACTTTTTATTATGACCGGTTTGACAATAATCCGGCCTTTTGGGAAGTTATTCACTTGAATAATTTAAACCCAACTGCGGCCTGTAACAACGGAGATTACAAATTAACACCAATTTATTACGTTGGTTACGAACGTGTTCTGGTTGATAAGTGCTTTAAGTTTGATATAAAAGATTATAGATTGATAAAAGAATATAAAAACTACGACTATTATGAGCGTGTATCCGAGTAGAAGGGTAGCTATTTGTTGAGATAGGCGTTGTTGATGATTTTTAGGGTTTGTTGTGTTCCAACGGTAACCCCTTTATGGTTCCAGTGGGTATCGGATGACAGGTATAGAATGTCGGCAGATTGGCTAAAAGGGTGGTAAAGATCAATATAGCGGACCTTTTTTTGGTCAAGCAATTTATAAAGTTCCGGAAAGAAGTCATAACTTTGGAAATCATTGGCCAGGTGGTGGAGGATGGTATATTTGGTGGGCATAGGCATGAAGATAAAATCAATATTGTAATCGGTTTTTAACCGATTAGAAATGTAGGCCAAATTGTCGGCGATTTTGGTAATGTCAGTCAGGCTTGGAGTTGACCGGCAAAACTCAACTTCGTCACGATAAAAAAGTAATTTGGGATTTAGTGAGTATTTGGGGGTAAGCGGAGAGATTTGCTGCCTAAAACGAAAGTTTATTGTGGCGACTAGTTCGGCCACACTACTATTAAAATGGTTTTCAGCCAAAAGAAAATCGATTTTTTTTAGGTGTTCTTTAACCGCAAGGTTGGCGGATAAAATTTTGGATTTAATAACAGGTAGTTTTTGAGAGAGGGAAGAGATTTGTAGGACACTAGATTTGTTGGGGTGACCGACGTTGCCAGCATTATCGACAAATCTAGCGGAAATTTGATAACGGCCAGGTGCAAGCACTAAAGATTGAGTAAAAAACCAACCGCTATTGTCCCAGCCGGCCTGATCAAAGTGAAGGCTGACGTCGGGACGAAGCTGACTAAGAACAGCATTACCAATAATTTGATCGTTTAATAAGATATCAATTCGGGATAGAGGAGACTTTGACTCGAAGTCGGCAGCCCAGCCTTCAAGGTGTAGCGTTGAACTGGTAAAGTTGACTAGATCGATAGATCCGATTGGAGGCTGGCTATCGGAGATTATTTTGGGTGAGGATACGGTAGATAAGGTTTTCGGGGCTGGGGCTATGGTGGCCACCGGAGGGGTGGGAATGTTTAAAAACCTTTGGGAAATCCCCCGGTCAACACTTTCAAGGATAAGGGTTCTTTTTTTGGGAGATTTTTGGACTGACTCCTGTGAAAGGTAGTCTAGAGGATTGGTCCGTCGCCATGGTTCGCCGGCACCGTGGATATTGTAGTTGTGAATTTTCAGGCCGAGGGAACTTCTTAATTGAGAGGCAAAGTCGGGATAACCGGCGGTAACATTAAAAAAGCTATCCCCCATCAAAATAATATCGGCATCGGATATGGGATCGCTTTTGGATAGGGGGAGAATTTGGGGTATAGGTATTTTAAAATCAGTGACTTTGGACATTTGAAAGAGATCGCCGTAGGAGGTGTTGTTTTTGGTCAAACGGGCAGCCAGAGATGGATGGAAGGAGGAGAGCAGAATTATCAGGTAATAGAGGGAAAAGAGACCTAAGATTATGGAAGTTATCTTATTTAGATTCATATTAGAACTTGAAATAGAGGAAATCCTGGGGTTCTGAAGTTGGATTAAAAAGGATGGAAAGGAAGACAAACCCGGCAATAGCAACTTTGACATAAGACGAATTTGGTTTGTACTTTGAGGTTATTAGTAGAAAATAAAGGACAAGAAGAAGTATGAGCGGCTCATAGAGGCTAGTGAGGTCAAGATACCTGATAGCGAGGTGGGGGCTAACCAAATGATAAGTAAACGACAGTGCTTGGTTTAAAGATTTTGCCCGAAAAAAAATCCAGGAAAAATTTACCAGATGAAAGGTTAGAAATATTCCCAAAACGGATTTAAGGCGAGGATTAATTTTGGTGATAAAGGCCAAAGGATGAAGTAGCATGTAGGCCACCTGATAAACACCGTGAATTATTCCCCAGACGATAAAATTCCAACTGGCGCCATGCCAAAACCCGGTTAGCAGAAAGACAAAGAGGACGTTAAATATTTGGCGGATTAAACCGTGGCGGTTGCCACCAAGAGGAATATAGAGATAGTCACGAAACCAGGACGATAGGGTGATATGCCAGCGGCGCCAAAATTCTTTTATCGATGTCGAAAGGTAGGGAGAATTAAAATTTTCGGGGATGGTAAAACCAAGTATTTTGCCTACACCAATAGCCATATCGGAATAACCGGAAAAATCAAAAAATATTTGAAAAGAAAAAAGGTAGGTGGCAATAAGAAGGTGAAAAGAAGAGTAAGAGGCAGGGTTGTCAAAAACAGGATTTGCCAAGGCGGCAAAGCTATTAGCAACGATGAGTTTTTTAAAAAGCCCAAGGAGAAAGCGATAAACTCCCGGGTAGAAGTTGGTAATGACGAACTTTGATTGGGATTGGAGGGAACCGAAAAAATTTTGGAAGCGGTTTATGGGTCCGGAAAGAAATTCGGGAAAAAAGAGGATATAGGAAAAAAGGAGAGCCAAAGTTAATGATTTTTGACGTGTCCGGTAGGTATCTATAATCAGACTTAACATTTTGAAAACAAAGAAGGAGACTCCAAGCGGTGCGACGAGTTGATAGACGGCTGACATTGAAAGGGAAGGGTGGTAGCCGGAGAAAAGACGATTCAAGTTGTCGGTTATGAAAGTGAGATATTTAAAAAAGATAAGGACCAGGAGGTTTAGAGATACAGAAAGGAAAAGGAACGCCCGGCGATAAATTGGATTTTGGCTGTGGTTTAGCAGGATTAGTAACAAATAATTTAAACTAATGAAAAAAAGTAAAAACAAGAATAGGCCAACATCTTGGGTAATTATAAAAAGGCTGCTGCCAAGCAGGATCGGGATCAGTCTTAGTCTTGGTGGGGCTAAATAATAAACAAAAACGAAAATAGCCAAAAAGACAAAGTAATGGAGAGAGGTGATGTCCATCAGAAAAATTGGTTAATGGTTTTTAGACGGGAAATAATTAAATTACCGACGCGATGGGGCGAGAAATGAAAAGCAACTTCGTCTTGGGCGCGTTGGCAAATATGGTCAAGGGAAACGGTATCTAGGTTAAGCACCCTGGCCATTTGGTGGGCTAAGTGGTCAATGTCGGGATCAGCCCAAGTGGTGTTTTGAGGATAGGGACCAATTGATTTATCGAGGACAAATGGTTTGTAGTTAACCAGGAAGGTGTTGCTTTCGGTTTCAAAGTCTTTATTGGCGCTAAAATTGGTGGCGATTACCGGTTTCTTGAGAAAGTGGGCGTTTATCAGGGGCACTCCTAGACCTTCAGCCCGATGGGGGCTGACAAAACAGTTAGAACTATTTAAAAGAGACATCATTTCGGTATTGGTCAGGTAGCCGTCTACCAGGCTAATCTGGGGGTTTTGATCAACAGCAGCTTTTAGCTTGGGGTAGATATCACTTTTTTTGATACGGGTGGTTTTGATTAGAAGCTTGACGCCTGGTTTGGCTTTAAAAGCTTTGGTAAAGGCTTCGATTAGACTAAAAGGATTTTTTCTTTGCCAAATAGAAGCGGAATCGAAGATGTTGAGAAAAACAAAGTCCCCGGGTATGATCGACGGAGCGTATTTTTTAAAGTTAAACTGTGACGGGGAGCTTAGCGGAGGGATAAAGCTGGGGGGAATGCAGATGACCGGCCGGGGAGAACGGAAGGAAATGGCGGTTTGGACATAGGTTGTAGCCGTCCAGACTTCGTTTAAGGGGGTAAAACTTTCGTTGTAAGATTCGGGAAAGATATCTGATTCCCAGTACCAGTAGCCAATATTGTACTTATTGGCAATGTAATTTTGGGGTAATTGGGTTTCGATGACGGGCTTGACCTGCTCGGCGTTAACACAGATCAGGTTAATCAGATAGTCATGCTTGGCGGTAAAACGTTTTTCGTAAGTTTTGTCTTCCCTTCTTAGCCAAGGCTGCTCGATGTTGATGATGTTTATGGGAGTTTTGAGGTAATCAAAAGTCCGGATGAACCCGCGGGCTGATTCACCGACACCGCTTTCAGTGTCAAAATAGCCACTAATATTCCAACCGGTATTGAGCAAATAATCATTGGCGACTGCCGGTCGATGGTGTTTTTTGCTTTGAATAACGGTTTGTTTTAGAAGCGGTTTGAATAGCATAAAACGAGCCGATAATAGTAGCAGCCAAAGCCGGTAAACTGTGAGCAGGCTATACAATCGTAAGCCATGTTTATAATTGAATTCCGGACTCTTGAATAATCTGAAAAGAAAAAATTCCCGGGAGACTTGGTGATTATCGAGCTCTAAAAGATTTTTCTTGAAACCCTGGTCATCGGGGTTACGGTGTAAGATAATCCGATAAGCGTCGGTAATAAAATCGGGATTAGTTTTTTCTTTTTTAAGTTTTTCCAGGGAACTGACCATTACCCGATAATCGAGAGGTATTTTGGAGCTAAACTTGGCTTTAGCTTGGGTGGGTGTGATTTTGGCCTGGAGACTCAGAAAAAAATTGGGTATATGGTAGATGGTTTTACCAAAGCAAAAAAGCCAATTGATATAGGCATTGACAACGGATTCTTTGTAAGGGACGTTGAGGGGAAATTCTTTACTAATATCCGGCTCACTTTTGTTTAGTAAAAAGAAATAATTGAGTAACTTAGTTTCTTTGGAGATGCTGACAATTTTTAGGAGTTGGCTAAAGAAGCTATTTTTTACGGAGGTTTTATAAGGATTGGGAAAGACGGCATTGGTGGTGGACAAATAGCGATAAATATTTTTTGTTTGTTGAGTGATCTCGATATTATTGTTGAAACTGCCGTAGGGGTAAGTGTAAGATGATAATTCGGGGTGCTTGGTTTGGTAATATTGAAGACGAAGAGCGTAATCAGAGAAGAGTTGGCGATAGGGACCAATGTTTTCGAGAGTATAACGATTCTGGTGCTTGGAGAGAACGTTTTTATCCGGCATAAAACCGCTGAAGTGAAAAAAGAACACCTCGTTAACGGGATAGGTGTCAAGATATTGGTGAAGATTCCAATAGGCGACGTTATAACCTTTTTCCCGGAGGACAAAAGTATCCAAGAAACAGGGGGCGAAATCCATCCATTTTTGGTCGGTAAACATAAAGTTCTGCAAATCGGAGTAGGCGAAACTGTCAAGCTTTTTACCCCACCAACGAAGGAATTTAAAGACGTTTGGGCAGCGGCGGAATCCGGCAAAACCAAGGTTGTAGTAACCGCACCCCATAAAGTCCCATTCGTCAGGTTTTTTGGTATCGGTGGTAGGAGATGTCCGATGAGGGATGAGGACACAGTCATGCTGGTCAAGGAGGCCTAAAATTTTGTCAATCGGACGGTAAAGATAAATGTCGGGATCGAAATAAAGTATTTTGGAAAAACGATATTTTTTGAATAACCAGCGGAAAATATCGGGCTTAACAGCGGTAGCGTATTCGGTAATATTGTATTTAAATGAAAGTTCTTTGAGATTAGCGATAGTATCGACGTCCTTTATGGGGATGGCCTTGTAAGTCTCTTGGTTGTGGACGCAGTCATTATCTATAAAAAAAACAAAAAGCTGGTGGTCGGGATGGAGGCGGTGGTAGCTTTCGGTAAATGAGGCAGCCTGGGGATAGTAATTCTTGGCGATAATGGTGAATGCAGAAATTGTCTTTGGTATAGTATTTAATTTTTAAAGGTTATGATTTTAGCTAGTTTTTGGGCAATAAGCCATAGTTTATAACAAATTGATGATTGATAGAGCCGGAAAGTAGCCAGTAGCTTTTGATAGGCGGTTTGGGTTTTTTTTAACTCGGTCTCGAGAAGGCCGTATTGGGTTTGGTAATTTTGCTGAAGGATGGGCTGATAGTCAAATAATCGCTGATAGGCGGTTTGGGTTTTTTTTAACTCGGTCTCGAGAAGGCCGTATTGGGTTTGAAAGTTGGCTAGGGCGACTAAACTTTGATCGGCCAACAGTTTTTGGCTGGGGGTAATATAATTATCACGGACATTAGCCGAATATAAGTATTTACCGTATTTATTTTTGGTTTCAGAAGAGACAAAAAAATAGTTTAGCCCGTCATAAAAAGAATAATGGTAGTTGACGCCGGCCATAAAATCCTTTAGCTTGATAGGAGTTTCTGACTCAACCAGGACTATAGCTGGGCGGAATTTTTGCCAATCATTGCTTTCCAAAACAGCAGTTTCCAGACCTTCAACATCGATTTTTAAAAAATCAATAGGCTTAACGGCGTATTTTGCCAAAACATCTTTTAGAGGGCTGACGGTAATGGGTGTTTTGACAAAATTGGCACCGTTTTTGCGGTGAAGCCGGTATACTTTGGGAGAAAATGTTGACCATTCTTTGACGGTCTGACAGTCATAGAAGATAATTGTTTGATTGAGTTTACTAATACCGATATTGAGATTGATATCGTTGGGACGATTCTGGCTTAAGGAGGTAAAAAAGTCAGGTGCCGGCTCGACGTTAATGCCGTTCCAACCCTGAAGATAAAAGCTTTTGGTGACAGAGTTAATGGTGTCGTTAGCGGCTCCGATATCAACATAAAATCCCTCTTTTTTAAGCCGGAAAGCTCGGTGCAGAACTACGTCTTCGGCGTTTTGGGCGTAGGATAAAAAGCTTTCGCCATTTAGGGCAAATTGACGACAATATTTTTTGCCAACCGATTTTTTACCTTTTAAATTGGTAGTTTTGATGTTCATTTTTACCACGAATTGGGCATTTTATTGCCAACGGCGATATCCATAATTGCCTCGGTAAAGTGGTCAGAGGAGACAACACATTCGGCAATCAGGCGACCCCCGTTGACTTTTTGGCTAACAACCTTAAAGTTGGTTTCTTCAAGCATGGCGACTAAACAAGCCATGTTAGGGGCCCAATAGTTTGAAGGATCGTTGTTTAAGGTTTTCTTGGGGTAAAACTGCATGATGGGAGTAGATGAAAGAACCGGAGCGACTGCGGATAATTGGGCAAAGCTACCGTCAGGGAGAAGGAAGGAGTTTTCGATTCCCTGGGTTTCGATATAGAGAGATTTTTTGGTTACTGATCTGACAATTTTTAAAGCTCGGATGGGATCGGGTAGATGGTAGAGTAAGCCTAAAAATAAAACAATATCGAAAGTACCGTATTTTTGAGGAGTTATATTGTATATATTGTCCTGGCGATATTGGACGGTTTTGCTTTTGAGATATTTTTTGGCGACATCGAAACCGGTAGAATTGGCCGGGACGTAATCGACAGCCAGTACTTGGGCACCGCGTTTTTCAAGCTCGAAAGAAAAAAAACCATCTCTAGCCCCAAGGTCCAGTACTTTTAAGCCGCGGCAATTTTTGGGAATATTTAAGAGTTTAAGGACTTGAGCAGAATCATTGACCCCGGGAGTAACTACGCCGGGGGTGAGAGTGATTTGGTGATACCAGGATTTGACCTTGGCGATATCGCTAATTATTTTTTGGGTGTCGGCCAGCTTTTTTTTATTTATATCCTCGGATTTTTTGTTCATTTAAGATTGTTTATTAAATTAATAAGTTGAAAAGAAAATTGATCCAGGTTGTATTTTGTAAGAATTCTATGTTGTTTATAGACTATTTGGCTACAAACGGAAGGGGTTTGTTTGAGATGGTTGACGATTTTTAGAAGTTGAGTGGGGGTAGAAAAGACCTGATTCAGGCGGGGAGCGGGCAGAAGACCGGAAAAGGGTGAAAGGCGGTGGGCTAAAAGGATTTTGCCATAAAATATGGCTTCAAAGTTGACTATACCCAGGCTTTCTTCAATAGAGGGATTAACAAAAAAATCAATCTGAGAGTAAATTTGTCTTTTATCTGCTTCGGGGAAATTGTAAATTATTTTCAGTTGGCCGGAGGCCAGGTAGGAGGCAAAAGTTTTTTCGACTAAGGGTGAACTGGCAGTTCTGGCACCGGCAAAAATCACACGAAAATTATGGTCAAGGAGGCTTTTGAACATCGGCAGGTTTTTGCGGGGAGAGATTTGGCCGATATAGCCTATTACGGGCTGACTAAAATGACGAGGAGCTTGTAGGTTGAGACGGTTTTGATGGTTAATTTGCTTGGTAGTGTAAGGACAGAAGGTGTTTTGGTGAATCTTGTCCTGTCGGATTTTGTAATTTGAAAGTAATTCCTTTTCTTCTAAAGGAGTAAGGGTGACAATGCCTGAAGCTTGATCAAAAGCCTTTTGAAAAAAGTAGCAATTATTGTAATAACTGACATTGTGGTAGGCAGTCAGAATTAACAGTTTTTTTTGGTAAAGTGAGGAGAAACGGTAAGCATCGTAGATCATTTTGGTGGGAAGTCCAAGCCCGAAGAGGAGGTCGCTTTTTTGAATAATAGCTAGGTCTTGGGGAGAGTATTTTAAAATAGGGCCAAAATAAAAAGGTGAGAAAAAGCCGATTTTAAAGACTATTTTATTGAGCAGCTTATTGGCAAGCCGTTGAGAAAGAATATTTAAGTCAAGACGGTGAATAACAGGATCGGATTCACTGGGAATAAATTGGGAAAAGGTTTTGTAGCTATCAAGAGATAAGCCCCTACCCGTAAAAACGTGAACTTCAAATTTGCGGTCCAGGAGGGCTTTTATGTTTTTTGTAAGAAACTCAACACCGCCATTAGCCGGAGGGTAACAGTGGACAAAAAGGCTTATAACGGGTTTTGGTCGTTTTGATATTTTTGACATGCCAGAACCGGCTCCCCCTGAAAAGAAATTTCAGAATTTCTCATGTAAATAACCTGATGGCAAAAGTCGCGAACAAGATTTAAATCGTGAGTAACAAAGACGATGGTGACGCCTTTTCTTTTGTATTCTTCCATTTTGGCGTAGCATTTGGCCTGAAAGGAAAGATCGCCTACTGTCAGAATTTCATCAATTAGTAAAATACTGGGATTCACGTGGATAGCAATCGAAAAGGCTAATCTCATATACATGCCGGAAGAGTAGTGTTTAATCGGTTGGTCGATGAACTGGCCCAATTCAGAGAAATGGATAATTTGGTCGTAATTGGCATCAATATCTTTTCTGGTCAGACCAAGGATGGAGGCATTGAGATAAATATTTTCTTTGCCTGACAACTCGGGGTGAAATCCGGCCCCAAGCTCAATCAGGGGTGAAACGGTGCCGTCGACGGTTATTTGGCCTGATGTTGGGGTCATTACTTTAGCAATCAACTTTAAAATAGTCGACTTGCCCGATCCGTTGGAGCCGATAATGCCCAAGGCGGTTCCCTGTTCGACGGAGAAAGAAATATTATTTAAGGCGGTAAATGGTTGGTAGGCTGATTTTCCTTGCAATATGGCCGGTAAGAGCTCTTTGAAGGTTTTGTGATTCTGAAGTTGAAACTTTTTTGTAACGTTTTCGAAGACAATGGTGTGGGTGGGCATATTAGATATTGTCGGCAAAGACCCTTTCTTTAGATTTAAAATAAAGAAAACCGAGATAAAGAGTTAGAAAAGAAACAATGAGGGCAGTTAAGAGACTTAAAAAATTTGGCTGGCCGCCACCCAGAAGTGTTTGCCTATAGGCATTAATAATTACGGCCATGGGGTTTAATTGAAAAAGGTAACGGAAATTTTGAGGAACCAGGTCAGCCGGATAAATTACCGGGGTAAGGTACATCCAGAGGAAAAGAACCAGGCCAAGAAGATATTGTATATCCCGGTAAAGAAGATTGGCGGCTGAAAAGAATAAAGCTAGGCCGAGAGTGAAAATTTGCTGAATTATAAATATGGGTATAATCCAAAGGATGTTGAGGTTAACCGGAATTTTTAAAATCAGCATATAGCCTATTAGGATGGTAGAGGCGAAAATAAAGTCAATAATTTTGGCAAAAATGGAAGAAATTATCAGAATGGTACGAGGAAAGTAAACTTTGGTGATTAAGGCGGAGGCGCTAACTAAAGAGTTGCAGGCGGAGGAGAGAGAGCTGGCAAATAAATTCCAGGGCAACAGGGCGACGTAGAGAAAAATGGCATAGGGGATGTTGGGACTAGCGTTGGTGGGAATTTTTAGAATTAAAGAGAAGGCAAAACTCATAACTAACATCTGGGCTAACGGATTTAGGATAACCCAAAAATAGCCTAAAATAGATTGCTTGTATCGTGACTTTACCTCCCGGCCGACCATTTGCCGAAGGAGCTCTGACCGTTTAGAGATATTAATAATTTCTTCCCAGATTTCACTCATCAGACTATTATACATAGATAACTTTGATAAAATTTAGGAGAAATTAGATGAACAATAAAGTAGGACAAAAACGGGTTTTAATGATAAATACCCCGGCAAAAAACGAAAATATTAACAGAGATATGGCCGGAGGTCTCGGATATGCCATAAGTAAGGAGGTACGGCTGCCGCCGATTGATTTGTTAATTTTAGCCGCCAGCATTAAAAGATCGAAAAAATTTTTCTTGACCAGATTTGTTGACGGTATTGCCGAAAATCTTACCGAATATGACTATTATAAGGATATTATTTCTGCCGAAAATATTGACATGGTGATTGGTAATGTTTCGTTGCCGACGGTGGAAGACGACTGCCATTTTTATAAAAAAATAAAGGAAGATTTTCCTAAAGTAGAAATAATTTTAAAAACGGGGATAAATTACCCGAAAATTTTGAGACGGATAATTAGGGAATCCAAGGCAGAAAAGGTAATATTTTCTGAGTGTGACCTGAATTTTGAATCATATCTTTCCGGCAAGGAAGCCGGAGGGACCGCTCAAATAGTCGGAGGTAAGGTGGTTGTTAATTCCAAAATAAAAGTGCCAATTGATTTGGACAAACTTCCCATACCGGCCAGAGAACTAACCAATTTGGATAGATATAAATATGGCTTATTGGAAGGCAGGGTGACAACTATTCAAACCAGCCGGGGATGCCCTTTTCCCTGTAGCTATTATTGCCCTTACCCTTTAGTTCAGGGAAAAAGATGGCGGTATATGACGGCCAAAAGAGTCTTAAAGGAAATTAGAGTTATAAGTAAGCTAGGGATAAAAAATGTGCTTTTTCGGGATGCAACGTTTACCTTGGACGGGCAGCGGGTAGAGGAAATTTGCCGTGAAATTATCAAGGATAAGATTGAAATTAATTGGTGGTGTGAAACCAGGATTAACTTAGTGTCAAAAAAGCTGCTGATATTAATGAGAAAAGCCGGATGTCAGGGAATTAATGTGGGTGTAGAAACGCTTGATCGGGAACTTTTGGAAAAGGAAGGTAAACCGGGGGTAACATTTGACGATGTAAAAAAGATTGCCGGGTTTGCCAAAGAAATAGGATTAAAATTGCATTTCTTAATGATGATTGGTTTGCCAGACGATACAGTAGAGACACTTAGAACTACATTAAAACAATTAGTATTGTTGAATCCTGATTCAGTAGGTTTTTCGTCGATTACACCCTATCCGGGAACGAAGATGTTTGAAGAAGCAGTCAGCAAAGGTCTGGTAAAGCGGTTTGATTGGAGCCGGTTTGATGGCAGCAGTATTAATATGAGAACAAAAAATCTATCGATTTTGGATATTAAGTTAGGAAGATTGTTGTTGACGGCAGCTGCATATTTTTTGAAAAGAAACGGGATAGGCCAAAAGGTAGGCTTGGGATTAATAGGATCATGTTTTTATGGTTGGGAAAAATTTAGTTTAATGAAGAGAAAGATATGAGGATCTTTGTAACCGGAGCCACAGGCGGAGTGGGAAAAAAGGTGATGGAGATGCTGATTGGCGAAGGCTTTGAATGTGTGGCGCTATTTCGGGATGAAAAAAAACAATTTTTAAGAGACCGAATAAATTGGATAGAAGGCGATATTTTGAATCTTCCAGAACGGACGAAAAAGGAAATTAATCAATGTGATGTGGTTATTCATATGGCTGCTAAGTTGGGCTTAAATCATCCTGATTGCATTAAAATAAATGTAGAAGGAATGAAGAAATTAATTGAAGCAATCGAACAAGACAAAAAAATTAATATAGTCTATTTCAGCTCGATAGATGCCTATGGTTCAACCGGCGCAGAAGGAGCCCGCCCGGGCGATGCCCCCCACCCTGATAATGTTTATGGGTGGTCAAAACTTGGAGCGGAAGAGGAGCTGCAAAAAGGACAAAAGAATCATAAAAATTTGTCTTATGTGATTTTAAGAATTGGCAACTTGACCGGAGCCGGGGATGAAGATTTGGTAACATCCATGAAAAAGTTGGCGGAAAATAGAAAAGCCTACATAAGCTGGATACGGAGTATTTTTTGGGAAGACGAGATTAATGAGACTAATATTTATAGTTTAAACGAGGTAATAAAAGGATTGATTAAAAACAATAAGCTAGACAATAAAATCAAATATGTGACCGGGAGAAACCTAAGTTTTCGGCTTTTAGGATGTTTGAGCCGAGAGCCAAGATGGTTTTTAAAGTTTTTAAGAAAGGCGACCGGACTATTAATGAGGTTTTTAAACAAAGGAGGATTTTTTTTATATTTAGTTCAAGGTAAAGACAGTGTTACTTACCGGCGGTATCCGGATGGGGCTTTGAGTTAATTTGTGATCAGGTGATAAAAATGGAGATAACAATACTGATTCCAACTTATAACCGAGGTGAGATAATTGCCTTGGCAATAGATTCGATTTTGGCAAACAAGTTTAAAGGGAGGTTCGAGATAGTGGTGATTGATGACGGATCCGATGGTCAAAACATAGAATGGTTAAGAAAAATTGAGAAAATGGATAAAAGGGTAAAGATATTTTACCGAAAGCATTTGGGGCCGGCCGGTGCCCGGAATTTTGGTATAGCTAAAGCCAAAGGGGAGATAATAATTTTTTTAAATGACGATACCATCGTAAAAAATGATTTTTTACGCCGACATTGGCAGTTTCACCAAACAAGATCCGGAATGGGCAAGACGGTAATCGGAGAAATGGTTGAAGACCCGGTAATGATAAAAAACACGGCTATGGTTTGGCTAACGGAAGCCAGTCAAATGCATTTTAAATATAAAGCCATTGATGGAAAGAGAAACTTGGTATTAATGCCGTGGTACTATTTTTGGACGTGCAATGTTTCAGTAAAAAGAGAGTTTTTGTTTAATAACAAGCTAAAATTTGATGAGGCTTTTACGGTACCAGCCTGGGAAGATGTTGACTTTGGCTACCGGGCAAAACTGGCCGGAATGAAGCTATATTTGGATAAAAAATTAAAAACAATCCATCATCATGAGCTAAACTACGAGGATATCAAAAAAAGGTTTTTTACCCACGGGAGAGGATTATTTTATATTCAAAAAAAACTGCCTACCGGTCTTTTGCCGCCGCTGGCGAAGAAGCATTATAGAGTGTTGGCAAAAATCTTTTTTTACGTTGCCTGTCCACCTATTATTTTGGACTTAATTAATAAATGGCTAGTTAGGTCTAAAAAGCTAAACAATTATTTAATGCAGTTAGTGATTATCAGGGAAAAACTGAAAGGCTATGATTATGAGGCAAATGCAGCGGCAAAAATGTAGGGTGTGTGGGAAGAATATTTCTGACGAAAAACACTTTGAAAATTACTTGTGGTGCCAGGAGTGTGATTTGATGTTTTTGCCCAAAGATAATTTAGAAAAAAAGACATATAACGAGGCATACTATAAAAGAGGGTCGGGACTTAAAGGTTGGGGGATTATGGAATGGCTGGTATCCAGAAACATAACGAAGCTGACAAAAAAGAAAAAGCCGGTAGTTATTGATATCGGATGTGGGGCGGGAGAGTTTGTAAATAAGGCTTATAAATTAGGGCATAATGTTTGGGGTGAAGATATTTCGGCCGGGGCGATTGAGGCAGGCAGGCAGAAATACCCTTATTTGACTTCACGATTACAGTGGATAAATGAGTCAGAAAAAGAGACAGATAAAAGAAAATATGACCTGGCTACCGCTTTTCATGTAATTGAGCATACCGACAACCCTGCTAAATTTGTGGTGTCAATCAAAAAAAGACTTAAGAAGGGCGGTCGGGTAGTTTTAAGATTTCCTAATCGGGATTGCTGGGAAGCAAAATTGGCCCAAAAGAGCTGGTTCCACCTCGATTACCCGTACCATGAGTATTTATTGTCGGCAAACTCGGTAGTCAAGATGCTAAAGGAGTCAGGTTTTAAAAAGGTTAGGGTGAACTATTTTCTTTTAGAGTATAAACAGACGCTGCTGTACGCTTTTTTAGGTTATCTTGGCATAACAAAGTTATCTGTTGGGATGAGGATCGCTGTTTTGCCCTTGCAATTTGTGTTTATTCCGATGGCGCTGGGATTGGCTTTAATGCGAAATAGTGGAGTGGTGGAGGTGATAGCAGAGAGGTGAAGAAGCAATCAGATTATGTTTTAATTCATAAATGCAAAAAAATAAGAAAGATCAATCTATCTTAATCGCCAACTCGGTGGGAATGGATGAAGCGGGTAATAAATATATTGTGTTTCCCAGCCGATGGTCGGCTAAGGTGGGGAAATATCGATCATTTTGTTTTTACCCGTATGAATTGGCGTATTTATCTACCCTATTAAAGAAAGACGATAGATATCAAGTTGTGATGGTGGATGGTAACTATGAGGCGTTAAGTTGGAAAGAATATTTTGAGAAATATAAAAATGTTAGACCGGATTATTTGGTAATGGAGACTTCTTCGGTAGTTTATCAGGACGATCTAAAGTTCGCTTTAGCTTTTAAGAAAAAATTTAAAACAAAGTTGATTTTTTGCGGTCAACATCCAACGGCATATCCTTTACAGGTAATTGAGGACGGAGTGGACTTTGTTTGCCTAGGGGAATACGAAATGACAGTACTTGATATTATCAGAGGGAAAAAGAAGAGCGATATTGCCGGGGTGTACCCAAATAAAAGAAGGGAACTTTTGGATATAAATAGCTTACCTTTTCCTGAAGATGAGGATATAGCCAGAATTAATTATTCCAATATTGGCGGCTGTGACTATCGGGAAATTGAATTTTTTGCCAGCCGGGGCTGCAAAATGAATTGCACTTTTTGCGTCGCCAGGCAGGCTTACTATGATAAGCCAAATTTCCGGGAAAGAAATATAAACAGTATTATTGAAGAAATAAAATACCTGAAAAATAAATACCCACAAATGGAAGGGGTTTTTTTTGACGAGGAAAACCACAATACTTCAGTAGATTTCGTGTACCGGCTATGTGCTTCTATCAAGGAAAACAGTTTGGAAAAGCTGAAGTATGATGCCATGTGCGGCTACTGGACTTTGGACGAGAAAGTCATGAAAGAAATGAAAAGTGCCGGTTATTATAAAATCAGGATTGGGGTAGAGTCGGTAGGCCGGCAAACCGGTTTGGGGATGAAAAAAAATATAAATGTGGAGAGGATGCTCGAAGTATTACGGAAGGCAAAAATGCTAGGGATTAGGATGTATGGAACTTTTACTTTTGGGGCAATGGGCTCAACTTTGAAGGAGGACAAGGAGACGATAAAATTTTTAAGCAAGCTAATCGATGAGGGGCTGATGTATGATTTTCAAACATCAATCTGTACCCCGCAACCGGGAACTCCGTTTTTTGCCTACCTGGAGGAGAAGAAGTACTTGAAAACCAAAGATTGGGATAAGTATGATGGCAATACGGCGGTTTTTGAATATCCGGATTACAGCAAGGAGGAAATTGAAAGTAATGTGGCGGCGGCGTATTTTTTGTATGTTCGGGCAATGTTGAGGAATCGAGGATTGGCCCGATTGTTTTGGGAACAGTTTAGGATTGGAGGGCTAGGCGGCCTGGGGAGCAAGATTTTGGCTTTTCTGAAAACAAAGATGGCTTATAGAAAGTATATGTAATATGAAGCAAAAAACGGTCGGAGTTACCGGCGCTACCGGAAATATTGGTAAGTTTCTAGTAAGAGAATTACTTAGCCAAGGATACCGGGTAAGAATTTTGACTAGACAGGATAACTACAGAATGTCTCAGACACAGGTGTTTAAAGGAGACATTGGTGATACTGAAAAAGTCAGAAAATTTATTGAGGGTTGTGCCATAGTTTTTCATTTAGCGGTGTATCAGAATATTTTTGATAACAGCCCGGAAAGGTTTTTCAGGGTAAACGTCGGGGCAACAGAGGAGTTGATGAAACTTATGGTAAACAAAAATACCCGATTAGTATTAGTGTCAACGGCGGCGATATTCAAAGATCGCGGGGATGAAAGTGTAATGGAGGATTCGGAAAGAATCGAAGAAGACGGGAATAACTGGTATGAACAAAGTAAGCTAAAGCAGTATAGATCATGGATGGCTTGCAAGAAGAAAATAAACAGCGTGGTGGTATACCCGACAATTGTGATTGATTCGGCGCAGTTCTACAGGGTGACGCTTGGCAGAGGGATGGCCGAGGTGGTGAAGAGATGGTGCGGTGGGGCGATTCCGGGAGGAATAATGCTGTCGATTGGAGATCAAAACCGGACAGTAAACTTTGTTGAAGTGAGGGATGTAGCCAGAGGGCTAATTTTGGCGGCGGAGAAAGGCCAATGCGGAGAGGATTATATTTTGGGCGGGTTTAACATTGAAGCCAGAGATTACAGGGAGAGAGCATATATGATGACAGGTCTTAAAAAGCCACTAAATTGGTTGGTATCTATGGCGTATAGCTGCCTGAAGCCATTTGGCCAGATGGGTGGAAAACTAAACTTTATAAAAAACATCGAGGCGGCTTCAAGGAAAAACATGAAATTTAAAATTGAAAAATCAAGAACACAGTTGGGATATAAGCCAGAGTGGGCAATAAACCCAATCTTTGATAGAATGTAAAAAATATGTCACAGAAAAAGATAAAAAAGTTGAGAGCGGTGATTGACAGTAACGGACAAAAAGTCGGAGAATACAGGCAGGCGGAGACCCTTTTGATGGGCAAAAGTTTGGGGGTAATTCTGAAAGAGAACAATAAATTTTTAATCGGCCTTGCTTTAGGATTATTGGCGCTGTTTGTTAATTCTTTAAACGGGGATTTTGTATCCGATGATTACGCGACAATTCCTCATAATCCGTTAATTGCGAATTTGGGAGTAGGGTTTAAGGGACTAAGCAGTACCAACATACTTAAATCAATGGTAGCGTTTGTGTTTGGGGTTAAGCCATTCCAGTATCATTTGGTCAGTACCATATTTTACATAATAATTTGTGTTTTGGCCTTTGTGGCGATTTATAAGATCTATCAGGATAGATGGCTGGCAATTATGACGGTGTTGATTTTTTCGGTTCACCCGCTCCATGTAGAGGCGGTTTCCTGGATATCGGGGGTACCCTATTTATTTATTGCTTTTTATAGTTTGATAATTTTGCTTTTGACGATTAAGTTTTTTGAAACCGGTAGATGGCAGTTATTGATTGGTGCAGCGGGATTGTTCTTGTTGGCTTATCTTAACGACTTCCCCAGGATATTTGCCATATTTCCTTTGGTAATTATTTACCTGATGTTTAGAGGTAATAAAAAAATATTGTCCAGAATTTGGCAGATAACACCTTATTTGGTGATAGTATTTATAGTTGCTTTAGCGTTTGGCTGGCATCATATTGTGGGGAGAATAAATGTGGTCAATACCGGCTACAACTTAAGTGACAGTATCTACTACGACCCTTTTTTTCAGTACCCCACCGGATTGGCCAAGTATCTACAATTATTTTGGGCACCGTTTGATCTGACACTCTATCATACGATGTACGTATTACCGGTGTGGCTGAATTGGTCGATTTTGCTTAATTATCTGGCTATGACAGTTTATTTTTATTTTAAAGATAAAAGGTTATTTTTTGCTTTGGCCTTTGTGATAGTGACCATTTTGCCGTCGATGGCTCCGGTGAAGGTAAGCTGGCTAGTGGCTGAAAGGTACGCGTTTTTACCGTCATTGGGATTTTGTGTATTTTTGGCAATTATTCTTAAAGAAATGTGGAGAAAGGCAAAGATTGTGCCACCGACATTATTGGTTAGCCTTATGATTTTTTTTATGGTTCGAGCCTACCTTCGGAATGATGATTGGGCGACCAATCATAAGCTATGGGTAAATACTTGTCAGGTTTCGCCCAACAGCCATAACGCTTGGAACAACATTGGTGACGATTACGATAAACTGGCAACTTTGGAGAAGGACAACAACGGGAAAATGATGCAGTACGCCAATGCTATAAAAGGTTTTACCCAGTCTACGGTTATAAAACCCAACTATGCCGATGCCTACCATAACCGAGCCAACATTTTCTTTAAGGTCGGTAGACTTGATTTGGCCAGGGAGAGCTATGGGATTGCTTTGAATTTTTCTCCAGGTCTTTACCAGACGTATTTAAGTTTAATACAAATTGATTTGATGGAAGGAAATTTTGCCCTAGCGGAGGAGCATTCGAAAAAGTTGCTGACTATTCAGCCGAATAACACCCAAGCTTGGTATGCCCATGGGTTAGTAATGGCACAGACAGGAAAGAGGAGCGAAGCTGTTGATGCCCTAAAGAAGTCGCTGGTACTTGATCCAGCCAACAAAATGGCAGCCGAATTGCTTGGCCAGGTGGAGAAAAATTAAGTTATGGGTAAGCGATAGCGGATCTGGCGGGAGAGCCTTACCAGGCGCGGCTGCCAGCGCCAATGTTTTTTGATAAGGTCGAGGGCATTGTGAGAAGTACGGCGGTAAAGACGAGGGTTGGTCAAAAGTGAGACGATGTTTGCAGCAAATTGTTTAAAATCACCCAGAGGGGTTTTGAGCATGCCTTGGGGGTAGTACGATGTTAACGCCGGCAAATCAAAAGACACTCCGGGCAGCCCCCAGGCCATGGCTTCGGCGGCGGCCATGCCGCCACTGTCGAAGACTGACGGATGAACCACAATTTTGCTTTGTCTAAATATCCGGTATTTGGGAATACCGGTCTGGAAGCCGGCTAAGAAAATATGTTGGTCTAGCCCAAGGGCCCCAATTTTGGCTTTGATAGAAGGAAGGAGCTCGCCATCGCCGACGATAATTAATTTAGCGGAGGGCAGGCGGTGGCGGACAATGGCCCAGATGTCAATTAGCTCCAAAACTCCTTTTTGGGGATGAAGCCGGCCCAGAAAGCAGGCAGCATAAGGCCTTTTACTTATCGGAATAAAATCTAAAGATTGGCGATAAGTGGAAAAGTTTGGAACATAGACGCCACCACGGATAACAGATATATGTTTATTTTGTTGGTGCTTGCGGAATTTGTCCACATCCGGCTCTGAGGTTACAAAAATATAATCAGTAAAATACGAGGCGATGAAATGCGAAGGTATCTGACAAAGATAATAAACCAGACCCTTAAGGATCTGGTGGTTTTTGAAATAGGGAGATTGGGGATCAAGCGGCCATGGAGCAAACAGGTAGTAGCCGGCTAGCCAGCAGATTTGGGGGCGAAGGAGCTTTAAAAGGTATCCCAGGCCAAAATCAGGCCAAAAATCGGAGGCGGTATAAACATAGTCAAAATGGCGGAGTTCGGAGTGGCGGATGATTGCAATAAGCCCCTTAGATAGCCGGCGAAGGTAGTGGCGAAAAAGCTGCCAAAGATTGGTGGTTGAATAAGGACTGGCGGAATCAGTCATTATAAAATTAATTTGATGAAGATGTTTTTGGGCTAAAAGTCGATGGGATTCGGAACTGCCTAAGACCGTGACATCAAAATAGGGTTGCCAGTATTTGACAATATTTAAAAATATTTGATCTCCGCCACTTAAACTAGTGCCGATATTTGTGTTGGCAATGACCAAGAGCGTCGGTTTTTTTTGGTTCAATAGGTTATTATATATGGTTATGGTGAAAGTGAATCTGGGATGTGGACCAAGCGGTGTTGAAAACTGGATTAATTTTGATTGGGGAATTTTACCGGTTAGCAGTAAACTAGTAGGCTTACGGTCTTTGGCCGTTAAAATGGGGTGGCTTAAGAATTCCTATAATGTTGGTTGGCCGGAGATTAAATTAGCAGATATCAGAAAAAAGTTACCTTTGAGAGACGGAAGCGTTGACTGGATATACTGCTCTCATGTATTGGAACATTTGGATTACTGGCAAGTCGAAGATGTTTTAAAGGAGTGCTTTCGGGTACTAAAGAAAGATGGACGGATAAGGATTGTAGTTCCGGACTTAGATAAATTAATTGCAAAATATGAGAAAAATAAAGATGCGAATCTTTTTTGTGGTGAATTTTTTGGCTTTGAAAAAAATAGAAGACCTAGAGGGTTCCTAGAAAAATTTAGCCGAAGGTTTATTCGTCCTCACGAATGGTTGTTCAATCAGCAATCGTTAAAGGACCTAATTAAAGGAGCTGGTTTTCAAGATATAAGCATATCGGATTATCGAAAAAGTGATATGCCGGAGGTGGAGAGACTGGATTTGACTGAACACCGAGAACTAAGTTGCTACCTTGAAGCCTGCAGGGGTTAATAGTAGCGAGTGATTAGCTCAAGATTTTTGATACTAAAATGGCGGAGGGCGTAGAAACGGCAATTTTTTTGAAGGTTTATATATAGCTTAGGTTGATGGTAAAGCTTGGAAATCAGCCGGGAAAAATTGGCAACGGTGGGCTTGGCGATAAAAGAAACAGATGGTGTGATGACTTCGGGAACGGCGCCTAAATTTGAGGCGACTACCGGAATGCCACAACCTAAAGCTTCAAGGATTACTCTCCCCCACCCTTCTTCGTAAAGAGAAGGCAGACAAAAGAGGTCAGCAGAGGCATAATAATGGTGGAGTTGGTGGTAAGGAACATTGCCAACCGGTTTAATGTTTGGAAAACGACTAGAGTATTGTTTTAGCCGAAAATAATCCGGGCCTCCCCCGACAAAAACAAAGTTGATCCGGGGGAGTTTGGCGGCGACTTTGGCCAGAAGTAACGCCCCTTTTTGAGGAATAAGTCGGCCAATGAAAAGTACCGTGAAGCCTGGCGGAAGATGAGTTATTTCCCGGGCGGATTTTTGCGATTGGGGAGAAAAGCGGCGAAGGTCGATCCAGTGATGATAGATCGATAGCTTAGACGAACTGGCTCCTAATTGAATTAGCTGGCGAAGAGATATTTTTGACTGGGTTAAAATATGGTCGACGTGATTGAGGATAAATAACATTAAACGCTTTAGCCGGGGCGATTGAGGAACGGAATCGTAAGATGAATAAATGCTAAGGATGTGGTTGGGAAAGCGAAAGATGGCCTTGATGATAATGCCGACCAGGGCGGCGTTTAAGCCATGAGAATGAATGGTGTCGATAGGCCGTGGATGAAACAACAGCCAAATGAAAACGCGGAAAAAATAATAAGGGGTGAGGTAGAGAAAATTTATTAAGGGTTTGGCTTCGAGGCGATGAAAGAGGTTGCGGCCGATCCAGGCAAAACGGCGGATAAACAAGTGAGGATTGGGCGATTCGGATTTTTTCCAGGAGGTATGGGGGGTAGTGATGGGAGAATAGGTTAGGACGATATTTTTATATTTTTTTGTGCTTAAAGCTGTGGTCAAATCGGTGAGGTGGGTTTCGACACCGCCGATATTGGGAGAAAAAAATGGAGTCAGGTGGAGAATTGTTTTTATTGCCGCCATGATAGCCGATTAACAGGTTTTAAAAGGTGGAAAAATTTTGCTAGGGTCACCTTGGTATAGATGAACCAAGACAAAAGGCAGGCTAAGGGGTGAAAAAACCAGGCAGGATCGGGCCGGTGGAAATATCCACGTAGGCTGTCAAATAGTGACGGCAATATTGTAAGACTATAAAGAGTAAATTTTACAATACCGAGCGAGTTGGCTTGTCCCCAGTTAAAACTGCGTAAGGGTTGGTAATAATAGTAGTCAACCAGGCGTCGGTTTTGTTTGCGGATGAATTTTGTTATAGAGGATTCGCAGAAGGTGTGAATAATTCCAATTTTTACTTTGGCAAAAAGCAGGGAGCTGGAATTATGAATTAGATATTGACTGATAATATCGATATCGAAGAGATAATCGGCAGTAAGTAATTTTTTTAAAAACGAGGCGCGGTAGATTGTGCCATTGGCCCCCAGCGTTGGTAGCGGAGTGCCGGCGATCAGGGTTAAAAGCAAAAAATCGGGATAATCTTTTACTGCCAATTTCAGGCTGGTCCAGCGGAAGTTAATAAAATTTTGCCGATCAGTAATACCGCAGACAAAGGCGTAAGGATCATTGGCACCGAACAAGGCTGAATAGCGTTCGATAAACCCTGCCTGACGCCGATAAGTAAACTTAATGGGTTCGGTGGCTATAAGAGAAGGAACTAAATTAAAGGGTTTTAGCATAACCGATAACCAAGAGGCAGAAGGCAGGAGATTGTCGGAATCGATTAGGGCAATATAAGCGCCTTTGGCATGTTTGGCTCCAATGGCCTTGCCTGACTCGGCGGTTTTGAGGGGATTATGAACTATTTTTGCTTTGAATTTATGGGCAATTTTCTGGGTGCCATCGGTCGAGCCACCGTCGGCGATAATTATTTCAATCGAAAATCCGGAAGTTTTTTGACGACGGATGGAATGCAAACAAGCAGGCAGGATGATAGCGGCATTGAGGGTGGGGATAACAAAGGAGATTAACGGATTGGGAGATTTAGATAAGGCCGCCATGCTTGTGGACTAGGGTGAAAAAATAATAATCGATGGGTAATCCGAAGTATTTGAAATACCAGCGAATCCTAACTAAGGATAGAGCAATATAGAATGACAGGGAAAATAGAGGGCGGAGGAACGGGTTGGTGATTCGAGAAAGAAGGGTCGGGTAGGTGTCCTGGTCCATCAGGCCGAAAATATATTGGGTTAACATAGCTGTCAGCCGGGCGTCATGTGAGGAAATCCAGCGTTGATGAACGGAGGTGTTGAAAGCGTCTTCGGGTGACATAAGATATTGGCTCCACCCCCGAAGACTGTGGGGGTAATCCAGCCCCAGTTTAACTGCCCGGTCAAAAAGTGGAGCACCCGGATATGGCAAAAAAAGATAATAAGTGTAGCGGTTGCGCCGGCAGATTTTTAACAACTGGCTAATCAGGGAAAGAGTGGATCGGTATTCAGATTGGACAAAACGATTATTCTCGCCGGCGTCTTTGGACCAGGGAAGCCCGACTAGAAATGAGTATAGGATTTTTATGTTATAAGTTTTGCAGAGATGGGTAAATTTTTTAATGTCGTCGACGTTGATATCTTTGGTAACCAGATCGAGGGCGGCTTGAGAGCCAGATTCGGCACCAGTCAAAATCATAGAGCAACCACTTCGGTGCATTAAGCTCCAGGTAGATTTTTTGAACTGTGACATCTGACGGACACGACCATTGGCATTCCCCCATTTGATGTTTAACTTGCGGTTAATTATGGCCTGGCAAATTGACCGAACACGAGATTCGTCGACAAAAAAATTACTGTCAATTACGGCGATAGAATCGGCCTGATAATTTTTTACTAAATTTTGCCACTCCTGGACGACCTGGGTGGCAGGGGTGGCCACCCAGCGGTTTTTATTAACGATTGGTTCGACGCAAAAACCACAGCGGTGAGGGCAACCGTAACTGGAGATATAGGGAATAGTGCGGAGACCATATTCGGTATTGCCAATACAACGAGAGAGATCAATAAGGTGATAAGGGATGGGAGGTAAAGTCGCAAGATTAACCGGTTGACTGTCGGGATTATTGACTATCTGGCGGTGGGACTTGTAGACAATCCCATTTAAGGACTTAAGAGATTGCTTGTTTTGGAGACGATGGACCAGCCGGGTAAAAGTTTCATCACCCTGGCCTTTTACGATAATGTCGACATATTTGTTTTTTATAGTTTCCAGGGGAAGGATTGACGGGTGCCAGCCGCCCCAGACGATAGGAATATGGGGAAAGGCTTTCTTGAAAGCACGGGCGATTTTGAGACCGTCAAGAATTTGATAGCCGGTCATGACCGAGATACCAAGGCACACAGCGCCGGAAGAAGAAGAGAGGAGGCTTTTAAGAGTATTGGTTTGTAAATGACGGGCAAAAATCTTGATAGTATAGCCTTGCTGGTCTAACTGACGGGAGATAGCCAACAAGGAAAGAGGAACGCCGCTCCAGGGACGGTAAGCAGGAAACGGTGATGGAAAATAAAGAATGATTAGGTTTTTACTAGCAGTCACGATGAAAAATCTTTGAGTTTCTGAAAAAACTTATAAGTATACTTAAGTAGGTGCTGAAAGTCCTCAAAAGACCTGATCGATAGCACCTGGTTGAGCATAAATTTGGGAGTGATAATGCCCTTGAATAATTGTTGGACGAGACGCGGGTATTCGGCCGGATTTAATTGTGTTTTGATAACAGGATGACGCATATCGTAATCATTCCAATTAGTCGACAACAAAAGGTGTTGTTTTTTACAATCAGAAAACAGGGGTGTTCCGGGATAAGGAATGACTATGGTAGCCTGCATGCTGTCGATTAGGCCTTGCCGAAAAAGAGATTTAGCGGTATATAAGGTGTTGTTGATTTCAGCTGTAGTTTCCCAGGGGTAACCCAACATGATAGTGACATGAGGCTGAAGACCGACGCGTTTGGCCAGTTTCAAATCTTTTTCAGCGTTTTCTACCCGATTGTTTTTGTTGATTCGGTCGAGGGTTGTCTGGTTGGCGGATTCGAAACCATAAAGTATTAATCTGAAACCGGCTTTGGCCATTAACTGGTACTGATTTGCAGTGACAGAGCCGAAGCGGAGATTGCAGGAAAAACGGATTTTTTTGTTAAGTCCGGTGGATATTAAGCGGTGGCAGAAGTCGTCAAGCCATTGGCCAACAGGAAGAGTGCCGGAATCATCGAAGATTTCTCGAACATGAAAGTTATCGACTAAATTGGTGATTTCGGCTACGGTGCGGTCGACAGAGAAACAACGGAATTGGGAACCCGGGTAGAGAGTTGTCCATGAGCAAAAAGCACATTTACCCCACCAGCAATCACGACCGGACATAATGTAAGCACCGGGAAGATAACGGTAGTTGTTATTGTGATAAGCATAGAGCTGCCACTGCGTTAATTCGCGGTCAATAATGGGCAGAGAATCGAGCTGATGATGGACTAGACTAAATTGGCCAGTGGTTAAAATTGTTTTGCCAGAGCGATACCAAAAACCGGGCTCCAATTTTGTTTTGTGAGTTAAATGATCACAGAGATTTTGAAGCATAAAGTCGTAATCACCACCGGTCAGAACATAATCCACCGGACTGTTTTGGAGCGATTCTTTGGGCATGGCAGTGACGTGATCGCCCATTAGAACTACTATTGGCGACCAGTGCGCAGAGGAATGGTTTTTTATTTTTTTGATAATTTGCCAGTGGTATTTAACAACCGGTGTTTTGGTCTCAATAACAATCAGATTGGGACGGCGGCGTAATAACTGGTTAAACCAAACGGAGGGAGTCAAATTTGTGCTTATAGCATCATCCCAATAGACCTGATAACCCGATTTTGATAAAAGAGTAGCGGCAGAAGCAGGAATGACTGGATAAATATGATTGCCGGTATTAGTCCACTGGAATTGACGGTTTTGAGTTAGCAAAGGAGAACCCTTTGGTGATGGAATTGGCGGATAAGAAATGGCGATGGAAAACTTAGCCGCCGATATACTGGCCGTTTTTGACATTTATTTTGTGTGGTTTAAAAATAAAGTTTGTTTTGAGTATACCCCAAATAAAGAATAGGCCATAAGCCAAGTGAGTGATGGGGATAACTACGGTGGCAACAAGAGATAAGACTAAGTTATTACCCTGAAAAAGAAAACTAAAGAAAGTTAATAAGAGGATAAGAACATAAAATAAATATGGATAAAGTAGTAAATAAGAAAAATGGAGGAAGGGCAAAATCGCCAGACCAACTGCAAAGACAGAGGGAAGCAGATAACCGAGACGGAGACTAGTTTGAGGAAAACGTTTGGCATAATCAGCCCGACTTTGAGCATAGCGGACAGATTGTTGAAGATGAGGAAGGAGGACGGGCCGGCGATGATGGTAAACAACTAAGGCGGGATGGTAAATGATTTTTTGGTGGTGATCTTTGGTTATCTGAAGGCACAAAAGAGTGTCTTCACCGGGCCAACGACGGGTATCGAAACCACCGATTTTGTTAAATAAACTTTTTTTGACAATCAGGTTGACACTTGGGAAATCGTCAACGTACCTGGCGGGTTTAATGGAATTACGGTATGATCCGGCTCCCCCACTGCCCAAAAAACTTGACCAAAAAAGTCCGGATGCCTGCTGGAAAAGACCATCTTTTGGAGGGGTTAAGCAAGGACCGCAGACAGCTCCGGCTTGAGGAAACAAGTCAAAAATCTTTTTGGCATGGAATAGCCAGTCGGCAGAGGGGTAGGAATCGTCGTCCAGAAAAGCCAGGTATTGGCCGGCGGCTAATTTGGCTCCGAGATTACGTTTAAAACTGGGACCCTGATGATGAGTGTCAGATAAATATTTAGAAGCAACACTGTCGGTTATAACAAGCAGTTCAAAGGATTTAAAGGTTTGGAGTTTTAAAAAACTGCGGGTTTCTCGCAAGTGAGGTGTTTCGTGACGGACAGGAATAATAATGGAAAATAGTGGTTTTGTCATTTGCCGGTGTTGACCCGCATGTCGAGATCGGGATCATATTTCCAGTGTCGTTGGTTATGATCGTCGTAATATTTTAAAATTTTTAAGCGGTAAAAAACGGCCAGGGTGTCTACCAGGCAGCGGTAGATGGTTTTTAACCCGGTGGCGTGGGTTAGACTATCAAAATAATAATTTAACCGGAGAGGAGCTTCGTAAATTTTTCTATATCCCAAATAGTGGGCTACAGAAAGTATTTCAATATCGAAAGCATAACTTTTTACCAGAAGTCTGGGCAAGACTTTAAGTAAAACTTTCCGCTTAAAAATTTTTAGACCGGCCTGGGTGTCGTTAACGTTTATATTTAGCAATAAACGAACCAAGAGATGGGCAAAATAACTAACCAGACGACGGTCAAAGGGGTATTTAACCCGGGAAGCCGGATGCTTTTTGGAAGCAACAATAATGTCGGCGTTATACCATTCTAGGTGTTCGATCAGCATGGAAATGCCGTTAGGATTAATTTCCATACCGGCGTCAATGAAGGCAATGTAGTCCCCTTTTGTGTGAGCCATGCCGTAGCGGATGGCATAGCCCTTGCCATGGTTATGGCGGTAACTTAATAGTTTTAATTTGGGCAGATGCATCTTTTTGATAATGGAATGAGATTTATCGGTTTGCCGACCGTCAACAACGGCGATAATTTCGTAGTCATAACGAATTTGGGACAAGGTGGAGTTGATGGCCAACAAATCCTTCTTGATGGTTCTTTCCTGGAGGTAAATGGGAACGATGACTGAGAGAAAATGAGTTTCAGAGCTCATGTAGTGGCTAATTGATAAACGGCAAGAGTTTGAAGGGCTGATTTTTGCCAGTTAAAGATGTGGGACCGCTCCAGGCCAAGACGGGCGAAGTGGTGTCTTAAAGTACTATTGGTCCACAAACGGCGGAGGCTGGTTTTTAGGCTTAAAGGCTTATAGGGATCAAAGGGAAGGCCATTTTGGTCAACGATTTCGGGCATACTTGTATGTTGGCTGTAGATAACAGGACAGCCGCAGGCCATGGCTTGAACTAAGGGCATTCCAAACCCTTCGGCAAAAGAAGGCTGGCAATAAATGGTGGCCAAGTTATAGATGACAGGCAGGTCGTCATCGGGGACGAAGCCGGTCAGGATGAGTGGTGGAGATGAGTGTTGACTAAGCTGGGAATATTGATTCCGGAGCCAGAGAAGGTCGCTATTTTCGATATGGTTGATAACGTTCTCCCTGGCGGCCGCTTTGCCGACAATGACGAGGGGGTAGTGAAGCTCTAGACAGGTGGTGACTAATGCGGGTAAGTTTTTGTTCCAATTAACATCACCGACATATAGGACAAATTTTGGCGGAAGCTGATATTTTTGGCGAATGGTTTTTAGCAGCTTTGGATCTGATACTACCCGGAAACCGGTATCGGGAGCAGCATAGACAGTGTATATACGGTCGAGCGGATAGCCAGTAAGACGGTTTATCTGAAATTTTGAATAGTCGGAACAGGTAATGACCAGATCGGCTTGGAGCAAACGGTGTTTTTGAAATAGCCAGTTAATTTCGCCTTTAATGCCGGGGGGGTAGTGAGCTTTAAATTGTCGGGGAATAAGATCGTAAACGGTGACTATAGTGGGAATGGATTGCCGGGCTGGCAGAGTTCGGGAGTAGATATCAAAGTAGGGGTAGTGGACGAGATCAAAATTGCTTAGGGAGATGTGAGGATTTTGGATATAAGAAATGACAAAGTTTTTATATTGTGGGTTACCAGTGGTCTCTTTTTGAAGATGATCAATCAGAGATTTGGTGTAATAACCGACGCCACGGCTGGCGTTGCCGTTTGTTAAAGGTGAAACATCAATAGCAATATTAATTTTTTTTGTCCCAGTCATGGGCAAGATCAACCGATCGTTTTTGAACAGTTAACTCCCAGAATTTGGTATAGGCTACGGGAAAGCGAAGTGATGAGAAAAAAGCAAATACAAATCCGGGGAAACCGTCGACAAAACCTTTGTGGCGAAAGTATGAAGCAATAAACCAGAAGAGAGGACGGGCAAAATAATTGCTGAAAAAAGATAACGGCGATACTGCAAGATGCTGATCGACCATCTTTTGGGCTTCTAAGGTAGTATAGCGGTTAAAACGAAGAAGATAGCGGGAAAAAGAGATGTCGGCATAGTGGAGTAAATCGGAAGTTAAATGACCGACAGGCCCGGTGACAGCGGCCTGTTCGTGAACCGAAAGGCAAGGGAGCTTGGCGAACCCGTTTTTATAAAATCTGATAGTCGGATCAGGATATTGGCCGCCCTTGGTAAGGAATCTTCCCAGAAAATAGTTCCGGCGGTTAATCCAGAAGCCGTTATATTCAATTTGGCTGGTTGGCTGACGGATGATAGATTTAATTTCGGAGGAAAGATCCGAAGAGACGGTTTCGTCGGCATCCAATTGGAGTATCCAGGTGCCGGTACAATGGTCAATGGCTTTTTGTTTGTTTAGATGGAACATGGGGAGATTGGGTGAGGAAAGTATTTTTACTTTAGGATATTTTTGGGCAATAACGACTGTCTGATCTTGGGAGTGACCATCAACAATAATGATTTCGTCGGCTATGGATGAAACGGAGTCAAGGCACTTTTTTATGTTTATTTCTTCGTTGTAGGTGGCTAAGGCAACTGATAGCAAGGGGGTGGAGTTAGATTTTTCATAAAGATAAAAGACCGTTTGACTATCAGATAATATAACAGAATCTACCTGATTCAAAGGAAGGGTTTGGGCAGAAACGATTAATGATTTTGCCGGGATGGTATTCAAATCAATCGGACCGAAGTTAATATTGTCGATTTGTCTGACGGTGGAGAACCCGAATTGATCTTTGGGGGTGAGCCGGATTTGAGGCTGGAGGCGCTTTGGAGGATAGCGACTGAAAAAGAGGTAAAGTATATATGGCTGATCATATTTATCGGTTACATAGATATTATCGTATTGGTTTTGCAACCGAGTAATCTTGGGTATTAAAGTGGAAAAGCCGGTATTCCAAGCGAAGGGGAAGCGCAATGAGTAATGGCGGTAATAAGCATCCAAGTAATAAGTAAAAGAGACGATGTACAGAAGACAGATGGCAAAAATAAAAAGTAATGGCGGTACCCTAAATAGAGAATTTACCAAAATCGGACTGGTTAAATAATAAATTCCGGCCGAGATGATAACAATTAAAGGAATGACCAAAGGCAAAGAGCGGAGTGCAGAAGGAGATTGGAAAGTTAGGGAGGCGGCCAGGGGGGAAATTAGAAGCCAGGTTATTACAGGATAACGTAATTGCTTAAAACGAGGGAGACGCAGAAGAGATCGGATGCCAAGAAGCAGTAGTACAATTTCAAAAAGGTAAAATTGGCCAATATCGGGAAGCTTGGATCGGGGGACTTCGTCGCCGGTTAGAAAAAGGAAGTTAGGATCAAAGTGAGCTAGGTATTTTTGAACCCAGGAAATAAGGTAAAGGGTTCTTTTGTTGTGAATGATACGGTAGATAATAAAATCAGGGAGGTTGGCCTGGTGTTGATTTAAAAGCTCGTGCGAACGCCAGAGAGGGCCCTGGTCAGAGGTTAAGCCAACACCGCTAAACCTGGCAGTACCCCCGCTTTGGAAAAACGATAAAGTAACCGGGATAACCAAGAGAAGACAAATAAAAGAAGGTAAAAGTATTTTTTTTAGATGAGGCCTAAGACGGGGGAAATATCCTATGGTAAAAGATAGGTAAAGGAGAGGGGCGATGATTCTGGCTGAATGGTAAATGTAAAGAGAACTGACAAAGGTAAAAAGGAAAAAAAAGTAGTGAATGGGCCGGTATCGGTCTAAAAAAAGGAAAAAATAAAAAGTACCAATAATGATCAGGGAAAGAGCGGCACCAGATTCCCAGGCCCCCCTTGAGAAATGTAAATGCCAGGGTGAGATGGTCAAAACGAAAGCAGCGATCAGGCTGAACCGAGCGGATTTGGTAAGTAAAAGAAGTAGCCGGAAAAGGTAATAAATTGAAAGAGTTGAAAGCAAAAGATTGGGTAACCGGACGGCCAAGGGGGATAGACCGAGAAGTTTAATAAAGGGCATTGCCAGATAGAAATAACCACCGGGTTTGTAGTCTCCAAAGGAGGTGAAGTGGAGTGGCCAGGATTGCCCATGCTCGTCTTTGCCGGTTTGGATTAGAGAATAGGCATTATAGCCGATAGCGGCTTCGTCGGGGTTGAGTGCCGGATAGGTGCCAAGACGAAAAAACCTAAGAAAAAAAGCAACAGCAATGATAGGAATAATTAATTTAGATTTAATTGATATAGCCATAAAAAGTTGAAGAGCCGCCTACCGGACTAAGAGGGATAAAACGGTTTAAAAATTCGGGCAACTTGTCGATGCCTTGCCGGGCGACGTCATCGAAGCTAAAGACAGCAACCGTGTTGGGTTGATTTTTGATCAGCTCGTAGGAGGGGCTGGAAAACCGGACATTGTCGATTACTTCAATCTTGCCGGTGTCATTTGTGGTAACAGCCAGGCGAGCCTGAGAAAAATATTTTTGAGGAGGATAGTGAGAGTAATAAAGATAGAAGATGTAAGGTTGGCCGTAGAAGTCGGAAAAAATGACCTGTTTACCGGGCCCCTGATTTTGGAGCACGAACTCGACTGCTTGTTTGTAGCCATAGGTGAAATAGGTTGGATGTATTTTTACCAGGTGATTGAAATACATTTCGAGGTAGTAAGAAAAAGAAAGTAGGTATAAAGCCAGAATAATTAAGGAGGAAGAAAAAGCGAGGGCAGAAGAAAGATGAACCCGTAATTTTTTGAAAGTGAAAAAAAGCCCAAGCGAAATAAAGTAGGTAAGAGGGATAGAAAAATTCATAGCCCGGACTGCCTGAATAGTGTCGCGGGTGAGGGCAGACGGAATGGGGGCTAACAAAAACCAGGCGAAGAAAAAGTGGTCAAGTGCAGGAGAAGGACGTTCACGTAAATGTCGGAT
>JBAZSP010000005.1:0-45947 GCA_041663285.1 Candidatus Shapirobacteria bacterium
AGGCGGAAACTTCAAAATAGGCAGGCAAAATACTGGCGGTTACCATTTCGGTCAATAGCGGGTTGTCACGGTTTTGCTCCTTGTAGATCGAAAGAGCCTTTTCTTTGGAGATGAATTTTATTTCTCTAATATTGGGATAACTGCTTAGTTCCTTTTGAAGATTTTCGATGGTTAGCTTGTCAAGACCGTCTTTGAGAAAGATCGTTATTTCGGGTTTGGTCTCAAAATGAATAAGGACAGAAGAGAGGCCCCGATTGACTAAAATAAAGGTGGTCAGAGTAAAAAAACAAGCAGACATAACCAGGGTGGCGACAAAGCTTTGGAAAGGAGAACGGCGAATATGGTGCCAGGCGGTTTTAAGTGGTGTCATCATAGTGATTTGTTTTGCAAATCTTTTTCGATTTGACCATTGCGCAAATAGATAATTCGTTTGTCCAGAGATTCGATAATGTCGGTATTGTGGGTAGTCATAATGATGGTGGTATGATAGTGCCGATTTATATCCTGAAGCAATTTTATCAGTATCCAGGAATTTTCATTATCAAGATTACCGGTGGGTTCGTCGGCTAAGATAACCGATGGTTCGATGGCAATAGCCCGGGCCAGTGACGCCCGCTGAAGCTCGCCGCCGGAAAGTTGGGACGGGAAGAGAAAGCGGCGGCTGGAGAGATTTACTTTCTTAATAACTTCATCAATCCTGGAGTTTATTTGTGACGGGGGGAAGGAGATGATATCGAGAGCCAGGCCAATGTTTTCCTCGATTGACTTGTCGGCTATTAGCTGGTAATCCTGGTATATTACGCCAATTCTACGCCTAATTTTTTCGATATCAGTTTTTTTAGCCTGGGTAAAATTAACACCGTCGATATCGAGATTACCGTCAGTAGGACGAATTTGGCCAAGAATAAGCTTAAGTAAAGTTGATTTGCCGGCACCCGACGGGCCGGCAATAAAAACAAACTCCCGGTCAGCTATCTCAAAAGAAACATCTTTTATGGCTGAAATTATGCCGAAGTTTTTGGTAACATTGGAAAAGGAAATTGTCATCTATTCGATAATTTTAATGCTGCCAACGTCAAGTAGCCAAGCGACTTTGTTGGAGCTGTTGGTTTCGCCTTTAATTTCAACTTTTTTACCGATAAAGAGATCAAGGTCAACGGCGGAAGAAGTCAGAGATGCCCGTTGACTTGCCCCACCTTCGCGGTTAAGAATGTGGGTACCTTCGCCATTGATACTCCCCTTTTCGATGACACCGACGGCGACATCTTTGAAACTTTTTTCCTGATTACCATAGAGCTTGCCGACCTCAAGATCCTGGGAGCTATTTATTGAGTCGGCAGAAACAGGAGTATTGTTTTTGGAGGAGAACAGACCGGGGGATTTTTGGGACGAAGCCGGACGAGAAGTAAAGTAGCCGAGGGTTATGCCTGTGATAACTAAGATGATGACCAGGGGAATCGAGATAAGTTTTTCTGTGGATAAGGGTGATGTTTGATTAAGATTGGGGATTTGCATAATGGATTTAATTAATGGTTAAGTATAGCAAGATTAAGCCGGCTTGGATAATTTGGATGCGATTAAAAAGAGGGTGTCTTGATACCGGGGAAAGAGTTTCATCAGGAGATAGTTGAAGGTTTTAATTAACTTTAGAGATAACGGATCCTGACGGTTTTTTGACCTGAAGGGACTAAAAGAAATCGAATAAAATATTTTAGATACTGATAGAGGAGGAGCCGAAAAGATTGAGACTAGCTCGGAAAAGGTGTATTCACGGTTATGGCGGTGATAAATAGTGCCATCCGATATTTTGGTTTCGAAAAGTTGGGCCAGAGAAAAATATATGTTGTTACTAAAAATAAGGTTAATAATATTTTGGGAGCGGTTGACGTTTGGGGTGGTAACGAGTAACTTACCGGAAGGTTTAAGAACCCGAGCTATTTCGGAGATGGCCAGGCCAGGGTTGGTCAGGTGTTCCAAAACTTCGCTTAGAAGAACTAAATCGAAAGTGTTGTCGGGGTATGGTAAGGTGGTGGTGTCGACATTGAGAGAGACGATATTGGGATCGGAGCTTGGTGGGTGAAAAAAAGTAACACCTTGAATACGGAACCTAGTTTTTAAACTACGGTAAAGGATCGGAGGATAGCAACCAATATCTAAAACTGTGGATTGAGGCTTTAGGTTTAGGGTGGTGATTTCGGAAATGATACGGGAAAAGCGGTTAAGGTGGATTTGGTAATAGCTGTACTCCCGGGTGCCTTTTGGGGTTAGGGAAAGTGGGTCAGAGGGCATAAATTGAGGAATGGATAAATGACTGGAGGTCTTGGTAGCTTGGATCTGAGGGGAGAAAAACCCACTGGCCTTGATATGGCTGCCCGGGATAGTAGATCAGGCCGTCACGAGCAGTTTGGCCTACCGGAAGATCAATTTTTCGGATGGTTAAATTGGAAAGATTGGCGTGTAGGGCTGCAGTTAAAAGATCCTGATCATTAAGAGTATGAACTAAATCATGATGAAAAAAGTTATAAAGGGTTGCCAGATTACTAATATTAAAAATAAATTGACGACTTTTTAATTTGCCAAGAATTGCTTCTATTAAAAGTTGTTGCCGTTTTATCCGTCCAAGATCGGTGCCTCCCGAAGAAGCGGTATCGGAACTCTTCCGAGAACGGACAAACGGTGCTAGATTCGATTGATTAATGTGGTTCCAGCCAGACGGGTATTCAACGGTTATATATATTGGGGTATTTTTTGATGGTTGGGTGATATAAGCCGGATTGGGATACGAAGTATCTTTGAATCCCTGGTCAAGATAGACATCGACTCCCCCGACTAAGGAGAGAAGGGTTTCCAGGTTTTTAGTTTCGAGGATGATGACATGGTCGATTGGTTGATGAGTTAAATCAGAAAAGGCCGACTTTAAATAATCAAAATTTGCCTGATTATTTATTTTGCTGGCGGGGTAAATGTTGTTAATTTTTGATGAAAAGGGATGGTACCAGAGGTCGCGTGGGAGCGAAACAAGGTAAAGCCGGCCGGTTTTAAATTCAAGGGAGGCAAAAATGATAGTATCGGTAGATTCGGTTTTTTCTAACCAATCATCCCGCTTTTCTAAACCCAGAATGATAAAATTTTGCCGGGCAATAGTTTTGGCCGAAGGGAAGAGTGAGGATTTAAAAGTGGAAAGGTAATACCAGGGTGAGTTGCCTGTCTGGCGGGAAAAATTGGAGAGAATCAGGAAGGTGACGGAAAGTATCGCCAGAGTGGCTAGAGAAAGAGCCAAAAGGAGGGAAAGAAATATTGTTTTAAGCTGGGGAAAGCGAATCATAGAAATTTTAGTTCAGCTTCGATAAATTGGTCTAGGTTGCCATCTAAAACTGATACGGTATCGGAGGTTTCGATCCGAGTTCGGATGTCCTTGACCATTTTATAGGGGTGAAGGACGTATGATCTTATTTGGTGGCCCCAGCCGGGTATGATATTTTCACCTTTAATGGCCTTTTTTTCCAGCTGGTGTTTTTCTTGCTCTATAGCCCAGAGCTTTGATTGGAGGATCTGCATGGCTAATTCCCGGTTCTGTTCCTGTGATCTTTGGCTTTGACAAGCGACCATAATCCCAGATGGGCGGTGGACAAGCCGAACAGCCGTGCTAACTTTGTTGACATTTTGGCCGCCGTGGCCACCAGACCGATAAGCAGAAAACTCAATATCACCCGGATTAACTGAAAAATCGTTTAGATGCTCAATAAGCGGAGTAACCTCAACTTTAGAAAAGGAAGTCTGACGAAGTTTATCGGCATTGAAGGGAGAAAGTCTCACAAGGCGATGGACTCCGGACTCACCCTTGAGAAAGCCGTAGGCATAACTATGAGCGACTTTAAAATAGACTGACTTAATGCCGGTTTCTTCACCGGGGGTGATATCAAGAAGTTCGTAGTGCCACTTCTTTTTTTCAAAGTATTTCATATACATGCGTTGGAGCATTGAGCTCCAATCCATAGCTTCGGTACCTCCCTGGCCGGCGTGGATGGAGAGAATGGCAGGGTTTTTGTCGTACTTTGATGAAAGATAGGTAACCATTTCCAGTTGATTAATTTCCTGATCTAATTGCTTAAGACTGGCGAATAATTCTGTTTGGATGGATTCGTCCGATTGTTTAAGGAGTAATTCTTCAATTTCCCGAAGGGAAGTCAGAGAGTGGTCAAGTGAGTTAACTGAGTCGACCTGACTTTGAAGGTCTGAAAGTTTTTGCATCTGGTCGGATGAATCGGAATGTTGCCAAAAATCAGGCTGTTGGGTGAGGGTTTTCAAGTCAGCCAGATCCTGTAGAAGCTTTGGGAAATTAAGTTTAACTTTAATGGCGTTTAAACGGGGTGACAAATCAGAGGTGGTCATAACTTGGGAGTTTATGGGGTTTGGGTAGGATCAGGCTCGATCTTTTTCATCATATCCTGATAGATACTATTTATAATATATTTTTGAATATTTTTGACGATGTTTTGAGGTAAACCGTTGAGTGATGATAAGAGGTTAAGATAAGTTAGGTTGATTTTTTCAAATTCGGGACTTTTTTGGATAGCTTCAATTTTCTTTTGGTATTCGGGGGTGAGGTTTTGATAGGCCTGACTAAGGAAAGCTGGTAACGCCGGACTAGAAGTAGAATATTTTTTTTGAGATACAGCGGTGCTTAAATAGCTAACTGAGGAATAAAGAAAAAGGGCAAATAGGAAAATCCGGATAAAATGGGTTAAGGTAAACTTAAAATTTTTATGTTTAAGCTTGGTGGACACAAGCTATTTTATCATTGGCGGAGAGAGAATTTTTGTGAAAGGAAGTCGATTATTGGCTGGTCACCGTAGAAACATTTGGAGCTATTTGTATCAAAACCAAGAGGGACACCAATGGCTGCAGAGGAGTCAATTTCAGGACAATTTTTTACGTTTTCGGCCATTTCGCGGGCGTTAGCTTGGTTGCTAAATACTTCTTTATATACGAGACAAATTTTATCCTGAAGATTGTTTTTGGATATAAAATCTTTAACGTTTTCGCAATGGGAACAACCTTCACCCCAGTAGATGAGTAACTCCGGCTGGCAAACAGGCTGTTTGGCGGGAAGGGTGCTGGACACAGCAGTGCGGATGAGGATTAAGCCAAGAACTAAAAAAATGAAAAGAAGGAGCGGTTTCTTCATTTGGTTGAATCGGTTAGTTCGAGAATTTTGTCGTTGACGGCAATCTTGTCGAGTACTTCAAACCCGGATATAACCTCACCGAAATTGACGTATTCTCCGGTTAGCTGGGCACAGGTTTCGTCACTAAGGCAAATAAAAAACTGACTGTCGTTGGAAACTTCTTTGGATTCAGCGGTTCTGGCCAGGCCGACACTGCCGCGCTTGAAAAGAATAGAGTTGATTTCGGATTTTATCTTGCCACCGCCGGTGCCTGTCCCTAACGGATCGCCCCCTTGGACAACGAAGCCGGGCTCTACCCGATGAAAGACCAGGTTGTTATAAAATCCGGCTTGAATTTTTGATAAAAAATTGGCTACGGTGTTAGGTGCTTCTTTGGGATAAAGCTTGATAACAATTTCGCCATTTTTAGTTTTTAGTCCAACGATAGAATCTGAATTTGGGTTGATGGTAGTGGTGGGCATTTGATTAGTGGTAAATGGAGTAATAGTAGGACTGGTTGTAGAGGGGGAGGTGGCCTTGGGAATTAACTGGCAAGAGGAGAGCAAAAAAGAGGTAAAAATAATGAAGAAAGGAGCGGCAAAAAGAGTGATATTTTTTGGCATAGGGTTATTTTACCAAAACCAAAACACTTTTGCTCCCCTGATCTATGTTTTCTTTATGGCCTTCGGGTGGGAAATCATGGATACTTTCCATGAGTAAAGAATAAGAATAACTAAAATAAGCCCCAAACTGGGTGCCGACATCGTGGACAAAAAATTCCTTTTTGGTATCATCGTAGCCCAGAATTACCAGGCTGTGATACCAAGGGCCACCGCTTTTAAAATGTTTATTTTCACGGTAGAGGGTTTTGCCGTTAGCGGTAACAATGACGGGAATGTTTCGGACCAGGTATTTTTTGATTGTTTCGATGGTCGGATCGGTAACAATAGTCGATTGGTAACCGAGATGTCGGGAAGAAATGGTGGCCATTTGAGATTGATTAATATCTTTAACAAAGCCGAGCTCGGTTTCAAAGTTAAGCATATTTTGCAGGTCGGTTTTGATGGTAGGGACGGAAGGGGTTTGGTTTTTATAAAAATAGTCGACGGTTAGAAGGGCGGCTTCTTCGCAGGTGTCCTGCCAGGGCTGATCCCAAATTTTTTCCGGAGCTTGAGGCACAAAGGCAGTTTTAATTAAGGTAAAGTTCGGTAAAGAGTCGGTAAAGGGTTGAGTGGGCTGGGGGGTAATTGAGGAGACCAGGGCGGCATAACGCAAAGAGGCATCAGTAACTGCAGGCGGTGAACTGATCCGGGTTTTATATAAGTAAAAAACGATGGAAACTGAAGCGACGGCCAAGAAAATAGTGAGGATATATGCCTTGGGTTTAAACATAGGGTATTTTACCCTGATTGAGGGTATAATACACGAATGTTTGAGCCGAAGGATATCAGAAATGTCGCTGTCATAGCCCATGTTGATCATGGGAAGACTACCTTGGTAGACGCCATGTTGAAGCAGACACATACCTTCCGAGATAACCAAGAGGAAATGGGGATGGAAAGGATTATGGATTCAAATGATTTGGAAAGGGAAAAAGGAATTACGATATTATCGAAAAACACTTCGGTTATTTATAAAGATACGAAGATAAACATTATTGATACCCCGGGACACGCTGATTTTGGGGGTGAAGTGGAGAGGATTCTCAATATGGCCGATGGAGCCCTATTAATCGTAGACGCGGCCGAAGGACCCCTATCGCAAACGAAGTTTGTTTTGAAAAAAGCGCTCGATTTTGGCCTAAAGGTGATCGTGGTGATAAATAAAATTGACAGGAAAGATGCAAACACAAAAAAAGTGTTAATGGACACAGAAAATTTGTTTTTACAGCTGGCCAGCGATGCCGAACTGTTGTCGTTTCCGGTGATCTATGCGGTAGGCCGAGATGGAAAAACCTTTTACGAGGAGCCCTCTACCTTAGACGAAATTGGTGATACTACTCCCCTATTCGAAACAATCTTGAAAACAATACCGACGGCGATAAAAAATAAAGAGAAGCCTTTTCAGATGTTAGTTTCGGCGTTTGAGGACAATGAGTACTTAGGAAGACTGGCGGTGGGCAGAATTAACCAGGGGATGATTAAAAAAGGTGAATATATTTCGGTGATCAATCCAAACCAGAAAAACCTGGGCAATTTTAAAATTGACCGGATGTATATAAACGAAGGTATCGTAAAGGTGGAGTCGGAGAAGGCTATAAGCGGTGAAGTAATATATTTGGCCGGAATTGAGGCCATTAAGATTGGACAAACGCTGACCAGCCCCAGCTTTCAAGTAGCTTTGCCGACAATAGAGGTAGCCCAGCCGACACTAAAGGCGAGCTTTGGCCCCAATACCGGGATATTCGCCAAGGAAGAAGCCAAATATTTAACCAGCCGGGAATTAAAGGAAAGATTAAGACGGGAAGCGGAAAACGACTTGGGAATCAGAGTGGAAGACGATGCTACCGATAGCATCAGGTTGGTGGTGGCGGGAAGAGGAGAACTTCATTTAGCAATTCTGATTGAAAAGTTAAGGCGAGAAGGTTATGCAATGGAGGTGGGAAAGCCGGAGGTGATTTTTAAATCTGACGAAAGAGGAACATTGGAACCATTTTCGGAATTGATAATATTATCCCCTACCGAATATGTGGGAAATGTAACTGCGGAAATGGGCAAAAGAAGGGCAAAGATGCTGGACATGCAAACCGATGACAGGGGTGGAGTCAAGATGATTTATAAAATTAGCGAAAAAAATGCACTGGGGCTAAGAAGCCGATTAATGACAGAAACCAAAGGACAGGTGTCGTTAAACTTTCTGTTGCTGGGATACGAAAAGAAAGAAGATGAGGTAAAGAGGGAGAGAGGCGGAGTAATGATTGCTTCAGAAGGCGGAAAGGCACTGTCGTATGGCTTGGATCTGGCCCAAAAAAGAGGTATAACTTTTGTGGAGCCAACGGAGATGGTTTATGAAGGGCAGGTTGTGGGTATCAGGCCAGTGGAAGGTGATTTGGAGATAAACGTATGTAAGGGAAAACAGCTGACAAATATGCGGGCAGCGGGAAACGATGCGGCGATTATTTTGACGCCGGCAACGAAAATGAGCATTGAAGAATCCTTGGATTTTATTAACAGCGACGAGCTTATTGACGTAACGCCAAAGGCCATCAGGCTGAGGAAAAGATGGCTCAAAAAGGTAGATCGGGTAAGAAGCGAGCGGAAAAATTAGGAATTGGCCATTTCGGGGTGGAAGTGTTGTATGGCCGATAAGAGAGCCTGGATTGCCTCGTCAAGAGGAAAATAAATGGTGGCGCCGGCAGCTGCAGGGTGGCCGCCACCAGTACCGGCTGCTTGGGCAATTAAGCCAAGATCGTATTTGGCCGGATCACGGGTGCGGAGGCTAACAGAACATATCCCCGGTTCGTATTCGACAATAGAAACACCAATATCCCAGCCAATGACCGATTTTAAAGTATTTGAAATTTCTGATTTTTCGCTGTGGCGTCGGGATAAACTGTTGGCTTTGAGGGTAGAATAAGAAATGGCAGAAATAGCAACATGATTGTTAAAGAATAATTTTACTGAAGAGAGAGATAAACCTTTAAAAAGAATTTGGCCAGGGTCGGCGTTATTTTCTAATTCGAAAATGTAACGGTGGAAATCGGGACAGAGTTTAACCAGTTTGGCGGCGGCGGAAAAAGTTTGGGAGGTGGTTTTTTGGTATTTAAAGCCACCGGAATCGGTATAAATACCCAAAAATAGATTAATTGCCATTTGGGACGATATGGGAATTTTTGACTTAGAAAACATATCGAAAATAATTTCGCAAACGGAGATGACAGTATTGTTAACAAGATTGACCCGGGCAAATTTGGGATTAGAGGAATGATGGTCAATGGCAATGGTAAAAAGGTGGGGCGGGAAGGAAACAGAGCCAAGCTTGGATATTTGAGAAAGACTGGCAGAATCAAAAATCAGGAACAGGTCGAATTCATTTAGATTGAGGTCAAAATAAGTTTTGGAGGTAATCTCGGAAAAGCCGGGGAGGTGATGAAAATTTTGAGGTAATTCGGAGTCACCTTTGATCAGAGTTACTCTCTTGCCAAGAGTCTTTAGGTAGAGGTACATGGCCAAAGTAGAGCCGATAACATCACCGTCCGGTGATGGGTGAAGGTGAAGGAGGATTGAGGTACTATCGTGGATACGATTAATTATGTCTTGGTAGATTAGTTTCATGGTTTAAACCGGTGAAACGGTAAGATGACGGATAAGTAATGGCCAGTTGGTAATGGTCATAAGGATTATATAAATAATAATTAAAAAGACGACGACATGTTTTTCGAACCACTTGCCAGTTTTAATCCGCCAGGAAGAAATGGGAGGAAAGCCGAACTTGAATTTCAGAGGAAAAAGAAGAGGCACGCCTTCTTCGGTAAAAAAATCCAAAATCAGATGGGAGATAAAACCGGTCATGATTGAAAAATAAATAATCTTTAAATCAAGAAAAGTCGAGTTAAGAAGTTGGGGTAACAAGAAAAGCAGAAGGTGGTGAATAAGATAAATTCCCAGGAGCGAGTGAGAAATAGTGCGATGGGACAAAAAAAGCCGGCGGAGAAACCGGCCAAGGAAGTTTCCGGCCGGGAGAAGATCCCAGAGGCGGTTGGAAGCTTGATCGAGATCGGGCAGAAGAGCCCCAACAATGTTGCTAATTAGGGAAACGACAAAAGTGGGAAAATTTAAGGATGATGGCGGGTAGCGGGTAGCCAAAGTTAAAAGTGAAGCAAAGGCAAAAAGATCGTGGGTTTTGGAAGTCATAGAATAATTCAGGAGAGATCTACTTTTATCCGTACTGGGGATAATGGCATTTCTTGTATTTTTTGCCTGAGCCGCAGGGACAGAGGTCGTTACGGGAAGGGCTTTTGGCCGCCGGGGCAGTAACACGGTCCGGAGTAATTTCGGAAGAAGTGGCCGAGGAACCGGCAGCTGCGGAAGCAGCCAAGGGCTGAATGGAACCGCGGGTTTCGGTGGCATGATCGGGGGTAATCTGGGGATCAAACACCGGCTCGAGACGAAAAATTTTTCGGGCTAAATTGTAGCGGTATTTGGTTAATAACTCCTGAAACATAGTGTAGCCTTCCTGGCGATATTCAATCAAGGGATCCTTTTGGGCGTAACCACGAAGACGGACGCCATCACGTAAATCATCGAGGGCAGTCAGATGCTCAACCCATAGAGGATCGAGTGTTGAGATAACAGAGTAGGAGACAATGTGGTTAAAGATATCCGACCCAAAAAGGTGTTGCCGGGTGGAGAAGGCGGCCGAAAGAATGGTATTAAGGTAGGCTGCCGGATCGGCCGATTCGGCTATTTCGGCCTTGAGACGGGAGCGGTCAGTGTCGGCCTGAGGGAGAATTTCAAAAAATTCAAGGAGAATATTGTCGGTTTGATATTGGCCGGTTTCGGAATTTTGATTTTGAGATACAATCTGAGTAATCTGGCCGGTTAAGATTTTTTGAAGCTCGTCGGTGTTGGACTGGGGCTGATTTTGAAGATTAAACAGGGTTTTTTCGCGAAGAGAGTAGATTATTTGGCGTTGTTTGTTAATGACATCATCGTATTCGACTAAGTTTTTGCGAATATCAAAATTGTAACCTTCGACTTTTACCTGAATTTGTTCAAGAACGCGGGTAACCAAAGGGTGAGTAAGAGGAACATCTTCGGCCATATTGAACCTGGTCATAAGATTGGAAATTTTTTCGCCGCCAAAAATCCTCATCAAGTCGTCTTCTAAAGAAACATAGAATTGGCTGAAACCCGGATCTCCCTGGCGGCCGGAACGGCCGCGAAGCTGGTTGTCGATACGGCGGGATTCATGACGTTCGGTACCAATGACATAAAGACCGCCAAAAGCCACAACTTCGTCATGGGATTTTTGCCAATCCGATGTTTGAATTTGGGAATTTTTGATATCAGTTTTGTCAGAACTAGCAATTGGCCTGGGACCGCCCAAAATAATATCGACTCCCCTACCGGCCATATTGGTGGCGACGGTAACTGCACCTTTTTTACCGGCCATGGCAATTATTTCGGCTTCGGAACGATGGTTTTTGGCATTAAGAACCTGGTGAGGAACACCCTTTTTGGAAAGGAGTGAGGAAATAATGTCGTTTTTTTCGATGGAGGTAGTGCCGATCAGGACCGGTTGGCCTTGACGGTGAAGCTCCTCAACCTTAGTGGCAACAGCGGTATATTTGGAACGTTGGGTTTTGTAGATTAAGTCCTGGTCATCGAGCCTTTTTAAGACTTTGTTGGTAGGAATTACGATAACATCAAGGTGATAGATACGTTTAAACTCTTCGGCTTCGGTGGCAGCAGTACCGGTCATGCCGGCAAGTTTTTGATAGAGGCGGAAGAAGTTTTGGAAGGTAATAGTGGCCCAAGTTTGGGACTCGCGTTGAACGGGAACGTTTTCTTTGGCCTCGACTGCCTGATGAAGACCGTCGGACCAGCGACGACCGTACATTAACCGACCGGTGAATTCATCAACTATAATTACTTCGTTGTCCTTGACAACATAATCTTTGTCTTTGTGAAATAGAGCCCGGGCCTTAATAGCGTTTTCGATATAGTGAATAGTTTCGAAAGACTCTTCGTAAAGGTTTTTAATACTTAAAACCCTTTCGACTTTGCGGATACCATATTCGGACAAGGTGGCCGAACGGGATTTTTCGTCGATGACGTAATCGGTAGGCTGAAGTTCGGCAGCGATTTTGGCAAATTTGTAGTATTTGTCGACGGGTTGGTTGTTGGGTGATGATATTATCAGTGGAGTCCTGGCTTCGTCGATTAAGACAAAATCAACTTCGTCGACAATGGCAAAATAATGGCTACGTTGGACAATGTCGTTGGGGGAAGAAACCATGTGGTCACGAAGATAGTCAAAGCCAAATTCGTTATTGGTACCATAAGTAATGTCGGCCTGGTAGGCTTCCTTTCGGGAAACGGGGCGAAGATGGGCCAGACGGTCGTCAAAGGTTTCTTTGGGATCGGTAAAAGACGGATCGTAAATAAATGATTGTTCATGGATAATACAACCGATGGAAAGACCTAAAAGGTTTAGAGCTTTAGGGTACCAACCAGCACCGACACGGCTTAAATAGTCGTTTGGGGTAATGATGTGAACTCCCTGGCCGGTTAAAGCATTCAGGTAAGCGGCAAACGCAACGGAGTGGGTTTTGCCTTCGCCGGTTTTTTGTTCGGATATGCCCCCCTGGTGGAGAACAATAGCCGACATTAGCTGGACATCAAACGCCCGTTCGCCAATTGACCGTCTAATGGCTTCTCGGACAACGGCAAAGGCTTCAGGCAGAATGGCATCAAGGTTTTGGCCATCGGCAAGTTGCTTTTTAAAAGTTTCGGTTTTTTTGGATAAAATTTCGTCGGAAAGGACAGAGATATCTTTTTCAAAGCGATTGATTTTGGCGATTAAGGGCTCAAGGGATTTGATTCTTTTGTGGCTTTCGTCAAAAAAGCTTTTTAGGAAAGATAACATAGAGGATATTATAGTCTATAAAACTGAAAATTTAAGCCGTTTGAACGATATGTGAAGGAGTTTTCTAACTGAATTTTGATCTTTGGTGAGTATATTTACAGAAATGGCTCGGATTACAGTTGGTGGCGAAAGAGTTATGATTGTCTGTTTTGAAATAGTGAATGCTCCAAGAGTAGTGAGCTTAGGCGACTGTCAAAGGTGCAGCTATCTTAGACGAAGTTTGGCAGATTTTGTAAGAGATTACAGAAATATTGCCGACCATTTTGAGATAGGGATGTTTAGTTGTAGGGGTAGGAACCTTAGCGGGGTGGAAAGAGAGGTGGAAATAAGAGGGGCAAGGGCTGATTTTAAGTTACCAGGTTGGGGATCGGCATACGCAGCTCGACGAGTTGAAAGAGGAGATTGCCCGGCAGTAATTGAAATGAGACAAATGGAAATTGGCACAGGACTATTATCTAAATTAAGGGAAGAGGTACTGTAAAAAAACCTGCCCCGACGGTTATGTCGGGGCGGGTGGCTCCTCTAATTTTTTCGATTGTTTTACAGTAAAAATATTTTAGCAAAAGAAAAGAAAGTTTATTGCCGAAGGATATCCGCATCTACTATTAAAGGCCAATATTAGGTGCTATTTGCTGCATGGACTGGAGACAGACAGTAACAAAGTTTTCGAGGGAAATATTGAGTCCTGAAGGATTTTGGCACATCTTTACGTCTTCACGACGGGTGCCGGCAGCAAACTTTGGCTCCTTAAGAAAACGTTTTAGAACCGAAGAAACTTTGACGTCGGCCAGCTTTTTGGTGGGGTAAACCAAGGCAACGGCGACAATCAGCCCGGTAAGGGAATCGGCACAAAAGATGGACCATTGGGCTTTGGTTGTCGGCTCAACTCCTCCAGGATAATGCCAGCCATGAGCTTTGACGATCTGAAGGACACTATCGGAAATGATTAAATTATATTTGGCTAAAGCCTCTAAAGTTTTGGAAGGATGCTGGTCCTTGAATTCACCAGCATAGTCGATGTCGTGGATCAAGCCGGCCAATGCCCAGTCTTCTTTGGGTGGTTCTGAAGGATCTAACTGATTTTGAGAATTTAAATAATCGAAAAGTCCAGCCATGCAAGCTTCGAGAGCGAGGGAGTGATAAAAAATGTTGGTTTCAAGGGCAGAATTAACAGCATTCAGATATTCTTGATGATTGAGAGACATAGTAATCATTTATTTATCAAAACTTTTTTAGGTTTTAGGGTAAAACCTAAAACCATTGTAAAGAATATATTTTTCGATATCAGCGACTAGTTTAATATGTTGGAGAGTGATCAATTTTGAGGATGGATATCGGCAAGATGTAAATTTAAAGGTTCGCCTAAATGTTGGCTAAGACCAGGTGGCAAAAGATAGAGGCAATCATGCTTTTGGCTAAAACCTAGTTCCAGAGGAGAACACATCATGGCATCGGATTGGATACCTCTCATTTTTGACTTATTGATTTTTAGAACTGTCTTGTTGGGTGCATGGACGATGGCGCCGGGAAGGGCTACGGCAACGATATTGCCGACCGAAATATTTGAACAACTACAAATAATTGACAGGGCCTTATCGGAAGAAATATCAACCTGACATAGGTGCAGCTTGTCGGCTTGGGGATGGGGCTCGATGCCAGTGATTTTGCCGATAATGACTTTAGGACTGTTGACCCCTATTTCATTATTGTTTGCTGACGGGGCGGAGGCTGGTTTCATGGCCGGAAAAAAAATGGTGTCTTTGACTGACGGCTGATCGGTGAAAAATTGAGTTAGGCGGTCGATGCCCATACCCCAACCGGCAGTAGGCGGCATGCCATACTCCAAGGCTTCAATATAATCGGTATCGAGCTGCATAGCAGTCTGCGAACCTTTTTTGGCTAGAGCTTCTTCGTCCTGCCAACGCTCCTTCTGATCCTGAGGATCATTGAGCTCGTTGTAAGCTTTTAGGATTTCGGCACCGGCGGCTAAAAGCTGGAATGAGGAAATTTTGGAAGGGTCAGAGGCTTTTCTTTTCGCCAAAGCAATCATTGAGGCCGGGTAATCGGTAACGAAGGTGGGCTGAATAATTAAAGGGCGGGCATATTCTTTGTAGAGGGTGTCGAAAAGTTCACCTAAACCAATAGCATCCTTGGTATCGAGTTTAAGCTTTTTTTGGCTGATTTCTTGGTGAAAATCAGCTTCAGTTTTAATCAAATCGATATCGATGCCGGTTTGACCCAATATTGCCTGACGAAAGGTTAATCGTTTGTATGGAGGGGTAAAGTCCAGCTTGGTGCCCTGGAATTCTATGACGGTGGTGTTTTTTATTTGGGCTAATAGATAAGTAATTAGTTCTTCGGTAAAAGACATCAAAACTTCATAATCAACATATGCCCAGTAAAATTCGATTTGAGTGAATTCGGGATTGTGGAAGCGGGAGACGCCTTCGTTTCGAAAGTCACGGCTGACCTCATAAACCTTTTCCAGACCGCCAACAATAAGCCTTTTAAGGTAAAGCTCGTCGGATATCCGAAGATACATTTTCATATCTAGTTCATTATGAAAAGTTTCAAAAGGTTTGGCAGAGGCACCACCATATATTGGTTGAAGAATAGGTGTTTCGACTTCCAAAAAACCGTGGGAATCCAGGAATTGACGGCATAGCGTGAGGATTTTGATTCGAGTGAGAAAAACTTCTTTGACGTCGGGGTTAACAATTAAATCGAGATAGCGGCGGCGGTAGCGCTCTTCGATATCTTTTAAGCCGTGCCACTTTTCGGGAAGAGGGCTTAAATTTTTTGCCAGAATGACGAAGGATTTTACATCGACGGTAATTTCGCCGGCTTGAGTTTTGATAACGGTACCGGTAGCTGATAAGATGTCGCCAAGATCAATTAGCTTCGTCTGGGAAAACAAATCAGTAAGATTTTTCTGCTGAAAGAAAAGCTGAATCTTGCCGGAGCGGTCAATAAGATCAGCAAAGAGAATCTGGCCGTGGCCGCGGACGGACATCAAGCGGCCAGCAACCGTAACTTCTTGACCTAAAAAATTGGGAACATCGAGACAAAAGGTTTTATCTTTTAAATTTGGCTGAGGGTAGGGATCCAAATTTAATTTTTTAAGCTCAGCTAATTTACGGTGACGCTGTTGCCTTAATTCGTCGATTGGCATGATGTATTCTACCAATTATCAGGAGATAGAAACGATTTTGTAGGTTATTTTGCCTACGGGAGCTTCAATCTCGATTTCGTCAAGCATTTTTTTGCCAAGTAAAGCCTGACCTAGGGGAGATTGGTCGGATATTTTGTTTTGGCTGGGATCAGCTTCGAGATGGGTAACGATGTTGTATGTCTTGGTGTTGGTATTGGCAATTTTTATTTTTACGGTACTACCCACCTGAACGATTGTGCTTTGAATAGTTTTACCGGAAATAATCTCGGAGTTTTCGAGACTTTCGGTAATCTGATCAATTTGGTCGTTGACCACCTCAAGCTCCTCCTTGAGCTGGGTAGCCAAACCGTCTTCGCCGGATTCGTCGGGTTGAGCTACTTCTTCCAGCTGGGTAATTAAGCGGGATTGTTTGTCTTTTAAGTCATCCAGCTTTTTGGTTAACTGCTGATAACCTTCCTGGGTTAGCAAGGTTTTGTTCATTTGAGTATTAAAGGATAAAAAAACCTCTCGGGGTAATAAACTTTCGGAAGTAAAAATGCTTCCGAGAGTTATTTGGAGAGGCAAATAAAAGAAATGGTAACGGTTGGGCGAATAAACGCACCACGCAAGTTTTGGGTATTTATTGTTTTGAAACTTGTTTTTACCATTGGGATTAATGTTAAGATAAGAAATGAATTTTGTCAAATAGTTAGGGATTCTTTATAATATAGAAATGTTTGAATTTTTTAAAGTCACACCAAGAAAAAGAAATGTAAAAATAACCGGCAGGAAAGGTATTATATATAGTAATCCGGGTAATTTTAAAAAACTTATCTTTTATGTAGGAGATTTACTTTTTGTAGTTTCAATAATTTGGTTAATTTATTTGTATTACCCATTGGGAAAGACAGTAGTTAACTATTGGGGATATAAGAAAGGTCATGCAGCCATAGCTTTGATTACGCCAACGCCGACTATTTATAACGAGCCGGAGGCTACGGCCAGCCCAACTCCAATGGTGTTGCCGACCCCGACTATCGAGGATAAAGAATACTGGATAGAAATACCCAAAATTAGGGCGAAGGCGGAGGTGATTAAAGACGTGTCGCCATTTAATGAAAAAGAATATCGGAAGGTACTGGAAGGTAATAAGGTGGCTCAAGCGGAAGGGACGGCTGAGCCAGGGATGGGGCCGGGGCAATCAACATACATATTTGCCCACTCGACCGAGCAAAATATAAAGATGGTCCGAAAAAATTCTGTTTTTTATCTTTTAGGTGAGCTAAAAGACGGAGACTTAGTTTATGTAAAGTACAAAGGCGAAGTGAGGACTTACCGGGTATATAAGCAGATTATTGCCAATGCGGATGAAATCGGCTATCTGGAATATTCAGAACCGGACAAAGAAATTATAATACTGCAAACTTGCTGGCCTATTGGGACTGCCTGGAAAAGATTGCTGGTGATGGCAGAAAAAATTTAAGCAGAGAGTAGTGGGAAAATAGGAAGAAGTGATTTATAATGTCGTATGGACATTAATGAAAAAATAGGACTAATAAAAAGGAATTGCCAGGAAGTTCTGACCGAAGAAGGGCTGAAGGAATTGATTAGTAGTGGTACTCCCCTATCACATTATATTGGCTTTGAAATTTCGGGGCTGGTACATTTGGGGACCGGATATATTTCAATGGGGAAGGTAGCAGATTTTATTAAAGCCGGAGTAAGGTGCCGGATATTTTTGGCGGATTTTCATTCGTATTTGAACAATAAGCTTGGAGGCAACTGGGAAAATATAAGGTGGGCATCGGAACATTATTTTAAACAAGGAATGATAGCGTCACTTAAGTGCCACGGAGTAAACGAAGAATTAGTGGAGTTTGTTAACGGTAAAGACCTGTATGAAAAAAACATTGTGCATTGGGAAACTTTGATGGAGGTAGGGAAGCATGTGACGCTTTCAAGGAACTTAAGGTCGATCTCGATTATGGGCAAGAAACAAGGAAATGAGGTTGATATGGCGACATTATTTTATCCACCACTTCAGGTAGCGGATATTTTTACACTTGGGGTGAACATGGCACATGCCGGCATGGATCAGAGAAAAGCCCATGTGGTTGCCAGACAAGTGGCCAAGAAGTTAAAGATTAATCCGTTAAAGAATAATAATGGTGAGATTATCGAGCCAATTGCTATACACCAGAATCTGATTGCCGGTCTGACCGGCCCGGAGGGAACTGATTTGACCCAGGAAAGCAGCGAGATTGAGACAGATTTGAAAATGAGTAAGTCAAAGCCAAATTCTGCTATATATGTGCATGATTCTCCCGATGAGATAAGGGAAAAGATAAAAAAAGCCTATGGCCCACCTAAGGAGATTAAATATAACCCGTTAATAAATTGGGTGGAGACATTGGTGTTTTGGGGGGAAGGAAAAGGTGAGTTTGGGATAAGGAGGCCGGAAAGATTCGGCGGGGATGTGACTTATAACGAATTGGCCCGAGTAGTTGAAGATTATCAATCAGAAAAGCTGTATCCTCTGGACCTGAAAAACGCATTGGCGGACTGGCTGATTGAAAAACTAGAACCGGCGAGAAGACACTTTGAAACGGCAGAAAATAAGGAAGCACTGGTTAGGATGAGACAGATGATGGCTTTGAAATAGACTTTTTATATAAAAGGCGACGGTAGCGATTGGCAAAGCGATGAGCTTCGTCCCGAAGACGCTCTAGAAGATGAAGGGGAGCAGAGTTTGGGGGTAAATTAATTTCCAGCCAGTTATTTGCGGTTTTGATAACTATGGTTTCGTGTTTTTTGGCCAGGCCAAGGACGGAGATATGGCTGGTATTGGCCAAGGACTGGAGTGCCAGAGCCTGGTGGGCGGCGGAGACTTGAGGCTTGCCGCCATCGACGACTATTAGCTCCGGGTAAGGCCATTCGGGATGATTTAGGCGGCGAAAGATAACTTCTTTAATCATAAATTGATCATCTTGAGTGAGCTTGGAATATATTTTGAATTGGCGATATTGACTTTTATCGATTTGAGAATTGGCAAATACAACCATGGAGCCGACAAAGTATTTATTGCCTAAATTGGAGATATCGAAGCACTCAATCCTTTTAATGGCAGACAAGTTGGGATTAGCGGGCTTTAGAACCGACTCTAATTCCAAAACGGCTTTTAAAAGTGAATCATTAGCCGGGGTTATGTTTTGGTAGAGGTGGCTAAGCTGATGCCAGCCGGTGACAATATAATTAATCGCCAGCAAACGATCACGGTAGACGATGGCTTTTTCGAAGTCTAAATCTGAAGATGCCTGGCGGATTAATTTTTTTAAGTGACGTTGAAGAAGTTGAATATTGCCATTTAAAATTTTTTTTATGATGCCAATGGTTTTGCGGTATGACTTGGGATCCGGAGACGGACCTGGGCAAATACCAAGATGGCAATAAAGGCATTTGGTTTTGGGATGATTTTTGGCAGAACGGAAAGGGAAGACGGTTCGGATTGTCCGAAGTATCGAGCGAATGGCATAACCGGAAGGAAAAGGGCCGTATAAAAGTGAATTATCGGGAATGGTAGAAAAAAAGCAGGATATTACCCGAGGAATAGGATCTTTTGTTATACAGATAAATGGGTAGTTTCGATCGTCGGCCAAAAGGGAATTGAATTTGGGATGGTACCTTTTGATATATTTGGCTTCGAGAATTAAGGCCTCAATTTCGGAATCAACGACTTTGGTTTCGATGGTAGCTATTTGGGAAACAAGAGAGCCGGTTTTGGCACCAAGGGCATCCGGACGCTTAAAATAAGAAGAGATTCGTTTTTGGAGATTGATGGCTTTGCCGACGTAAATAAGACGGCCGGAACGGTCACGATACAAATAAATACCCGGTTGGGTGGGAAGAAACTTGAGATCTATTGGGGGCTGGGGCATGAAAAAACTAGAGTTTTGATTTTAAATAGAAACCGGTAGAGCTTTGAGGATTGTTAGTGATATCGGTGACTGAACCGGACGCGACCAGGTAACCACCGCGGTCACCGCCTTCGGGGCCAAGGTCAATGATCCAGTCGGAATTCTTGATGACATCCAAATTATGCTCAATTAAGACGACGGTATTGCCCATGTCGACCAGTCGGCGGAGAACTTTAATTAGTTTATCGATATCGTAAAAATGGAGACCGGTAGTGGGCTCGTCTAAAACGTAAAGAATCCGGCCGTTAATTTTTTTGACTAATTCACGACTAATCTTGAGACGTTGGGATTCGCCACCCGAAAGAGTGTTGGAAGGCTGACCAAGCTGAAGATAGCCCAGGCCGACTTCCTGAATAGTGTTAAGCTTTCGTTTTAAAGAAGGAATATGCTTAAAAAAATCGGCGGCTTCGTCGACGGTTAATTTCAGGGTTTCGTCAATATTTTTTTCCTTATAAAAAACTTCTAAAGTCTCATCTTTGAAACGGGTGCCATGACATTCGTCACAGGTTACATAAATATCGGGAAGAAACTGCATTTCAATTTTTATCTGACCCTGGCCCTGGCAGGCTTCACAGCGACCCCCTTTGACATTAAAGGAAAAGCGACCGGAGGTGAACCCACGAATTTGGGATTCGGTGGTCTGGGCAAAAAGATTGCGGATGTCGTCGAAAACTTTGGTGTAGGTGGCCGGGTTGCTACGAGGAGTCCGGCCGATGGGAGATTGGTCGACCAGCAGAACATCTGAAAGATTTTCAAAACCAGTTATGCTGTCGTAAGTACCGATAGAGCCGTAGTAGGAACCAAGTAGAGCTTTCCGAACACCAGCATAAAGGGTGTCGTGAACCAGGGTGGATTTGCCGGAGCCGGAGACACCAGTGACGCAGACTAACTTGTTGAGGGGAAAGGTGACGGTAATATTTTTGAGATTCCATTGGCGGCAACCGGAAAGGGTGAGAATGGATTGGCCGGATAAAGAGGAAACGGGAGAAGGCGAGAGCGAGATGGAGGACTTACCGGAAAGATAACGGCCAGTTAAGGAAGCCGGAGTGTTTTCGATATCGGATATTGACCCCTGGGCGACAACAGTACCGCCATTTTTACCGGCTAAAAGGCCAAAATCAACAATGTGGTCGGCGTTGCGGATAACATCTTCGTCGTGTTCGACGACGATGACAGTATTGCCAATGTCGCGGAGTTTTTTGAGAGTGGAGATGAGCCGATTATTGTCGCGGGAGTGAAGGCCAATGGTGGGCTCGTCCAAAATGTAGAGAACTCCGGTAAGGCCGGTGCCAATTTGGGAAGCTAACCTGATACGCTGGGATTCGCCGGAAGAAAGGGTGCCAGCCTCACGATCCAGGCTTAAATAATCCAGACCAACAGCTAATAGAAAATCAAGTCGGGAAAGAATTTCCTGATTGATGGGGGATAAAATTTCTTTTTCTTTGTCGCTGTTAAGTAAGGCGGGTAAGCCAACCAGCCATTCGTGGAGGTTATTGATGGGGAGATTGGAAGTCTGGTAAATATTTTGGTCGAGGATTTTTACGGACAACGATTCAGGGTTAAGGCGGGAACCATGGCAAGTCCGGCAACTTTTTTTGATCATAAAGTGCTCCAGCTCTTCGCGAACGATTTCGGATGTTGAAGAAAAATATTTATCTTCAAGATATTTGGCTTTCCATTCGGGAAACTTGGAGCGATCAATCTGGTATTGAGATCCCAAACCTTTACATTCAGGACAGGCACCGGTGGGAGAATTGAAAGAAAATAATCTGGGCTCTACCGGTGGTAAGGAAATGTTGCAGACCGGACAGGCAAAGTTTTCGGAAAAAAGAGTGTCTTTGAATTCGGTGGGATTGTCGGGAAAAGTAAAACCGGTATCGGAAACGTGAGAAAAAATTATTAAACCATTGGATAATTTCATAGCCTGTTCAACGCTATCTATCAAACGGGTGTAGAGATCGGCGGGCGATTTTAAGTTTTCTTTGGTAAGAGATACCCGGTCAATGACGGCATCGATGTTGTGTTTATTGGTTTTGGCGATACCATAGTCAGAATAAAGATCGATCATATGAGAGTCAACCCGGATCCATTTGTAGCCGGATTTACGTAAGTTATCGGTTAAGCCATGGAAGTCACCTTTGCGGTCGCGAACTAGAGGAGCCAAAATCAGAAAGCGGCAAACAGGACCCTGGGAAAGTTGGGTAGTGGCCAAATCGATTATTTGGGAAACAATTTGTTTGCCGGTTTGGGGAGAAACTTCACGATTGCAATTAGGACAATGAGGATGGCCAACCCGGGCAAATAACAATCGAAGATAGTCGTAGATCTCGGTTACAGTTCCGACTGTTGACCGGGGATTGTGAGAGATAGCTTTTTGGTTGATGGCAATGGAAGGAGAAAGACCTTCAATAAGATCAACGTCGGGGCGCTTAAGGTTACCTAGAAACTGGCGGGCGTAAGACGAAAGACTTTCAACATAACGCCGTTGGCCTTCGGCAAAAAGGGTGTCGAAAGCCATGCTGGACTTGCCGGAGCCGGAAACTCCGGTAAAGACTATCAGCTTGTTTTTGGGAAACTCAAAAGAGATGTTTTGGAGATTATTCTCCCGGGCTCCTTTGACAATGATGTGATCAATTGGCATGTTTTGATTTATGACTTATGAAATAAGATTTATGAATAGCTTAATTTTATTAAATTTTGTTCAAATCCCCCTTTGAGCAAAGGAGGAAATCCGATAGAGATTTCTAAATATTTAACACAAAAATTCTCCCCTACCGGGCGCTCCAGTTAAATTCTGGAGGATAGAATATTGTAACAGATATTTGGGTTTTATTTGGGTGCGATTCAGGTATTTTCGATTTCTTTAATTTTGTCACGAAAGCGGATGGCTTGCTCGAAGTTAAGATCGGAAGCTGATTGGCGCATTTTCTGGCGGAGAGTGGTAACCAGCTTTTTGCGTTGAGGAGGAGTTAGGGATAGAGGGTCGGTTTCGAGATTAGATTGAGTTACCACGTCGGGTGATTGGGATGCGATTGACTCAATAATTTTTGGCCGAATGGCTTTGGTGATGGACTGAGGCGTAATCCCGTGATCCTGGTTGTATTTGAGCTGAATAGTCCGGCGGCGATTGACTTCCTGAATAGCTTGGCGCATGGAGTCAGATACCTGGTCAGAATATAAGATAACCTGGCCGGAAAGGTGGCGGGAAGCCCGGCCCATGATTTGGATCAGAGAAGATCGAGAACGCAAAAATCCCTGGCTACCGGCATCTAAAATGGCCACTAAAGATACTTCGGGAAGATCAAGGCCTTCGCGCAAAAGATTGATACCAACCAGAACATCAAAATCCCCTGCCCGGAGCTTGTCGAGAATGTTTGATCTTTCGAGTGTGTCAATATCGGCGTGAAGATAAGTAACTTTAAAAGGAACCGGGGTTTTGGCCGGATCAGAAAGATAAGCCGATAACTCTTCAGCCATTTTTTTGGTAATGGTGACGACTAGGGTCCGTTCTTTTTGGCGAATACGGGAAGCGATTTCGGAAATTAGGTCGGGAATTTGATTGGTTTCGGGGCGGATAAGAATAGGCGGATCGACCAAGCCGGTGGGGCGGATAATTTGCTCAATTATCCAGGGCGTGGAGCCGGATGGCGCATCGGGAAAGACCGATAAGTAAGATCTTTTGGAATCGGTGATTTCGTAGTCTGCCGGAGTGGCCGAAGCATAAAGAATGTTTTTGACTTTAGAATTAAATTCGGAAAAAGTTAGGGGACGGTTATCGTAGGCGGAGGGTAAGCGGAAACCATAATCAACCAATGTTTTTTTGCGGGCTAGATCACCAAAGTACATCCCCCGAATTTGGGGAACGGTGACATGAGATTCGTCGATAACTGTTAAGAAGTTGTCACCATAAAGATGGTGAAAGTAATCGATAAGGGTAAAGGGCGGATCTCCCGGCTGCCGACTGTTTTCGAAATAAATGGAATAGTTTTCGATGCCGTTTATGTAGCCAACTTCCTGGAGCATTTCCAGATCATACTCAACCCGCTGCTCCAAACGGTGAGCTTCAAGAATTTTATTTTGAGAACGAAAAAGTTCGATTTGTTTTTGACAGTCCTGGCGGATACGTTTAAAAATTGGCTGAAAATCTTTGCCGGAAGAACCGACAAACTGCTTGGCGGGATAAAGGATAAAGTCGGACGATTTGGTTTGAATACCGGAAAAAGGATGACGGGAAGTAATCGACTGAAGAAGGGATTCGGAAAACTCGAGAACTATGATCCAATCCTGATAGGAAGGCCAGATTTCAACCATGTCCCCTCTTACTCTAAAGGAACCACGTTTAAACTCAAGCTCGTTACGCTGATAAAAGAGGCTGACCAGGCTTTCGAACAGTTGGCGACGAAGCCATGTTTGGCCAGGGCTAAACTTGATAGTTTTTTGGCCAAATTCGAGGGGATCGCCAATATTGTAAATACAGCTAACTGAAGCAATGACAATGTTGTCATTGCCGGAAAAGAGATTGGAGGTAGCTTCGAGCCGGAGTTTGTCAATAAGATCGTTTATTTCGACTTCTTTGGCAATATAGGTATCGGAAGATGGCAGATAAGCCTCGGGCTGATAATAATCATAATAGGAAACAAAATATGACACCTTATTGTTGGGAAAAAGATCTTTGAATTCCTGGTAAAGCTGGCCAGCTAAAGTTTTGTTGTGGGAAATAACTAAAGTTGGCTGCTGAATTTGTTGTATGACATTGGCAACAGTAAAAGTTTTACCGGAGCCGGTAACACCCAGGAGTGTCTGGCGATTAACGGAATTGTTTAGGCCGGAGACTAATTTGGTGATGGCTTGGGGCTGGTCACCAGAAGGCTGAAAAGGGGTTTGAAGTTGAAAAGGCACGGTTTATTGTAGCAAGATTCGGGTTTAGTTTGGGTAAGTAAATAACGAGAACTTTATGGTAGATTTAAGGAGATGCTGTGCAAAATATCCAGTGCTTCGTACTATGGGCTGCAAGCGGTCGATATAGATGTGGAGGTTAACGTGGCGGAAAAGGGTTTCCCAGGGTTTGGGATTGTGGGACTGGCGAGTAAAGCGGTTGAAGAGGCCAGGGAAAGAGTAAAGACGGCGATAATAAACTCTGATTTTGAGTTTCCGATGGCAAAAATTACCATAAATTTGGCTCCAGCGGATTTGCCGAAAGAAGGGGCCTGCTATGATTTGCCAATGGCGGTGGGTATTTTGGCGGCCAGCGGGGTGGTTAATTTACCGCAAAAGAAGGCCTATTTTTATGGTGAATTATCGCTGGACGGGAGCTTGCGACATACCAGGGGTGTGTTTTTGTTGGCTTTATTGGCGAAAGAGCAGGGAGTAGAAGATATATTTGTGCCGAGATTAGCAGCGAATGAGGCTTGTGTGGTTGAGGGGATTAACGTGTTTCCGGTTGACAACTTAAAAAATTTAATCAGGCACTTAAACAAAAGTAAGCAGATTATCCCGTTAAGAAAAGTGGAGACAGAGGATTTGGAATCGGTGGCAGAACCGGAATTTGATTTTGAAGAAATTGACGGCCAGATCCAGGCAAAAAGAGCATTGGAGATTGCGGTATCAGGCGGACACAATATTCTATTAATCGGGCCGCCGGGAAGTGGTAAAACAATGCTTTCCCGGGCAATTCCGGGAATAATGCCTTCCCTGTCTGAAGATGAGAGCTTGGAGGTGACGAAAATATTTTCGGTCACCGGAAATATTCCACCCGGTGGATCAGTAGTTAAGAGGAGGCCGTTTAGGGCACCACACCACACGACTTCAATGGCAGGGCTTATTGGAGGCGGAAGTAATCCAAAACCAGGAGAAATATCGTTGGCCCATCGGGGAGTGTTGTTTTTGGACGAATTTCCGGAATTTAGTCGAAGCAGCTTGGAGGCAATGCGGCAGCCACTTGAAGACGGAACGGTGGCGATTGCCAGAGCCAGCGGCAGGGTGACTTATCCGGCCAGATTTATTTTGGTGGCTGCGGCTAACCCATGCCCATGTGGATATTTAGGTGATAGTAAGAAGGAGTGCAAATGCAGTGTTCACCAAATAATGAATTACCAGAGAAAGCTGTCGGGGCCAATTATGGATAGGATTGATATGCACATTAACGTTCCGTCGGTTGATGTTAATAAATTATTCTTGGATAAGAAAACTAATCCGGGAGAAAAGTCAGCTGCCATAAAAAAGAGGGTTGAGCAAACAAGAATGATTCAAAGGGAAAGATTTAAGGGTTTTGAACACTTATATGACAATGCCGGCATGAAAAACAGTCATTTAAAGAGTTGTGCAAAATTGACAGTGGATGCAAACAGGCTTTTAAAGCAAGCGGTAAACAAATTTGGACTGTCGGCCAGGACGTATTTTCGGTTAATTAAAGTTAGCCGGACGATTGCCGATATGGCAAATATGGCCGAAATTGGGGAAGCCCAGGTCGCCGAGGCTTTGCAGTACCGAATAAGAAGTGACAATTAAATGACAGGCAAACAAAGAAACTTTATTAAGGGAAAGAAAGGCGAGCTGATTGCTAAGGAGTATTTGGAGCAAAAGGGGTGGAAGGTTATTGAAATTAATTATCAAAATAAGCTGGGAGAAATTGACCTGATAATGAGTGCAAAGGATTGGCTGGTAATAGTGGAAGTTAAACTAAAAGTTACCGATAAGTACGGATTGCCCGAAGAGATGATCAAAAAGGAAAAGCTAACCAAGGTAAGGAAGATTGCCGAAAGTTATTTAATGGTAAAACCCGACATAAGAGATAAATTTAAAAAATACCGGATTGACGGAGTGTGTATCCTGACGGATGACAATTTTGAGGTGGTTTCGATTAATCATTACGAAAATCTATATTAAATAAAAATATGATGAGGTGGAGAGAATGGCCCATAAAAGAAATAAAGGCGACGGATGTGAATTTTCCGGAAGGGCTTAAAAAAATAAAGCCGGGGATTAAGGCCTTGTATTATCGGGGCAGATGGGATGATCGGATGTGGCAAAAAACTTTGAGTGTAGTTGGTAGCCGGAGAATGACCAGGTATGGCCGGGAGATGGTTGAGATGCTTATGCCCGGCCTGGTGGCTAATAAAATAACAGTGATATCGGGATTTATGTACGGAATAGACACCTATAGTCACCAAAAATGTATAGAGTTGGGAGGCAAGACGGTGGCGGTACTGGGATGCGGACTGGACGTGCTTTATCCGCGAGAAAACGACCAGCTTTATAGCGATATAGTCAGTCACGATGGTTTAGTAATTTCGGAATATGAATGTAAATTTACGCCAACCTTGTGGAGCTTTCCCCAAAGAAACCGGATAGTAGCCGGATTGGCAACTTTAGGAGTGGTGGTGGTTGAAGCCGGGATAAAGTCGGGTAGCCTGATAACGGCCAGATTGGCAAAAAAGCAGAGTAAAAGAGTAATGGCGATACCGGGACCGGTGACATCGAAACTTTCGGAGGGGACTAATTGGCTAATAAAGGAAGGTACGGCGACATTGATAACCGGGTATGAGGATATTGAGGGAGGATTAAAAGAGCAAGAACAATACGTTTTGTTTGAAAAGGAGGACAAGGAAACCGGTGAGTTTTTGAGCTGTTTTGAGGCCGGTGGAATTACGGTTGACGAATTAGCAGTAAAGCTGGGAATTAATGTCAGTGAGGTAACCATCAGGCTAACTAGGCTCTTGATGGAGAATAAAATTCAGGAGGAAAATGGGCTATTTTACCGACGGCTGCCGACATTCAAGATCAATAATGTGCTGAAGAGTGGCTAAGAGAGCTAAATAAGTCGGCTCTGCACCCCGTAAGGCCATTGGACCCTCGGCCATGGTTTTGGAAAGAGGATTGTCGGAGGCATAGTTGATAATGCCAAAGTCAAATGGAAGATTTTGGAGATGGAAAACATTACTTTGGAGAGATTCGGGCTTAAGAAAGTTTTCGACAATAGCGGTAAGGTAGGGGCCGGCTTCCATTTCGATAATATTAAAACCGGCATCGATATAACCTTCGAGCTGGAACCGGTTTTCCATAAAGGAGCTATAGACGGAAATGGCTTTTTGATTTTGAAGAATGGCACTTTGAAATGTAGGAAAGGGGAATTCCTGGTTAAAAACATTGTTGATATGAAATATATTGCCGGACCTTTCGTCGAAAATTATTGAGGGAATCTGGACGTCACCAACTTCGCCGGAGAGAATGGCTGATTTACCAATAATGTAGAAGCCGCGGATATTTTTTAAAGTTTGGCTTAGAAGGGAAAAGAGATAATAGGCGGAGGCACCCAATGGATAATCAATATTGAGAATTAGGGATTGGCTGTTGTTGAGCAGCTCGGGGCATTGGACCTTAATGTAGGGGTCGATAGAATTGGATTTCAAAATAGACTTAACCGGGATTATTTGGACATCGCAATAGAGATTGCCCTGAAGGTGGATCTGCTTGATACCTAAACCTTGCTCATAATTTTTCTTGGCTTGTAAATCCTGGGGATTATATTGGAAATACTTTCCGGAAATATAATAGAGAAAATCACTTAGACGGACCTGATCCCCGGCTTGATTGACGCGAAGCCACTCCTGGTATAAATCAGGAAAATTATGCTCGGTGTAATTGAAAATTTCGCTTTGTTTGCGGCGGACGTAACCACCGATAATGTTGACCAGACTATGGAGATTGGAGGAAATAACATAAATAGGGATATTTTCCAGACCAAAAATAAAAGATTTACCGGAAATTTCCTGCCACCAATCAGTTGCTAGTTGGGCAAAAAGAGTTTTGTCGCCTTCGACTAATTTTACGGAAAGGTCGACATTTCTTGAGCAACTCATGATAATAGACTTCCAATTGTCGCCTAAAAGTTTTTTAAACGATAGCCATTCGACTTCATTTAAGCCCAGAAGTTGATAATTTTGACGGGCTAAGAATTCTTCAACATTATTATGTAAGAAGGAAGCTAGTTTTTGCCATTCGATTTGAAAAGAAATTAAGCAATTTAAAAAGTCATCAATATCGGAAGGTGAGGTAATGTAGCCGGCAAGGGTGCCGGAAGGCGAGTGGAAATAGGTTTTACGGCGGCGAAAAGCAGGAAAGGATTTACGCCAAAGACCGGTTTTGAGACCGGCATCAATAAAGTAACCAGCCTTTTCGAATCCGGCAGAGGTGGCGGCTAAAACAACTTTGTTGGTTTCAAAAATGTCTGGTGGCAGGCGATTGATGGTATAAAAAAGGACACCGATGTCGAGCTTATGGTGATTAAGATCCTTGTGGATAGATGGCGATACTTTTTTGTAACTATCGAAAAACTGGGAAAGAAAATTTTCTTTACCGGATTTAAGACATTTGTAATAATTTTCGATGAATTCGCGGATTGATATTTCGGATGAGCGTATATTGTCGGTTAAGTCCATAGAAAGTTAGAGATAAGGCTGCCAGTTAGATATGGGTGCAGTATTGCCGATGCAGAAATTTATGGCGAAAAGAACAATCGCCGGAGAAATCAAAAATAAGGCTTTTTTGATGAGTGAAACTTTTTGATGGTAAAAAAGAGCCAGTATGATAAAAGGATAAACCGGTGAAAGGTAACGACTAATGTCGCGGTGAGCTACCATGACGGTGGCTAAAACAAAGATCAAAGGGAAAATAAAATAAATTTTATGGCGATATTTTTGATAAAGGAAAAAGAGACTAAAAATGGAAACTAAAAAAATATAAACCACATCTTCGAGCCAGATGGTGTTGATCCAGGAACGGTTGCTGACAAAAACCTGATAGGGTAAGAAAGTAAGATGAATGTTGTCGCCACTATGGAAATATGCCCAAAAATCACCGGTTTGCAATTGGTAAAGGCCGAACAAGGCCAGAATTGAGACAAAGACCAGGGAATAAGGCAGAAGAGAGGTAAGATAACGGCTGTTTTTGAACTTAAGATAGTTAAATAACTGGACAATGGTAAATGAAGTAACCAGAAGGATGCCGGGGCTTTTTAGTAATTGAGCCAAGACGGCAAAAATTGCGGAAGTGAAGTAACGTTGACGGGAAAAGAAGATGATGGAAAGTAAAATAAAGGAGATAAACCAGCTTTCGGGGGCGCCAATTTGGCGAAGGACAAACAAACGAGCCGGAAGAAAAATAAACAATAAGGTTAACCAAAAAGCTTTTGTGAGAGGTACAAATTTTTTGAAAAAATGGAAAGAGACAAGGGTGAGCAGGACAGAACCGGAAAGAGTGGTAAAAAGCATAGCTTTGGTGGTAAGAGTGAAGAAGGAGAAAAACCTGATAAGGATGGGGTAAAGAGGAAAGTGGGCCGGATAATATTCTAAAGGTAGAGGAAGGGAGAAATTTTGGCCGATACAGTCTTTGCTGTATCCACATTTGGCGATAACCATGTAATTTGGCCCGTCGTAGTTGGCATAAAGGGTTTCGAGAGTAACGCCAGGGAAGCCTAAAAGAGGTGGAAGATTAAAGTAAAAGATAGACCAGAAAAGGAGAGTCGATAGTACGGTAACTACTGATAAAACAAATTCCGGTTTAAATTTGTTAAAATTCATCTGAAAATATTTTACACCATAATGTTGGCGCTATCGTCTAGTGGTCTAGGACAGCGGATTCTCATTCCGCTAACCCGGGTTCGACTCCCGGTAGCGTCACAGAAGGGATATGCAGGTCGTACCGAGCAGAAAGGGAGGAAAGTGGTGAATAACAGATGAAAGTTGTTCAAAAACAGGTATCACTATTGAATGTGTATATAATAATGTTATAATACGTTCTTTAGCAGTTATATAAGATATATGGGAGAAAAAATTACAAGAAGGGGCTGTCTTAGGGCTTTAGCAGCGGGAGTTGGTCTTTTAGTATTAGGTGGATGTGCTCCAAAAGTTGTTGAGAGAGAAAAGGATAAAGATGAGGAAGTTAGTAAAGTTCCAAAGAGTAGGGAGGCTAAGCCGGATGATGGGTTAAGAAAATTCGTTCGAGAACATCAGCCATTGGATGTAAATAGTTTTTGTTATTGTAGTGTGCTATTACCGGGAAGTAAGGTAATTGATGTTAGTCGCTTAAGGGAGGGAAGTCCCAAATCCGGAATATTGCCATATATAGCTGATGTTGTGAGTGTTAGTGAGTCGAGAGTGGAGGTAGCGACAAATTTTGACGATAGAGAAAAAAAAGATACCAAAGAAGGAACAAAGGTGTATGTAGCTCAAAGACCTGATTTGTTTAGGATTCCTAGTCCCGGGGCAATTATCGTACCTGATTACATAGGAAAGGATGAGTTTGTTCCGAACGAGAAATCCATGTATGAAAATAACAAGGAAAATGTACCTGGGTGGGCTGCTGAGGAGTTTGCGCAAGTAACGGTTAGTAACGAGTTTCCATTTGAACATCAACTTTGGTTTAAAATGAGGTTAAGCAACGGAGATTACACCTGGTATCGTGTGGAGCGACAGATAAATCCAAGAGACTTAGAACCAGCTTTTGAAATATTTTATGACGATGGTTTATTTGATCCGGTGATACCTACGGAAGAACAGGGGCGGGCCGGTTAAATAATGAACGATGGAGAGAAAATTATCGAGAAGAAAATTTTTAAGGATTACGTCGTCGGCTTTAGTGGGTGGAGTTTTGGCGGCGTGTCAACCAAGTGGACAGGAGAGACCCACTCCGGAAGTTAAAAAAGAAGAGCGTCAGGTCAAAGCTGATGTCCCTACTGCGGCAGTTGTAGCAAGGGTTGCCCCATCAGCCGTAGAAGAAGAGGCACCTAAGATAGAAGTTGCAAAAGAAAAAAAACAGCCCAAAATTGAAATTGTGAAAGATACGCCAGTAATAGATAGAGAATCTACGGAAGTAGATATGAATATTCGATGTATTCGAACCGGTGACGCAAAATTTACGGAAGGTTATAAAGACACCCTAACACCAGGGGAGTTGAAGATAGAAGGACTAAACATGGATCACGATAAAAAATGGTGGGATTTTATCGAGGTACAGTATAGAGATACTTTAAAAATGAGTCCGAAGATGGAAAATGGCAGAGTAGCCAGAAGCGAACTAGATATTAGTACAAGAGCTGTGGCAGTAGTTGTGCATTATACGGCTGGTATTAATCTTAATGCGGCTATCCAGAGACTTTCATGGCGAGGAGGTGAACAGATTAACCCAGAAGACAAAAGTGGTGGGCACTCCGCCCACTTTATTGTTGGAAGACAGGGAATTGTGTACCAAATTTTTAAGGATGATGAATTTCCCTGGCCTGAATCACATGCATGGGGAATGAACCAAGTTTCGTTTGGAGTTGAAATATTAGCTAGAAATCAAGCAGACGTTTTGTCATCTCAAATTGCATCCACGTCAAGGCTTATTACTCATTTGCGAGATGTGCAACATTACCCGATAGGTCTCGTTACTTCACACCAAAATGTCAATTTGGCGATGGCCGTGATCAAACATAGAAATTCAGACTTGGCAGGATATATCAAAGAGGAAGAACCATACGTTAAGACTGACCCGGGCTCGAATAATATGAGACAACTTTATCGGCTTTTATCTTCGGGTGGAAGGACAGATTTTCTATTCTTGGAGCGAGATTTAACAGGTGAGTAACGAAGGCAGGAACTGGCCGTTTTGGTAAACAGTTATTTCTTTTCCCGATTTTAGTGTGGCAGTGACGATCCGATCAGTGGTGGAGATTATATCGGTATGAAGAGCCGAATCGTTGAAACCAAGACTTACCCAACTATTTTTGTTTAGCTTGACAGGATTTCCGGAATAACAATCGTGAAATGAGGAACCGAGGGCCAGATGACAATTACCAAAACGGCCACCAAAGTTTTCGTCGTATAAAGTTTCGGCCATAAAGTGATTGATACGGGAAAAGCGCTTGTCGGTTAGAGAAAATTCTCCAATTAAATCGGCGTTGGGAACTTTTAACATCTGGTGAAGCCACTTTTCGCCATAGGAGGCTGTGGCCTTGACTACCCTACCCTGACGGAACTCCAAATAAATATTTTTGACTAGATTGCCATCACGATATAGAGGCTGGTCGAAGAAAATGTGACCTTCGGTATAACGGCAATCGGGAGAAGTAAAAATTTCGAAACTGGGGATATTGCGGCCATCACAGCCAAGCCAAAGTCGGTGAGAACCTAGCTTAAGGGTCAGGTCGGTATCCTGTCCCCGGATATGCAGAGTGTCAATTGGCAGATTATTTAATTTACGGGTTAGCCGACGAATTGAAGATTGGGTGGTTTGCCAGCGGGTAAGAGGATTCGGGTCATCAAGATAGCAGGCGCGAATGATTTGGTTCCAACATGACTTTATGGTCATGCCTGCTTCTTTAGCCATGGCCGAAGTTCCATATAGCCCAAGTGTCCAGGTAAACTTTCCTTTAGATTCTTTAAGGTCGCGCCAATCTTTGTAGGGCTTGAGTGATTGGTTACGGATCATAATTTTTAAAGGGTCGACACCTTCCAGCTCATGTAGATCAGTCTCGGCCAGGATGGTGATAATATGATCAGCTTGCTGGATTTTACCCTTCAAAAAAAGTGACGGAAAGAAACTGATCTGATCATCGGAAGCAAGAGAAAAAAACTCCTTTTCAAACTCTACCGGAAGATACTGAATTATGGGGTGCGCTTGGGCTTTGAGGACGGTTTGATAAAGTGGCAGAAGGAGTGGCTTGGCTGATTCCGGGATTTGCAAGAAGACGACTTCGCCCTTTTTGACCCCTTTACCGCCATTAAGAGCAAAATTAACTAAAATGTCGGCATAGTTGGATAGAATTTGGGACGAGGGATGGAAAGACATAACGTTCAATAATTATTTAAATTCTAAATACTAAATACTAATTTCTAAACAGATCCTGAATTCAAATTACCGGATATCCCCGATTAAGGGCAACATTGGAAGATGATTGCAGGTGGACTTTTGCTTATAAATTTATAAACCAAAGAGTTTTTGGCTTTCAGAAAGCCATTTGCGGATAGAGATTTTTTGGGGACAGGCTCGCTCACATAAACCGCAACCCAAACAATCGGAAGGTCTTTGGCCCGGAGGAATTTGGGAGTACATTTTTTGATGAAAAGGGGTGGGGCCGGAATAAGCTGCCTGGTTAATCCAGTTAAGAACATTGGGGATATTGATTTTTTGAGGACAATCGGAGCAATAGCGGCAGTAGGTGCAGGGAACAGGCAAATTTACGGCTGATTTAAGCTGAGAAACTAAATCTAAAAAAGATGTTGAAAGTGACCCAGGCAAAGTTTTGGAAGCAAGAGGGATATTTTGCTTAAGCTGATTAAGCGTTGACATGCCGCTGAGAACCAGGGAAACTTCCGGCTGGTTATAAAGCCAAGAAAAGGCAATATCGAGTGAGCAAGGTGAACCGGGAAATTGACTAATAACTTTCGAGATAGCCGGCGGGCAGTCGGAAAAAGCTAACAATCCGCCACGCAGAGGCTCCATGACGACTACCGGAATTTCTTTTGAGGCGGCTAACTTTAGGCCTTTTTGGCCGGCCTGATAATCGACATCAAGATAATTGTATTGAATTTGGCAAAAATCCCAAGGGTGATAGTTTAAAATAGTTTCGAAAACCTGATAGCTATCGTGCATGGAAAAGCCCAGGTGTTTGATTAGTCCCTGAGACTTTAATTTTTTTGCCCAGGAGATCAAATCGAGGGAGAGAACTTTGGTCCAAGCTGAAGAATTCAGGTTGTGTAAAAGATAGAAATCGATGTAGTCGGTTTGCAAACGGGTAAGTTGCTCATGAAAAATGCGGTCAGCATCGACAATAGATTCCACCTGAGAAACGGGCAGTTTGGTGGCAATAAAATATTTTGACCGGGTATTCTTGGGCAACGAGGAACCTAAAAACTTTTCACTTTCGCCACCGTGATAAACATAGGCGGTATCAAAATAATTAATACCGTTTTGCAGAGCATAACTGATCATCTCCTGCCCTTGGGGGTAATCAATTTTTAGAGGGTCGCCGTTGACGGTCGGTAAACGCATGGCACCGAAACCGAGGCGGTAAACGGAAGAAAAGATGTTGGACATAAAGATATTTTAAACCCAGAAAATAAACTAATTATGAGCGGATGTGAGCCAGAATCTCGTCGCGTTTTTGCTCCATTAAGTTCTGGGTCTTGGCTTCGAGATTCAGCCTTAGCAAAGGTTCGGTGTTTGATGGTCTGACATTGAACCAAAAATCCGGGTATTCAATAGTGATACCGTCAAGCGTTGAAACTGAACCGTCGGGATAAAGTTTTTGCAGTTTTGCCATAACAGCATCTTTGTCGGCTACTTCACTGTTAATTTCCCCAGACTGGAAATAGACATGAAATGGTTTAGTTATTTGTGAGATTGGCTTATTTTGGGAAGAGACATATTCTAAAAATTTCCAGGCATAGATAAAAGGAGCTTCAAAGGTGCCAAAAGAAAACTTAAAGAAATGGTGACCTGAAGATTCACCACCGTAAGGTGCATCGACTTCAAGCATCTTTTCCTTAATTAGCGAATGACCGACACGGGTAACTACAGGACGGCCGCCAGATTGAGAGATCATATCGGAAGTAATTTTACCGGGACGAATGTCGTAACAAATCGAGCTATGGGGATAATCTTTGAGAACCAGCTGGCTCATAATTCCACGAAGAATATCACTACGAACAGTAACTCCTTCGTTATCAACAAAAAAGAGACGGTCACAATCGCCATCAGGGAATAAGCCAATATCTGCATTGTTGGCTACAACAGCCTGGCGAAGCTGATCAAGGTTAGCGTCGTTTAATGGGTCGGAAGAATGGGAAGGAAAAGTGCCATCGAGAGTGTAATTTAATTTGATTACGGTGGCATTAAGTGGTTTTAATAAGGCCTCCATGTCAAAGATACCGAGGGCGTTAGAAGCATCGACGACTATTTTTAACGGCTTTATATTGGAAAAATTAATCGGCCATTCTTTTTGCTGGATTTCGGCTAAAAGGTCTAAATCGTTTGGCTTGGAAGAAACTTTACCCTTAGTAGACGACGCAGGTGGGAGGTTGTTTTGTATGATCAAATCACGGATGGTGAAAAGACCGGTTTCGCCACTTACGGGTAAAGCCCGGGCCCGGACGACTTTTAGGCCATTGTATTCTTTGGGATTATGAGAGGCGGTTATTTGCAGACCGCCATCATAGTTAAAATAGGCTACGTTGAAATAGAGGCTGGGTGTACTAGCCAAGCCAATATCAATGACATCGGCACCCTGGTCGGTTAGGCCGTTAATAATTTGGGCATAAAGAGAATCGCTGGATAAACGCATGTCGCGAGAGACGACAACAGACAGCGCTTTGCCAGGATTAAAACTTTGAAGAAAGACAACATAAGCTCGACTAAAAAGATAAGCAATCTCTTCGTTAAACTGATCAGGATAAATGCCACGTAAATCATAAGCCTTAAAGATTGAGGGGTTGATTGGCATAGAAAACTAAGAAGTAATAAGTAAGTACATAGATAATAACATTAGGTGATGAAACCAGCTCCTTTGAGAGTAATTTATTTACTTTTCAACTTTAAAACAAATGTAGTTTGGGAGAAGTAAGGAGCTCACGGATTCCGGTTTGTAAAACTTCAAGATACCTTTCTTGAACCTGGTAAATTGTTGGGTAGTGGCCGGGATAATAAATTTCAAGTCGAGGGGGATGAGTAGAGGGATTAAATGACGAGGCTTTAAAGGTCGTAGCATTATCTGGCCCGATTACGGATTTAACAGGAACAAAAACTTGCCAAAGTATTTTTGGTTCACCGGCAAAGATTTCGCCTTGGCAGGTAGCAGTTAATTGGGCCTGGTGATGATTGGCCGTCAGATGAAGCTGGTGTTTGGGGAGTGGCTCTAGGATCGTTTGTTCTAAAACCCACCGTTTGGTGACTGCCCTAACTTCCATACCGGGATGATATAGATGAGAGGCAGGGTAGGTTTCCAAGTGCCCAGAAGAGAAGACAAACCGACGAAGGTATTCCCCGATGGGAAAAATGACGGCGTTAAGCTCGGCAATGTTTGCGACACCCGAGTCATAATCACAAAACACTTTTAGTCCGTTTAGGGCATCGCAATATTCATGCCAAGTAACAGTGTCGATTACGGGGCCATTGATAAGTCGGGGAAGGGGCTTGAGCGCAAGCGATGCATTGTTTTCAACTTTTGGCATAATTAACGTATCAATATGGCAATATTATACAATAAGAAGTAAAAGGTTGGATAATAAAATGGTAAATTTGATAAAATCTAGCGATGGATAAAATTAGTTATGAGGATTTCGGCAAGGTTGATTTTCGGGTGGGGACTATTTTGGAGGCGGAAAAGGTTGAGGGATCGGAAAAACTAATAAGAATGCAGGTTGACTTGGGCGAAATGGGATATAAAACCGTATATTCGGGTATTTATAAGTGGTACAAACCAGAAGAACTGATCGGGAAACAGACAATATTTGTGGTTAATATTGAGCCCAAAAGGGTAATGGGAGAGCTGTCGGAGGCGATGATTTTTGCCGCTGAAGACGAAGAGAAAGGGATTAGCTTATTAATAGCTGAAAAGGAAGTGGAAAACGGATCAAAAGTCTTTTAGGCCAAAGAAATAATTTATTTAAATATGGATAAAATAAAAGAATATATAAAAAAGGCCTTGAGCGAACTGGGGTATGAGATATTCGAGGATCAGATAATTGTTGAGAGACCGGGAGAGGAAAAATTTGGTGATTACTCAACCAGTGTGGCGATGATTTTGGCAAAGAGGGAAAGAATTAATCCGGTGGAATTGGCTAATAAACTGAAGCATAAGCTGGATGAGATAACGGACAAGACGGAATTGATAGAAAAAATTGAAGTGGCAGGTGCTTTTGTAAACTTTTATTTAAAAAATGAGTATTTGATAAAAAAAGCCGAAGAGCTGAATTACGAAATTGAATTTTTAAAAAGAATGAGTAATTACGGCAAGGGAAAGACGGTGGTAATTGACTATTCGGCACCAAATATTGCTAAACCTTTTGGAATCGGACACCTAAGATCCACCGATATCGGGCAAGCGATTTTGAACATCTATAAACTACTTGGATGGAAGACGATGGGTGATAATCACTTGGGAGATTGGGGAACGCAATTTGGAAAGTTGATTGTGGCGATTAAGAAATGGGGTGATAAGCCAGTAGATAAAATGAGTATTGGGGATTTGGAAAGGCTGTATGTTAAATTTCACAAAGAGTCAGAAAATAGCCCGGAGTTAATCGAAGAAGGCCGAGAATGGTTTGCGAAACTGGAGGACAAAGATGAGGAAGCCAGAAAAATTTGGCAACAATGTGTGGATTTGTCGATTAAGGAATTCAACCGAGTATATGAAATGCTTGGCGTAAAAATCGACTTTGCCCATGGAGAATCTTTTTATGAAGATATGTTGCCGACAATAGTGAAGGAGCTGGAAGAAAAGAAAGTCGCTATTGAAAGCCAGGGAGCACTAATTGTTGAGTTTGGCGATATGCCACCGGCGATGGTTCAAAAAACAAACAAAACCACCACCTACCTAACCAGAGATTTGGCAACGATAAAGTACCGGCTGGAAAATTGGAAACCCGATCTGATAATTTATGAGGTTGGAGCTGACCAGACTTTACATTTTAAACAATTATTCAGTATTGCGAAGATGATGAACTGGGTGCCTAAAACTGGCCTGGTTCACATTGCCCATGGACTTATTAGATGGCCAAGCGGTAAGTTTTCGACCAGAAAGGGAGACACGATCCATCTGGAGGAGGTAATTGATAGAGCGATGAAAGAGGCCGAAAGGCTGGCCACGGGGAGTACTGTAGCTAAAGATTTGAGTCCGGAGGAAAAGACAAATATGATAAAAGCGGTGGCTATCGGAGCAATTAAGTTTAATGATTTAGCGGCGGATCCAAAAAGAGATATTATTTTTGACTGGGAAAGAGTGATGAATCTGGAAGGCAATTCGGGGCCATACCTTCAATACACATATGCCAGATGTTTAAGCGTTTTGAATAAAACGCGGGTTAGGGAACAAAAAAATATTTTGTCGGTACCTGAGATTGTTCAGGCTGAAGAAGTCAGCCTCCTTAAACTGTTGGCCGGTTGGGAAGAAAGGATTTTGGAGAGTGCCGAAAGATTTATGCCGTCAATAATTGCCGATCAATTAATTAAGACCGCCAGGGCATTTAACGAATTTTATGCTAAATACAGAATAGTGGACAACAAAGACGAAGACTGGAGAGTGTTTTTGACCAAATCGACTGCCTCCGGATTAAAGTTGGGACTTAAGCTTTTGGGAATTGAGACGGTAGACAGAATGTAGCTTAAGAAAAAATCCGCTTGTAGACTTCGGAATAATGCTCGACCGGGATAAATTTGAGGCTGCCTTTGACTTCTTTGGGAACATCAACTAAATTTTTGGCATTCTCTTTGGGGATGAAGATAGTCTGAAGGCCAGCCCGGTGGGCGGCCAGAGATTTTTCTTTGAGACCACCGATTTCCAAGACATTGCCCCGGAGAGTAATTTCGCCGGTCATACCAATATCTTTGGGAACAGGGCTGTTTTTTAGGGCAGAAATTAGGGCGGTAGTAATTGCGCTACCGGCCGACGGTCCGTCTTTTGGAGTGGCGCCTTCGGGAACATGGATATGGATATCGATTTTGTGAAAGTCCTGCTTGATGCCGTAATTAGCCGACTGACTACGGACAAAGGATAATGCAGCCTGACAGGATTCTTTCATGACTGAGCCAAGCTTGCCGGTAAGAATGAGCTGGCCTTTGCCGGGCATGATATTGACTTCGATAAACAGGATGTCGCCTCCGACTGATGTCCAGGCCAAGCCGGTTGATACACCGATGTCGTCCTTTTTGCCCTTCAGTTGGGAGGAGAACTTTTCGGGACCCAAAAACCGCTTAAGAACCCGGGGATCGTTTATATCGACCTGGGTAGATTTGCCAGAAACTAAACGTCTGGCTACTTTACGGAAAAGACTGGCGATTAACCGCTGAAGATGGCGGACGCCGGCTTCGCGGGTGTATTTGTCGATTAAATAACGAATAGTGCTGTCTTGGATTGGCTTGATGTTACTGGATACCAGGCCATTTGATTTAAGCTCGCGGTCGATAAGATATTTTTTGGCGATGTGAAACTTTTCTTCCTGGGTGTAACTGGAAAAATCGATGATCTCTAAACGGTCCCGAAGAGCATGGGGAACAGTAGAGAGATCGTTACCAGTCAATATAAAAAAGACCTTGGAAAGATCAAGGGGAAAATCAAGGTAATGATCGGCGAATTCACGGTTCTGCTCGGGATCGAGAGTTTCAAGAAGAGCAGAAGTGGGATCACCCCGAAAATCCTGGCCGACCTTGTCGATTTCGTCTAACATAAAAACCGGATTCATGGAACCGGCTTCTTTGAGACCTTTTACAATTCGACCGGGCATGGCGCCAACATAAGTCCGCCGATGGCCGCGAATTTCAGCTTCGTCATGAATACCACCGAGAGAAGCCCGGACAAAACTACGGCCCATGGACCGAGCGATAGATTTACCCAAGGAAGTTTTGCCGACACCGGGAGGGCCAATAAAACAAAGAATGTTGGACGAAGGTCCGTAATCTTTGACATGGTTTGAATCCTTGAGCTTAAGGACGGCCAAATACTCGAGAATTCTTTCTTTGACATCTTTGAGGCCGTAATGGTCGTCGTTTAAAATTTTTTCGGATTTGGAAATATTTAGCTTGGAAACACTGTACTTACCCCAGGGAAGATCAACTACAGTCTCAAGATAAGTACGGATGTAGCTGGCTTCAGGTGCCATTGATCCCATTTCTTCAAGACGGCTAAGCTCTTTTAGGAGTTTCTTTTTGATATCCGGGGGCATTTTAGAATGCTTGATTTTGGTTTCGAGATCGGAAGTTTCGGTACTGTCAGTTTTGCCAAGTTTTTTAAGTTCCTTTTCGATTTGGCGCTTGCGCTCTTCCAAAACATTGCGTTTTATGCCGGTATTAAATTTTTCTTGGGTTTTTTCTTCGATTGAACGTTCCAACTCGGAAACTTTCATTTCGCGCATTAATAGCTCAGTGGCCATTTTTAACCTTTGGCTGACCAGAAGAGTTTCCAGTAACTGCTGTTTTTCGTTCATCTTGGCTTCGACTGAAAAGCAAACCTGATCGGCTAAATCGCTACTGCTAACTCCGGTACTTAGTTGCATCATGGCGGGCAAATCGAATTGACGACCGGAGGCAAAAGCTTTTTTGAGTTGGCTTAAGAGAGTTTCGGCGGCTTGTTGAATATCGACCGTAGATTCAGAAATTACCGGAAGATCAACAAACTCGACCATTATAAAGGGATCGGTTTGGGACATGCCGACGATATTGACACGGGAAATGCCCCGGACAATGGCATGAATATTGCCATCAGTTTGCAGAATATGTTCAATCCGGGACAGGACACCAACGGTATAAATGTCGGCCAGGGAAGGTTTGTCGACAGAAGGATTTTGCTGGCCGGTAATAATTACCAGTTTGTTGGTGTTATCGTAAGCATGCATTAGGGAATTTACGGACTCCTTGCGGCCGAAAAAAAGTGATGTTTCTACAGAGGGGAAAATAACGACGTTCCGAAGCGGAATTAAGGGTAATACTTTACGGACCGGCTGAACGGATTTTTGATTTTCAGGAGTAGTTTTTTCGTCGGGCTGACTAGACATTTTAGGCAGATCGGTGGTCATAATTAGCAGTCTAGCATCGTGCTTGCTAAGTGTCAACAAGTTAATTTATACAAAATACAGTAAAATATGAAGAATGAAAAGTAATAAAAGAACAAAATTCGGAAAGGCGGTTATTGTAGGCAGGCCAAACACCGGCAAGTCAACCTTGCTTAACGCCATCATGAACCAAAAAGTAGCCATTACCTCTCCCCTACCTCAAACAACCAGGAAAAATATTGAAGTCGAATATAACGATGAAAGGGGCAAAATTAAGTTTACAGATACACCGGGGATGATGGCTCAAGTGAAAGACCTGATGAGCAAAAGAATAAATCAGGAACCGGGAAAACAGGCCAGGCTGGCTGATGTAATAGTAATGGTGGTAGATATTTCCCGACCGAAATCGGAGGAAGAGAATAAAAGTATCGGATTAATTCGAAAATTAAAGTGTAAAAAAATATTGGTATATAACAAAATCGATAAAGCGATTGGAAGCAAAGACCACCTGGGAGACTATAATTATTTGGAAGAAGAATTTGATAAGGTGATAGATGTCAGCGCCATAAAAGGAAAAAACGTAAAAGGATTAATTAATCTAATTTTTGAGTTATTGCCATATGGAAAAGTTGAGACAGAGGAAAATGCAAAGCCAAAACCGGTAATCAGCATGTCGTCGACTGAATTTGTGGAAGAGATTATCAGGGAAAAATGTTACCTGTTTTTGAGAGACGAAGTACCGTACAACACTACAGTAAAAGTAGGAGAAATTAAAGATAAAAAGAAGCTGATATATGTTAAGGCGACTATCAAGACTACCGCAGATAAGTATAAAAAAATGATAATCGGCGATAAGGGAAGAAAGATAAAAGAGATCGGGTATAATGCCAGGAAAGAACTAGAATTAATGTCACAAAGAAAAATTTATTTGGAATTACAAGTAGAGACTGATAAACATTGGCAGGAGGTGGAAATTGAAAAATAATCCGAAAATAAAAACCAGCCGAAAAAAGATAATTTTGGAACATATCAAATCTAATAAAAATGAGTTTGTTGAGTTTTTGAAAAACTACAATGTTATTCAGTTGGCAATCGGAGTGGTGGTGGGCAATGCAGCCAAAGAATTGGTTACGGCAGTGGCAAACGATTTAATTATGCCACTTATCGGGGTATTTACACCCAGCGGTTCGTGGAAAGATATTATTTTGGATATATATGGAGTCCGATTTAAGTTCGGGGAATTAATGGCGAGTGTGCTTGACTTTTTGATAGTTGCAATAGTAGTTTTTGTTGTGGTACAAAAAGTATTCAGAATAAACATTGGTGCAAAAAAATAAATGATCAAGGTAACCGGAATAAATAAATCTTTTGGCAGCAAGCAGGTGCTAAAAAATATTGACTTTAGTATAAAAAACGATAGTGTGGTGGGGCTACTCGGGCCTAATGGAGCCGGAAAAACAACTCTAATGCGGGTTATGGTGGGATTCTTGAGCCCCAATAGCGGGGTGATTGAATGGAATGGGGAGATTGCCGAAACTAAGTCGGCAGAATACCGAGGAAACATCGGATATTTGCCGGAAAATAACCCACTATATCCGACAAACACGGTCAACGAATATTTGGAGCTAATTGCTAATTTAAAAAATTTGAAGGAGCCAAAGAAAGAGGTAGTCAAGGTGATAAAGGAATGCGGGCTAGTGTCGGTGGTAAGCCAAAAAATTGAAATTCTATCAAAGGGCTTTAAGCAAAGAGTCGGCCTGGCAGCAGCAATAATTGGAAATCCAAAGATATTAATTCTGGATGAGCCGACGTCGGGACTGGATCCAAATCAGATCATTGAGATTAGGAAAGTGATTAAAAAACTTGCAAAAAATAAAATAATTATTTTCTCGACTCACATATTGCCTGAAGCTAAGGCAGTGTGTGACAGATTACTCATTATTAACAAAGGTCAAATAGTGTTGGATGAATTAACCGGAAAAGTTAAAAATTTGGAAAAAAAGTTTGTAGAACTTACCGTATGAAAAAAGTTTGGATAATTGCCTTAAAAGAGTGGCATTATTTGTTTTCTAATCCGGTCGGATATATTTTTGCCGGAATACTTTTGCTAGTGGCCGGATGGCTGTTTATGGGAGATTTATTTTTAATGGGACAGGCTGACATGAAGCCTTATTGGAATGTAGTGAACTTTTTGTTGTCGGTATTTGTGCCAGCAGTGGTGATGGGCTCAATCGCCGATGAGAAAAAGAACGGTACCTGGGAAGTAATTTTGTCGACCCCAATTAGGGAGCTGGAGCTAGTGGCCGGAAAAATGCTTGGATACGGGATGTATTTGGGAATGGTGCTGCTGCTGACTTTACCAATTACCATAACTTTATTGGTGTTGGGGAAACCGGATGTTGGCCCAATGATCGGAGGTTATATTGGAACATTGCTTTTGGCCTTGGCATATTTGGCGGTTGGGTTATTTTTTTCGAGTATAAGTAGCCAGGCGATTGTGGCATTTTTGGCAACAACGATAACATTGATTTTGAATAATTTAATCGGACAGGAGTCAGTATTAATGAAGCTACCGACAATTTTAAGAAAAGTAGTTGAAGGGATAAGCCTTAGCAGCCGAAGCGCCAGATTTGCCGATGGGGTAATTGAGATAAGCAGTCTGGTGTTTTTTGTTTCTTGGTTAGTGGTTTTTACAATGTTAACGGTGGTGTCGCTGAAGACACGGGATAAATAAAATGAAAAAAATTGTAACTTTAGCTACCGGATTAAATATATTGATAGTGGTAATTGTAATCAATGTTATTCTGACCATATTTCCGTTTTGGAGGATTGACCTGACCAGATCTAGGATTCATAGCCTGTCACCGGCAACAGTTAAAATTATTAAAGGGGTTAAGGATGTGGTCAATATTAAAGTGTTTATGACACAAAACCTGCCGGCGGAAGTAAAACCAGTGGCAAGTAATTTGAAAACCATTTTGGAGGAGATAAGCCGAATCAATCAAACTAAGGTAAGAGTGACCTACCTAGATCCGGCAAAAGATAATAAGCTAAAGCAAGAAGCAGAAGCGGCGGGAATCCAGCCAATACAGTTTTCGTCGGTCGAGTCGGACAAGTTTGAAATTAGCCAGGCGTATTTTGGATTGATTATGGAATATGGTGATCAGCAAGAGGTGCTTCCGGTTGCAGGGGACATTGATAATTTGGAATATATTTTGATTGCCAGTATTAACCGGATGGTGAGTGAAAGTACTCCAAAGATAGCCTTGGCGATTGATCCAACAAAAAAAGAAGAAACAAAACTATTTAGAGAAATTGTTAGCAGAGATTACGAAGTGACGGAGGTCCAGTTTAGCGATAAACTGATGATTGCTTCCGATGCTGCCAGCCTGACAGTTATAGGGAACCCGGGTAAACTGGGAGAAAAGGGGTCAGCAGAAGTTAGAAAGTGGATAGAGGCCAAAAAAGGCCTGATAGCGTTTATAAGCAGGGTCGCGGTAGATTCGGGGATGCAGGCAAAGGTTAACGAAGAAAGCGATCTGGAAAAAGTTTTGAAAGAATATGGTGTGGAGATAGAACCGAAGTTGGTGATGGACCAAAGCAGCGCGGTGGCAAATTTTAGAACGCAGCAGGGAATGTTTATTACTCAATATTTGTACTGGATGACGGTAAAACCAGAAAATATTGATAATTCGATTCCGGCGACTTCGGGAATCAGTAACGTATTACTACCTTGGGTGTCACCTATTAAAATATCAGGAAAAAACAGATCAATTTTGAAATCAAGCCAATATAACCAGCTTGACGAAACCCTGACAGACTTAGCTCCAAATTCAACCAAACGGATAAGAGAAGTAAAAGATAAGCAAACAGTGGCGGCGATAGAATCAGAGGATAAAAAAATTGCCGTGGTGTCATCAGATGATTTTATTAAAGATCAATTCGTCTACAATAATCAGCAGAATTTAGCCCTGGCTCTGAACCTGGTAGATTACTTGTCGGCTAGCTCGGACTTGCTGACCATAAGAAGTAAAAATATCAAAAGTAGTCCAATTGTAGTTGCCGATGACGGAACCAGAATAATGATAAAGGTAGTAAACATGGTTGTTCCGATGATTCTGATAATTACAGGAGCCATAATTTATCGGATTATTAGATCGAAAAGAAACAAGTGGTGGTATGAAAAGGCAAACAAGTAATATTTTTGCGATAAGCCTGATATTGATGGTGGCAGGGTTGATCGCCTTGGGTGTTTTAAACCGGTGGGGGCAAGAAACTAAAGAAGCAGCACCGCTATTTGGCCAGGAAATAAGTGAAATAAAAAT
>JBAZSP010000006.1:0-45024 GCA_041663285.1 Candidatus Shapirobacteria bacterium
CGAGACCGAAGGTATTTAGATTGTTGGTAAGGCCGTTACCGGCTGTATAGGTGGTACCAATACCAGTATTAGTCACTGTCAGTGAGTTGCCAATAAGGCTCATGGAGATACCGGTGCCAGAAACAAAGGTTAAGGTAGTGCCCGAAGAGATGTTGGCCTGGGAGGTGCCGACGTTGGCTACCCAGCTTTGATAATTATCGTAAGGTAGATTGTTATAGTGATATCCATCTAAAAGATCGGCATTTAAATTGGAAACAATGTTGTTGGAGCCAACGGAGACCAGACTGCTACCGATTGATACATTGGAAGAGAGGGTAACGCCAGAACCGGTGATGGTAGTAAGGTAGGAAGGAGAGCCAAAAGTGACACTAGAATCATTACCATAGAAGAGTGGAGATTTGACGGCGATTGTACTAAACAGAGTGTTGCCGATAGTAACTGCATCAGTAAAGATGGAGCTTCCGGTGACACCAATTCCGGAGCTACCAATGGAAAGACCGAAGGTGCTAGTGTTGCCGACTCCAAGTTTCTCAAACACCCCTTCGCCGCCGACATGGAACAAATAAAGAGGATTGGTGTTGCCAATACCGATGCCACCACTTTCACCGATAAAAAGGTTGCCACCACCAACAGATTCGAGATAGAGACTTTGGCCTTGAATAGTGAAGGTGCCGGAATTGGAAATAATGGATGGGGAAGTTTCGCCAAGATTGAGGTTGCCGGATGAGTCAAGAACGAGAATGGTGTCTTTGAGACCAGCGGCTGAAGGAGCCAGCCCTTGGAGACTATCGGCATTTTGGGCATAAGGTACGGTGGCTATTTGTTGGCGTTGATTCATATTTTCATCGTTAATGGTGATATCCAGCCAGACTTCAGCATTTTCGGTAAAGACAGTATCGGGAATGGATTCACCGATGTTTTTTCCAATTAGAGCAGAAAAGATGCCGTTGGTATCGGGAAATAAGGTACCGCCGACACCCGAGGTGTAAAGCTCCGTTCCACCGGCGCCGGCGGTATAAAGCTTAAAAGTGGCGGGGACAGAAGAAGTTATGGGATTACCAAAGTTATCAGTCAGACGACCCTGAAAAGAGAGAAATCGAGTTGGTCTGATAGGATTTGCAGCAGTGGTGAAAGCCAGATTCTTTTTAGCGTAATCAATGATTTGACGATAAAAGTTCAAACCCAAACCAAGGGTGAGGATAGAAAGGGCGGCAATAATAAGATAGCGGTTAAAAAGGGTGGTGGTAGAGGAAACGGGCTGGTGGGATGTGGTAGTAGCAGGAGTAGAGGAAGAGAGAAAGTGTTGAAAAGAGGATAGTGATTGAAGCTTGGAATTAATCTGATCGCCAGAAAGTTTTGAGCTGCTTTTGAGAAAAGCAGCGTATTGAGAAAACCTAGAACCGGTAAATAAGTCTTTAGGTTTGGGCAAGTTCAGGAAGCCAATTGATATATTCCTTTAGGTCATTGATATACTGGGCAATGACGGCTTGGGAGATGTTTTGGCGTTGAAGAAATTGTTGATATTGAGAGATAGAGTTAACCAATTCAGCTTTGATGGGATTTGTAGGATTTGGGGCGGTTTTTTGATTTAAGAGTTTTTTTACCTTTAAAAACGGATTGATAGTGATAAGTTGCTGGCTGGTGGCAAAGCTGAAGAAAAGAGAAAGTGAGGCAAGGTAGCGACTGGATTGGGGGTGTTGGGCGGTGGAGGCTAAATAAGCGTAAAGATTCTGGGCGCTAAAGACGTAAGTCAAATAAACATCATCAAGATTTTTACCGGGGAAGGAAGAAGAAATAAGGGACGCTAAAAAATGAAAGTATTTGTTGACGTCGGACAGGTAATTTCGAACAGTGGCGGAAGAATATTTTTGGGATTTAAGAAATGATCGGAAGAGAGAAAGTAGCTGGCTGGGCGTGTAATTTTTTAGGTTTGATTTTATTTTTTTATACATGTTTTTAGCATAGTTAACTATTATAATTAAATATCTACTAGGAAAAACGGACTGTCAAGAACGGGTTTTTGGATAGCTTCCGATATACTTGGTTAGTATCTAACGCCAAAGAAGTAAACGATAAAGAGTGTTGAGTAGTTTTCACGAGGCTAGATAATAGTATTGTTTATACTTAATATAAATATCAAAGTATTATCTACTAATAGGATGGAGAGAATATATAGAAAATTGGAATTCGGTAAAAGGCGGAGATATGATATGTTACAGAGTGATAGTACGCGGAGGAGGAAGGAATCAGGCTAAAAGGTGAATAGAACGTAGTTTGTGCTAGAATTTATGGTATGAAGAATAAAAAACAGATTATGAAATTGTCGATGGTAGCGTTAAGCTTAGTGTTCGTTTATTATTTGGCAGCGGTACAAGTACCAAAGATATTGATTTCAACAACAAAGGCTAGCGTGGCGAAGAGATTATCGGTAAGTGATTCATATGTAATAGGTGAAAAGATTTTGGCAAAAGCGGATGGGGAAGATAAGTGTTTGGTTAACGTATTTTTGTTAGATGAAGACGGAAAAGGGATAAGCGGAAAAGGAGTGGATTTGGTGGGCATGAAGGACATTAAGGCAAAAAATAATTTATCGGACAAGGATGGCAAAATAGGTTTTGAGATAATTTCGAAGGAGGAGGGACAGTTTAGAGTAGAATCACCAATGTTGAATAAGGGAGTGACACTAACGTTTAGAAATTGATGTTATTAAAAGAAGCATAGAGTTTTAATAAGGTATAAAAAGTAGTAGTGATGTAAGTTTTTTGTGGCAGATAAGTAAGATGATTGCTAGAGGATTAAAGATGAAATTTTGGTGGATTAGATCGGACAAGAAGAATTTGAATATAAGAGAAAGGTTAATTGAAGCTAATACCGCCGTCGTTGTAGAGAGTTTTGATCTGAGAAGAAGTTAGAGGATAATTAAAAATTTTGACATCATCAAGAAGACCACTGAAATAGGTGGTGGAATATTTTCCAAGAGTAATAGAGGTAGAGTTAAAAGCGGTGGTGGTAGTGACAGCAATGTGATTCCAGACGTTTGGGGTAAAGGAGGAAGAAGGAAGGCCATTAACGTAAATTGTGGGAGAAGAAAAGCCGGAAGCAGATAGAGTAGAGCCGGAGCCGATTAAATAGTGAGTACCACCATCAAGATCAAGAATAACGGGAGCAGTGGTGGAGGGTTTAAGCCATAAAGACAAGGAGTTGGTGTTGGAGATACCAACACCAACAGAAACATAGTCGTCGGTGCCGTCAAGGTTGATGGCACTATTGAGCTTACCGGTTTGACCGTTGGTCCAGGCGGCGGAGGTACCTAAGGAACAGGTGCCAAGATTATTTTGAGAGCCGTCGGCACCAATGATGATAGTGCCGGTATTGCCAAGGCCAGAAGAGTCATTGGCGACAACGCCCTGACAGTCGTCAAATTTCCAATGGCTCACGGGCTTGCCCCGATTGTAGTCCCAGGCAATTTGGGCGGGGGAGCGGGCGTAATTATAGACGCGAATTTGATCAATTGTCCCGCCAGCAAAACTAACATCATCGATGTCCGAACCCGAAGATCTAGTGCGTAGCCCCATTCCCATATATGGATTAGCCCCGTAGGTTTGGATGTTGCTACTAGTTATAGAGGCGTTTTGCCCCCGGAGAATTCCGTCAACGAATAGCTTTGACGAGGCATTGTCGACAGTAAAAGTTAAGAAGTGCCATTTGTTGTCCCGGTGAGAGGCGGTGGAGTTTGTGTATAAGTGGCTTGAATTATTACAATAATTGCTAACTGCCAGGACCCCGGTTCCGCTTCTCCAGCCGATAGCTCCGTCGGCGTTGGCCGAGGTATCGGGCAGATTAACGTCGCCGAATTGGACCAGCGGTCCGGACGAGGTAGCCGGGGTTTTAAACCACAAGGAGATAGAATGAATTTGGTTACCGGAAGTCCGTATTGGGACCCGGATGTCTTTAACGTAATTGTTGACGCCGTTAAAACGTAAACCGTTACCGAGTTTCCCGGCTACCCAACTGGGGGCGGATGATCCGGTGGCCAAAACCCCATGGTAATTATTTCCACTAATGTCATAAACGCTTGTTCCTATCCCTTCACTAAAGTCCCATCTTCCGACGGGGGCGGAACAGGTGGCGGTGTCGCCGGGAACACAATATTCCTGGGAGGCGGCGGTAGATGGGGCGGTGTTGCCGGAGCCGGAGGAAAGAGAGCCCATTTGGACAGCAGCACCACGGTTGTAATCTAGTTTGACTTCATCGGTAGTAAGAGCGTAATTGTAAATTTTGATTTCATCAATAAGGCCAGTAAAGTATTCTCCCCAGGTCCCGTTGGTTCGGCCAAACGAAATGTTGTTTGGTGTGCTAGCATCGGCAGGGGTGGTACTGGTGGTTTTTTCTGTACCGTCAATATAAAGTTTATGATTAGTACCATCGTAGGTATAAATATACGAATGCCAGGTTTTGGCAGTCGGAAGAGAGCTAACAGTGACTAGGGAGTTTCCGCCGCAGTGATAAAAGCCAGGATATCCGTAACGAAATTGGAGGGCAATATTGGAACAAGTACCAGTATTAGTGATATTTATCGGAACTTGTACTCCAGTGGGATTGGAAGAATAATATACCCAAGCGGAAACGGTTTGGGGAGAATTGTTGGCGGGGATGTTGGCGCCAGGTGAATATTCCGCATAATCGTTGCCGTCGAAACTTAGAGCTTTGCCAAATTTGCCATTGTCGGTCCAGGTGGGGGAAGAGCTACCGGCTCCAAGAATGCTATTGAGAGTGGAGCCGACAGTTCCGGAATTGTGGGCAATGGAGCCGTAACCTTCGTCGAATTTATGATGAGCCAGAAGCCTAGATTTAATGGGAGTGGCTAGGGGAGTGCCGATTTTTTGGCCGATAACAACCGCATGGCCTTGATTGACCTCTTTTTTGATTTCAGATGAGGAAAGGACATGGGAAAATACTTTAACCTCGTCAAGAGACCCGGTGAAAAAGGTGGTCGCTGATTGGCCGATTTTTAATGAGGAAAGACCGAAAGAAGTGTCGGTGGTTATTGTGACTTGGGACCAGGTATCAGGAGAAATGGCCGTAGTAGCAATCCCGTTGACATAGATAGATGGAGAGGTGAGGTAGTTAGTTATAATTTTTTCGTCAGAAAGAATTATTGACTGGATGCCATTTAAATCAAAAATGGGAGTAGAGGTGGACCCGGGGTTAACCATGAAGGAAAGGCTTTTGAGCCCGGTTATGTTACTGGCGACAGTAGCGAAATCATTGGTACCGTCGAAAACAAGACAGGAATTGATTGCGCAGGAAGAGCCAACCCCCCAGGCCGGGGCAGAGTCGCCCGAACCCAGAGCACCATGATTAATACTGACAGAGTCATTAAATGTAGTACCTACCCCTTCGTCAAATTTCCAGTAAGAAGAAGACGGGGCGCCGTCGGTAAAGCGAGGCACATTTATTGATTGAAGTTGATGAGAGCCGAGTCCGGAGTAATAAAGATCGGCGACTTGGGCGTCGGTGAGCGGATCGGTATAAAATCGAGCGTCGGAAATGGAAGTGCTGTGAGGACTGGCATAAGTAGTAGGAGAGAATTCTAGATTGCCATCGTCGGTGTGGGTATTGCAGGTTACGGTGCTGCTGGCGGAGTTATTGACATATAGTTTGGACGAACTGCCATTCCAGACGTAGACCAGGTGGTACCATTTATCTTTGGTGATGGCGGTGGTAACACTGGGAGTACCACTGCCGCTACCATAATGATCAACTTGAAAACTGGTTAAGTTGTCGCCGGCGTTGTTACTGTTGTTATTAATAGTAAAACCATCTCCCCAGCCCCAGCCGCCGCTACCGACACGCAGGTATGCTAAACGGTCATATTGGTCACCGGGCCCGTCGGAACCATTCCAATTCGGTTTCACCCAGAGGCTAACCGTACCGGAAGGATCAGTAATGGCAATACCGGCATTGTAGGTAGCTCGGGCAACAGTCCGGATGCTTTGACTTTCGTTAGTTGTAGCTAGCCAGGTATACCCAACGCCGAGGCTGCCGTCGGTAAAGGAGGTAAGGGTTTGGTTTTTTTCTAGCTGGAAGCCGTCGACATAAACAGTTTGGCCTGATATTACCCGGATGCCGTAATTTTGATTGTCAGTACTGCCAACGGATCGGTACCATAATCGCCACCAGCCGCCACCGGTATCGGTGTAGGTAGTGGTAACAGCAACACCATTAAAAATCAGTTGGGCAACGGAGGAGGATATTGTTCCGCCAATATTTCCAGCAGTACCATTAAAGACGTAGGTTGACAGAATGTGGGTAGCGGTGGAGCCGGGATTGATAGAGGTGTATAGGGAGCTACTGTAGGTTGCGGGTGAAACTATTTTGGCGGATTTGCTGCCAAATTTGAAATAAGGGGTGGTAGTATTGATGGAAAGGGGTGAGGTTGCGGCCGAGGCTAAGGCGGAGGAAACGGCGCTAACCTGATCGCTATCTAAGGTAGCGCTGTAGACAGCAAGGGCAGCGACGGTTCCGGCGGCGGCCCCTGAGGCGTCGAAAGCCCCGATATTCAGATTTCCGTTTGATGAGCAACCAGGGCTAAAAGATGCATCTAAAGTACCATTTACGTAGCCGTTGGCACCAGCTAGGGCTACGGTATAGGTAACGCCGTCGGTTACGGCAGTAGTCCCCAGGGCACTATTACCGACAGTGTATCGGATGGGGTTTTCCCAGTCCCGAACAATACTGGAACGGCAATAAGTTGAATCGGTGGTACATACAGTTCTAGTGTTGCCACCCGCGGTGGGGGTATAACGGACTATTATGGTATGGGAGGTTCCAACCGCTATTCCGGTCAGAAGTCGTTGGCCGTTACCGAAGGTCCAGCCGGAGGCGGTATTCCAAACCGGGGCGCTGCCTTCAGTAAGGTTGTAAAGAGTAGGATTGGCCAGGTTAATTTTGCTGGTGTCAAAATTAGTTGCTCCAAGAGGCTGATAGGCGGCAACTACCCCAGGAGAGTTACCAGCGTTCCACCACTCGCCCGAAACGGACCAGTTAGTGTCGAAAGTCGAATGTTCGAAGGAAGGATTAGTAATAACGTTGGTGGTGCCTTCTTCAAGGAAAATGCCATTGTGACTAGCATAGGATTGAGTGGGGAGGGTGCCGGTATTTAGGGTTGAGGAATCGACACCGATGATCCCGCCGATGTATTTGGAGCCATAAATAGTGCCATGGATATCGTTACCGGAATCGTCAAGGACCTTACCCGTGTTGCGGGAGTCATCACCGGATTCATCGAAATGGAGAAGTAATTTGGTAAACTCATCGCGAACAAAAGGGGTGGTTTGAGGAGTGAAGTTGGAAGTATAGCGGAGAGTATTTGATAGCCTTAACTCGTCGATGAGGCCGCCAAAAGAATCATTAATGTTATTTGCCCAGTTGCCAACAGTATAGGAAGGAGTGCTGTTGTATGAGATATTGCCGGTGATGGTGGTTACCTGCTGATCCAACTGTCCATTAAGATATAGTTTTAGGGAGCCGGAGGTGTAGGTAACCGCAAAGTGAGTCCAAGAATTGGTGGGAACAGCCGATACTCCGTCAAGCAACTGATTCCAAGAATTGTTTTCTGTTTTTATCCAAACGTGAATCTTGTTGTCGCTTCTTCTTTCCACCAAGATGCCACTAGAATCACTGTTTATTTTGACTATACCCGGGTCACTGCCGGTTAAGTCTTCTGAAGGATTTATCCAACCTTCTATGGTCAAATTATCGGAGACTTGAAGTGTGGCGCTGGTTGAGCTATTAACATAATCGTTGTAACCATCAAAATTTAAGGCAGCGCCCGAATTAGAGAAGCGGATGGCGCCGGAGGCGGTGCTGGCGGTGAGGGTGCCGGATTGGTTGACACAATTGGTAGTGCCGTTAAAACTACAATAAAGAGATGCCTGGATTGAACCGATGTTGAGTCCGGCAATGGAGGCGACAGCGGTAGCTTCGGGATTGGAAAAATAGAGATAATAATTAGGATCAGAGGCGGAGGAGGAGATACCTGATTGAAGAGGGAAGTAAATGGTGGTGGCATTAGAGGTGGCACAAGTGGTATTGGGCTGGGTTTCAAAATAATAATTGAGTTGAGCGTCGGAGGTTGAGGTTTGATAATAAATCCGCAGATCATCGCAGTCCGATTGGAAAAGCCCGGCGTCGTAGAGGGATTTGGTATTAAGAGATATGGAATAGGTGGTGTTGGCTTCGAAGTCCTGGCCGGAGTTGTTGATAAGGGTGATCTGCTTACGGGTGAGCCAGGAACTGGCAGTGGTCGGCCAGGAGGCAGCTTTGGTGGGAGCTGGTTTTTGGTTGAGCCGAAGGAGAGCGACAATACCGATTAATAAGCCGACGACAACAATGAACAGAGCTTTTAAAGGGAGAGCTTCGGCTTTGGATGTGGCGGACATGGATTGATTTTTTAGTTTACCGATTCCGGTTTTTTGGCAAGTAAGAGCTAAAAGATAGATTAGTGAGCGGGCGGATTGGCGGGGGGGCAGGGCGGACCAAAAGATAGTTTAACCTGACCGTGACTTAGCTGGACTAGGAAAACGCGGACTGATTCCTGAAGTGAGGAAAATCCGAGAGATTCAGCGGCCATAGTGGCTTTTTTCTTTAACTTAATATCGACCGGGACTTGGAGAATGGTTTTGGCTGGCATATTATAATTATAACGGTTTGATAATGATTGCGCAATGGTTTTATATTTATCAAATAAAAGACTTGATATAAAAGATCGGATGAAGGCGACTTGCTCTTTTATCTGAAGCTAACACTGCCGTCGTTGTAGAGAGTTTTGACCTGTTTGGAAGTTAGCGGATAGTTAAAAATTTTGACATCATCGATAAGGCCGGGAAAGTAATTGGTGGCACGTTTGGCAATGGTAATAGCGGAAGCGTTGAAGCTAGTGGCCGTAGTAACAGTGACATGATTCCAGGTGTTTGGGCTATAGGTGGTAGTAGCAGTAGTGCCATTAATATAGATAGTAGGAGAAGAAAAGCCGACGGCGGAGAGAGTGGCGCCACTACCGAGAAGATAATGAGTGCCGTTGTCTAGATCAATTAGGTTGGGAGAAGTTGTCGATGGTTTAAACCAGAGAGAAACGGAATAGACATTACTGGCTCCGGTTCCAATATTGACATAGTCATCGGTGCCGTCAAAACTCAGGGCTGAATTTATTTTACCAGTGGAGCCGACTCCCCAGGCGGAAGTATCACCGATAGCACAAGTACCAAGAGAGACTTGGGAGCCACCGGCGCCGATGGTGGTAGTACCGGTAGCACCGGTGCCCATGCGGTCGTGGATAGTGGCACCTTGGCATTCGTCAAAATCAGCCCAAAAAGTAGGGGCGCCTTTGTTGTAATCCCAGGCAATCTGAGCGGGGGTGCGGGCGTAGTTGTAGAAGGTTAGGTTGTCTATGCTTCGATATTGAGTAACGTTGTAGGCTCCAAAAACATGACCAGTGGAAGAAATTGAGACGTTGGCGGTTTTGTCAAAAATTAATTGGCCGTTGTGGAAGACTTTGGCCTTTTTTGCGTCGTTATCGTACAAAAGAGATAAAAAGTGCCATTTTTTGGGAGTATAGTTAAAGCTTCCTGATTGGGTAAAGCTGGTACCTACTAGCCGGACCCAAAAAGAGCCGCTAGCGGCGGATTCAAACGTATATTCAAGACTAGCGTCGACATTGCCTTTCCCGATGTATGACCAACCGGTTGTATCGTTTTCTTTGTAAAGCCAAAAATTTAAAGTAAAGCTCGCTGGGCTTAAATCCGGAGATGAAGCTGTTACGAGACTGCCGTTTATTTTTTTACTATTTCCAAATTTTCCTTGAGAATTCCAGCCGGTGGATGGAACTGAAGCGTGGTGGTTGTTGCCCGAAGAATCAAAGGCGGTGGTACCCGAGCCTTCGTTAAACGTCCATTTGACAATGGGGGGTGAGCAGGTAGCTGTGTCGCCTGGCACGCAATATTCTTGGCTGCTGGCAGTAGCAGGAGCGGTATTGCCGGAGCCGGAAGAAAGGGAGCCTAATTGGGTGGCGACGCCACGATTGTAATCTAGCTTGACTTCGTCGGTGGTGAGGGCGTAGTTGTAAATTTTGACGTCATCCATAAGACCAGAAAAGTAGCCAGAAGAGGCCTTGCCGATTTTTATGGCGGTACTAGAAAAAACAGCATCGGTAGATACGACCAGGTGTTGCCACGTGTCGGCGGTGATGGTATTAGAAATGATGCCGTTAACATAGGTGGTGGGAGAAGAAAAACCAACAGCCAAGAGGGTGGCGCCAGCGCCAAAAATATAGTGGGTGCCATTATCAAAATCGATGACCGATGGATTAGTTGATGAAGGTTTGAACCAAAGAGAAATAGCTTGGGTGGTGATAGTGGGACCGATAGAAACATAATCATTGTTGCCGTCGAAACTTAGGGCTTTACCAAATTTGCCATTGTCGGTCCAAGAAGGAGCAGACGTACCAGGGCCCAGAATGCCATTTAAGGTTGACCCAATTGAGCCACGGTTATAGATGGTGGTGCCAAAGCCTTCATCGAAATCATAGTGGGCAATTATTTGGTTTTGCCTGCCCGCCGACATATCCGATAGGATTTGGCCGGGGGTGCGGGCGTAGTTGTAGATTTTGATTTCATCAATTGAACCGTAAAACGAGTTGGAGCTCCAATTGTCATTTCCGATCCAAAGAGAGCCACCGGCACTGGGTGTTCCTGTGTCTCCAACAGAAGTTTCCTGAACACCGTCAACAAATAGTTTTAGATTGGATCCGTCGAAGGTTGAGGTGACGAAGTGCCATTTGTTGTTGGAAACAGAAGTGGTACTAGCCAGCTCATAGCGTGCGCTGATAGTGTCATAGGTGACTACTTTGCCGTTTCGAACAAAAAGGGCATAGTTGCAACCGACGGCATTATAGGGATTTCTAAGGATTGAATGATAGCTACCGTCGGAATGGTTAGTTTTGAACCAAGCTTCGACCGTATACCGGGGAATTGAGGGTAGCCCGCTAATACTAGCGTAATCGTTGCCATCGAAACTTAGACCATTACCATATTTACCGTTATACCAGGTGGGAGATGAAGAACCGGCACCAAAGGTGGCGTTATAGCTATTGCTACTGGAATCAAACGCACTAGTACCGGCGCCTTCGTTGAATTTCCAATGAGCGATTGGGCTCGGCGCCCATTCGTAAAGTTGAGCAACCTCGTTGGTGGATAGTGCGCGGTTATAAATACGGACTTCATCGACTAGACCATTAAAAAATCGAATGCTGCCTTCAACGCCTCGCGACCGGCCCAAAAGAACAGAAGTCAGGTTGTTGCTGTAGATGGTATAAGGTTGATTATAACTTTGAGTATTTAGTTTTTGGCCGTTCTTATAGATAACCATGTTCTGTCCATCATAAGTCATGGCCAGATGCTGCCAGGTATTTAAAGTTATGGTAGTTGGGTCGGTATAACCTAGGCGATTGACAAAAGATCCGTCGCGAGAGATGGAGGCGGCGATTTTTCCGCCTTCGGTTCCTAAGAACCATGACCTTTTATTGTTTGGCCAGTCCCACTTATCAATAGCATTAGGATTACCGGTAGCATCTGGTTGAGTAGAAAAACTTATCCAAGCAGAAAGCGTAATTTGTGAGGTTGGATTTAAAGAAGTGGCGGAGCCGGAATCAATGTATGTCTGGGTTCCAGGAAAACTTATTCCTATTCCATATTTTCCAGAATACCACCCCGGAGCAGATGAGCCAGATCCAAGAGTGCCAGTGTTGTTATTGCCAGAAAGATCGGCAGCAGTAGTACCGGAACCATTATCAAAATTCCAATACCCAACTAAGCCATCAGAAAGAGACGAGACTGATCCGGATTGGGCGCCTTGAGGGGCGCCAAGGTTGACGGCGATGCCGTCGGCTGCAGCAGCTTTGGCTTTACCGGCGTTGTAATCCTGAAGAATTTGGGCAGAGGTACGAGCATAGGGGTAAATTTGAGTGTTATCAAGGAAGCCGTTTAAGTAAAAGTAGGGGCCGGTGAAGTTAGTATCGTAACTTCGGCCAAGGTTAAATTGGGTGGAAGTCCAGTTATTGTGTGGACCAGACTGGTTGCCGTAACTTTTACCATCGAGGTAGGCGGTAACGGTATTATTGGATAGGATAACCATAGTAACATGGTGCCAAGTGCCAACTTGAAGGGTGGGGATAGTCCAATTAGTAAAAAAAGCGCCATCGTTAGTATCATCATAGGAGTAACTTAAGGTAGTGCTGTTGGCCAGGGAGACTGAATAGTCCTGGCGGGAAAAAGCAGTGTTGGTGCGGGAGACTAGGGGATTACGGCTAGCAAAGGAGTTAATCTTAAACCAAGTCGAAATGGTTAGGGGTTGAGAAGAGGTAAAGATAAGCTTATTACCCATGGCAAGATAGTCGTTACCATCAAACTTCAAACATTTACCGCTGACGCACATATCCTCGGTAGTCCAAGATGGGGCAGAAGAGCCGGAGCCAAAGGTGCCATGATTGGCGTTGACAGAAGAATCGTGAGCAGTGGTTCCTACCCCTTCGTCAAAGCTCCAATGGGCGACAGGGGCGGAGGAGACTTCTTCGGTGCCGTTGGATCCAAGAGAGAAGTTGCTGGCGGCGGTAGAAAAATCAGAGGCGGAGAAACCATTGGGAGTAGAGGGGTTACCGTAGTAAAGATAGAAGGTAGAGGCACCAGCAGGGAGAGAATCAAAGTTGACATGGATAGAAGTACCGACACCACAAGCGGTAGCCAGATAATAGGGGAGCAACTCACCGTTGGTTTTGGTAAATCGAATATCACCACAATCGGTTTGAAAACGGGAAGTATCGGAAGTATCGGTGGTGATAGTAACATAAACATTGGATTCGGCGGAGGTGTGGGAAGAAATATTAATTGATTTGCGATACTGCCAGCCATCATTAAACCAGCTGGCAGAAACTTTATCAGGTTTTTGGTTTATTCGAAGAAGAGCAATAATGCTAACTAAGAGGATAACTACAATGATAAGAAGAGTTTTTAACGAGAAGGATTCAACCCGGCGGGATACAGACATTGTTTTTGATGCTGAATAGAAGGTAAGAGATCTAAAATAATTATAGTTGAAGGAAGGGGCAGGAGGGGAGGGCTAATCAAAAGAGGCGGTGACACTTTGAGAAATGGGAAGATCGGCGGTTTTGGCAGTGATGGGGTATTGGCCAGCGACGACAGTGACTAAGTCAAAAATAGCCTTACCGGTTTCATCGGTTAGGGCAGAAGAGTTGATAATACTAAGCACTTGGGAGTGGCCAAGAATGACAGTTTGATTAGGGATGCCGTTGCCCTGATTGTCGAGAAGAAGAACGGTAACCCGGATCGGCTCCTGACCATTGGCTTTGGCGGAAAGAGGTGAGACAAAGAGATAAGAATTATCGTAGGCGATGCTGGTGGTTTCGGGTTTTTTACCAAAAAAGACGACTGCCCGCCAGGCGAGAATTAAGGCAATCAACAGAGCAACGACAACGCAGCAGATGATGAAGACTACAGTGGTTTTTTGGTTATCGGGACCAGAGGCTGTTTTGGAGGCAGAGACGGTAGCGGGATTTGGGGCAGGAGGCATTTATTTATTTTATACGGTAACTGACTAACTGGTGTTTCTTAGATTTAGTTTTAAACAAAGGTAAGCGGTTAAGGGCATAGGGGTTGAAGTAGTAATAGATAACCAGCGAGAAGGCGACCAGGGTAATAAAGTAGAGGGGCAGGAAAAGGATGAAGAAGGTATTTTTTTGCCAGAAGATTTGGAATAAGTTGGGTAGTATATAGGTTAGACTATTGGACTTGGGAGAAGGGGCGTCAAAATAATAGGCAACCGAAAAGAGGCGGAAGTTGCTACTAACCGCAGTTGGCAGGCTAAGAGTGAAGCGGCCGGAGGCATCGGATTGGAGAGTAAGATGGGGAAGGGAGTAAGCCATGGCTGCCTTAGGGAAAGATTTGCCTTTTTCCTGTAACTTGTAATAGTAGACCCGAACGATTGAATTAGGGTAAGTCTTACCAGAGACGTAGTGGGTTTGGCCGGGCTTAATGGTGGCAGAGTTAAGAGAAAGGGTTGGGGGAAGAAGAATCGGGCCAACAGCAACGTGAGGTTTGTCGGAGGGCGGAGGAGGAAGACAAGTGGGGAAGCTACGGCGGTTAGAATTGTCAGTTGAGCTGAAACAGATGTCGGTAGTTATTTGAGGGATGGTTACCCGGTCAAAACTAAAAAAACCGGAAGCGTCGCTAACCACAGTATTAAAAATATCGGGGTTATTTATTTCTACCCGGGAATCAGGAGAGGTGTAGCCAAAGATAGAAATTTTCATAGTTGGCTTTTGGGCAATTACGTGATGAGTGGGGGTAGGAGAAGGGGCGATGAAAGTTGGAGTTGTCGGGGGAGGTGGTTTAACAGGGGTGGTTAGTCGTGAGGCGGTGGGACGAGGAATAGAGGGGGTTATGACACCGGATGGGGTGACAATGGGGGCCGGGGATGAAGTTGGGGTAGGGCTGGGAGTAGAGGTGGAGACAGCGGTAGTCGGAGCAATCGTCGGACTGGGGGCGGAGGTGTTAGTCGGGACAGGAGAGGAAGTAATGGTAGGGGCAAGGGTTGGTGCCAATGTTGGGGTGGGAGCGATGGTAGAAGAAGGAGTGGGAGTAGCTGAAGGGATTATCAGGCTGATGCCAACAGTTTCCTGACCGTAAGGGGTGGGGACCTGGGAGTAGGTAACCTTAGGAGCTAAAAGTGACCAAATACATAGGTAAAAAAAGACGAGCATTGAAGCATTAGCGGCGGTCTTTATATTTATTTTTTAAAGTTTTGAGTTCGGATTCAGATTCTTTGGGTGAATTCTGAGAAGTTCCATCCGGATTTTTGGCCAAGAGAGAAATAAGAAGAACAATGATAGTTAAGGCAACTATGACCAGAATAACCAGTCTCCAGGGGATAACCCAGAAATAGAGGCTGTCGACAACAAAGTCTCCGGAGGTGCCAAAACTGGCCAGCAGGTTGGCTTTGTAGCGGCCAAAGAGCCATTTACGGTCCAGAGTATTTTGGAATTCGCGGCTAGCGTAGGGGAAGATATTGGAATTCTTAAGGATTAGCTCGTCCGATTTCTGGCCGAGCCAATTTGTAATTTTGATTGAGCCGACTGGGGTGATATGAATGTCGGAAAGATTGGTGATAACTGTTTGAAAGTTGACCGGACCTTGTTCCTGGAATTCAGGAGCGGAAAAAATTTTTACCTTGGCTTCCTGACGGATTTGGCCGGGAACTTTCAGATAGAGAAGAGTGCCGACGTTGGCAACAATGGCTGAGCCGCTCTGGTCAAGGCTGGCGGAAGCGTCGGGTGAGTGGATAATCATGGCATAATGGCCACCAGGGAGAGCGTCTTCGGGAGTAATGATGGTAACGACCATGGCTTTAATTTCGGAAGGACCAACAACCAGGCGGGAAGGAGAGACTTGAATCCAGGAAGAAGCCGACCAGCGGTTGGCCGAAGTTTCGGAAGAAAGTTCGAGCTGAATTGGGGTGCCGGTTTCGTCGGAAACAATATAGTCTTTGACGTTGATAGATATAATTCTTTCGACGGTGGAGTCGTTTCTGACTTTAACGGTTTTGGTTATAATTTTGCCGGGGACGGCCTCGATTTCCAAACGTGGGGGAATGGCGGTAAGGCTAAGATGACTTTGGGCATGGATAAATGAAACATGAAACATGAAACAGGCGACAAGAATAAAACAGGAAATGAAGATTTTTTGTACGATTAATTTGTTTGTCATTGGTTTATTGGGATTTGGTTATTTATTAGAAAGTGGCAGTGGCGGTATAGACTAATTGGTTTTCGTAATTACCAGCTTCTTGAGTAGTAGTAGCGGTTAAGCGGTAACAGATGTAGGCAACTTCGGCGGCTGGGGGAGTATTGACATTTTTCATAATCTCTTGGGCGTTGCTGGCTCCCTGGCCGAAGGCGCGATAGCCGGCGCCATAGTTAAAGATTGAGGTGCCAACATTGATGTTTTGAAGAGTATAGCCAAATTCAGAGGTGGTGACACCAATGTCGGTAGCCCAGGCGGCTTCGGTAGTGGTAGAGCAGGCGCCGTCGCAATTTGTGTCGGAAATAGTAGTGCCGGTAGAAAGATTTCTTAGCGGAGTAGATTCGTAAACTGTAACCACATAACCATTATCGGCGTTGGTGACACAGCTTAGGTAATGAGCTAAATCGTTAAACGCTCCCAGGGTGACTGAACCAAAGGCGGCGGCATAAGGTGAGGTGTTGGCGGCGGCCGTTCCGAGGGTCAAACCGCAAGGGGTGCCGCCGGCACCCACATTACTAGTGCCGATATTGAAAGTAATAGAGGGATCAATGGTGGCGGTAACCCGGACCGATTCAACCACGGCAATTTTGCCTTGAGTGGAATCGACCAGGTTGCCACTGCTGTCGACATGCCGGACGTAGAAAGTGTAAATATCGGCATTGCCATTGGTAGTTCGGGAAGTGGACGATGTTGGATTAATTAGTTGAGAACCGGCGGTTAGAGCCCGGCCGATGGTAACGGCATAGGTGCTACCGGTGACGTTGGTGATGCCAGCGCTTAGAGTGCAGGTAAAGAGGTGGTAAAGGTCAGAACCAACGGAAGTAAGGCCAACCCCAGCGGTGCTGGTCAGAGCGGCGGGACAGGTTACGTCGGCAGCTTCGACCCGGGCACCAAGTCCGGTACTGCCGAGACCAACAACGTCTTGCCCAATATCAAAACCGGTCTGATCGGGGATACCGTCGGCTTGGGTTTCTCCAGAACGGTTGCTAGCTTTAATCAGGATTTGAAAAACGCCAGCGGTTAAATTGTTACGAGGCTGGAAAGAAACGGTGTGGATAGCAGATCGGGTGGCAATAACAGCCATGCCGGTATAGTAATTGGGCAAACTTAGACCGGTGTTGATAGAAAAGGTGCCAGTGTTGGCTATGCCCTGAACGGTGTAGGTGGTCAATGGAGAGCTGGAACCGGATCCGGTAGAGGAGCCGATACCAATAGTGTCGCCGACAAAAAGGTTGGCGGTACTAAATGACGGTGCGGCAGTGTTGGCAACATTGACTTTAATAAGAGTACCGCCGAAAGTGTTGCCGGTACCTAAAATTGCATAGTAAGAAAGTTGGGAACTGGACAGGGTATCTTTGACAGTTAAAAGTGAAGCGGATTGAACTTTAATTTGACGAGTGGCGACGGTAACAGAGGTGATAAGAAGGAAAATAACCAGCGATTGCCAGAGTGTCTTTTTCATTAATGGTATGTATTAATAGTACCTTAATTAAAGGTAGGTCAGGAAGAGGAAAATGTCAAGGGATGGGTGGATTGAATATGTTGAGTAAGCGTGATAAATTTCACTTAAGAACTTTAACAATACAAAATCCAAAAGCAGCAAGTTTTAAGGGGTGAAATAAGCCTAAAAGCAGGTAACATTTCACCTTTTAATCATCTTACTGCTTTTGGGGTCAGAAACATTGGGGCAAACCAACAAGTTCCGAAAGATATTTTTCGGGGTTGGTTGGTTTAGCCCCAAAAAAATATTTTCTAACATATGAAATTTCATGTGTTTAGAAAATTACTTCCTGAATAAAATCAGGAAGTCGAGGTGGGGAAACTAAGGAGGTGCGTGAGCACTTCGGGTTTGGAACCAAGGCACCCCGGTGGGGTTGTCTTGGAGATTTGTGTACGGGGGACGGACGGTCGACGTTTTTTTCGCTCCAGGAGGCACACTATGGATGTCGGTCGTGGTTACAACGGTTTGAACCTACAGTCGAGCATCCGGAACGTGGCGCAGGCAAACGAGACCGCGGTGATGGTCAACGAGCAGGCCATGGACATCGGCGAGCAGGTGAACATCGGGGCGGCGCAGCAGTACACGGCCAATAGCTGCTGATGCGCCCGAGTTCGGGTGTGATAGCTGGAACCCCCAAGGGTGTCGAGGCATAGGCGAGGAGGCCTAGCTCAATAACACCCTCTTGAAGGGTACAAGAAACTTTCTCGAGTGCGGGTCGAGCTAGTACGGAGAACGATCTTCGGCTCGAAAACATGCCAGGACGCTTTGGCATGGCCCGCACTCGGGGAGGGGAAGGGAGTGGAAGGTTGCCTTCCACACTTGCCGCCGGCAGGCGGAAAACAAACCAAAAAAAACAACCAAAACCCAACCCCCACTAACCACTGACACTGACCCCAAGAGCCAAAATTCCTGATTGGTTGAAACTTTTTAATCTCCTTGTTTTGTTTAATCTCCTTATAAATTTTCTTTTTAAACTTCTTTTTATATCAAAACCCTCACCTAACCTCTCCCTTGAGGAAGTGAGAGGTACTTGTTAAGTTGCAAAACCCCTCACTAACTCTCCCCTTGATGAAGGGGAGAGCATGAGGTTGTGGAAATTGCCGATGGTAGTGTCTCCCCATTTCTCAAGGGGGAGATAAAGAGGGGGTTTAAAAAGGGATAAAATAGATTGTGAAATACATTGCCCCAGAAGAGGCGAGAACAAAACGGGGGAATTTAAGATATTTAAATGAGTTAAGAGAGTTATCCAGAGGGAATAGAAACAGGGGGACGGTTTCTGAAAAAGCTGCCTGGAATGAAATATTTCGAAAAGAAAAGTTAGGGTATAAATTTACCCGGCAGAAGCCGATAGGAAAATTTGTGATTGATTTTTATTGTTCAAAATTATTATTAGCAATAGAAATTGATGGTGGGTCGCACAAAACAAAAGAATATTTAGACCGGGAAAGAGATAGGTATTTGGAACAGAGAGGAATTAAAACAATAAGGGTAAAAGATCATGAGGTGATAGCCAGAAATAAAGAGGTGATGGAAATTATGCGAAGAGAAATTAATGAGAGGGAAAAAGAGGTTGAAACCCCTCACTGACTCTCCCCTTGATGAAGGGGAGAGCACTGGGCTTTGGGATACTGATTTTGTAATGTCTCCCCATTTTTCAAGGGGGAGATTAAGAGGGGGTTTAAAAGGAAGAGGTGGTGTGGGGTTTTATGTGTATTAGTGATTGATAAATTAAGCTAAAAGTTGTAAAGTCGAAAAGTCACGAATTAAGGTTAGAAGTTAAAAAATATATGAAAACGAAACAATATGTTTATTTTTTTGGCGAAGGGAAAGCCGAAGGTAATGCCAGTCAGAAGGCGATTTTGGGAGGAAAAGGAGCGGGATTGGCCGAAATGACTAATTTGGGGGTACCGGTGCCGGCAGGATTTACGATATCGACGGAAGTGTGCAAGGAGTACTGGGACAACGTAAATCAAAAATTAAATATCAAAAATAAAAACTTAGATCAAAAATTAAAATCAGAAAAATGGGGGGATAAGTATCCGGACGGGGTGGAGGATCAAATAGAGGAGAGCTTGGAGAAATTGGAAAAAGTGACCGGAAAAAAGTTTGGTGATCCAAAGAATCCACTTTTGGTATCGGTTAGATCGGGTGCAGCGGTGTCGATGCCGGGGATGATGGATACAATTTTGAATTTAGGTTTAAACGAAAAAGTAATTGAGGGGATGGTCAAAAGCAGCGGCAACGCCAGATTTGTGTGGGATTCGTACCGGAGATTCATGCAAATGTTTTGCAATGTAGTCGAAGGAATTGACCATGAAAAGTTCGAGCACGTAATTAATGAGATTAAAACCAGTAAGGGAATAAAAGAGGACACGGCGATGACGGCCGAAGATTGGCAGGAAGTGGTAGCAGGCTATAAAAGAGTTTACAAATTAGAAAAAGGATCAGAGTTCCCAAGCGATCCAAAGGAATTATTGCAAAAAGCAATTGACGCTGTGTTTGGCTCGTGGCAAAACCCGAGGGCTAACGTATACCGGGCTTTAAACAAGATTGATGAAAAAAAGGTGTTTGGAACAGCAGTCAATGTTCAGAGCATGGTATTTGGCAATATGGGTGATGATTGCGGCACAGGAGTAGCCTTTACCAGAAATCCATCAACTGGCGAAAACCTGCCTTACGGAGAATATTTGATGAACGCCCAGGGGGAAGATGTGGTGGCCGGTATTCGGACACCGAAACACCTGGATGCTTTAAAGGAAGACAACGAAGTAGCTTATAAACAGCTTTTGGCAGTGTTTAGCTTGTTGGAAAAGCATTATAAGGATATGCAGGATGTCGAATTTACAATTGAAAACGGCAAACTGTTTATTTTACAAACCAGGTCGGGGAAGAGGACGGCAGCGGCCATGGTCAAAGTAGCTTGTGACATGGTTAAGGAAGGATTGATAGATGAAAAAACGGCCTTGATTCGGGTGGAGGCGGATAAATTAGACCAGCTACTGCATCCGACATTGGACCCGGCGGCCAAAAAGAATTTTAAAGTTATTGCCAAAGGTTTACCGGCGTCACCGGGAGCGGCAGTGGGCAAGGTGGTTTTTTCGGCAGAAGAGGCAGTCGAAGAAAAAGAGAAAGGCGAAAAAGTAGTCTTGGTAAGGCAGGAAACCAGCCCGGAGGATTTGGCAGGAATGAACGCAGCCCAAGGGATTTTGACAGCCCGGGGAGGAATGACGTCACATGCGGCGGTAGTAGCCAGAGGAATGGGGAAGTGCTGTGTTTCCGGGGCAGAAGGGATTATTGTCGATGAGAAAAATGGAGAATTTAGAGTCAGCGGAGAAGCAACAATAAAGGCCGGTGAGGTGATTACTCTTGATGGTTCAGCCGGGGAAGTATATTTAGGTGCAGTACCGACAATGGCACCAGCGATGTCGGGTGATTTTGGCACAATTATGACCTGGGCGGATAAGTACCGGAAGTTAGGAGTCCGGACCAATGCCGATACCCCCAAAGATGCCAGAACTGCAAGGGAGTTTGGGGCTCAAGGAATTGGCCTGTGCCGGACGGAGCATATGTTTTTTGCCGAAGACAGAATTTTTGCGGTGAGGCAAATGATAGTGTCGGATACTTTGGAGCAGCGGGAAGCGGCCTTAAAAAAGATTTTCCCCATGCAGAAAGACGACTTCAAACAGCTTTTTGAAATCATGAAAGGTCTGCCGGTAAAAATTAGACTGCTTGATCCACCATTGCACGAATTTGTGCCGAAAGAAGATAAGGACATTGAAGCATTGGCCAAAGAAATGGGGATTAGTTTTGATAAATTAAAGGAAAAAATAGACTCATTGCATGAATTCAATCCAATGATGGGACATAGGGGCTGCCGGCTGGGTATTACTTTTCCGGAAATTTTTGTGATGCAGGTAAAAGCCATCATGGCGGCGGCCTGCGAGGTAAGCAAAAATGGGGAAGCAATAGTACCGGAGATCATGATCCCGCTAGTCGGTGAAGTGGAAGAACTGAAGTGGCTGAAAGTCAGACTGGTGCCGGCGATTGAGGAAACAATGAAAGAATATGGGATGACGCTAAAGTATGAGCTGGGAACAATGATTGAGATTCCAAGAGCAGCGGTAACCGCTGACGAAATAGCAGCCGAAGCTGACTTTTTCTCTTTTGGGACTAATGATTTGACCCAAATGACTTATGGCTTTTCCCGTGACGACGCCGGGAAGTTTATCAAGGATTACCTGAAGCAGAAGATATTAAAAGACGATCCGTTTAAGAGTGTGGACCAGGTGGGGGTGGGTAAGCTGATGAAAATGTCGGTGGAATTAGGCAGAGGGGTTAAGCCACATCTTCATGTAGGGATCTGCGGAGAGCAGGGAGGGGATCCGGATACAGTTAAATTCTGCCATCGGATAGGATTGGATTATGTGTCTTGTTCACCCTACCGGGTGCCGATTGCGAAATTAGCAGCAGCTCAGGCCGCCGTCGAGCAGTAGCTCGACTATGGCCTGCGAGGCAGGCCTTCGTTGAGCAACGATAATTCAACTACGGCTCGCGAGGTGGGTCGCCGTCGAGCAAGGTTAAATTCGACTAGAGCGTTTATCATTAAACCCCTGGTGAAGGCCGGGGGTTTTGGATTGGTGTATATTTAATTTATGGGAGAAACCATCGGGAGATCAGAAGCTTGGCCGAGTTTGGTGGTGGCCGGTGAGAAAGTATTACCATCAGACGTGGTTAAGGTAATAGTTTATCTACCTTCGGAAAGGCCGATACCAAATTGCAATAATTGTCCATGGCAGGTTGTCTGGGCTCCGGAAACATCAGATCCAAAAATAATCTGCTATGGCAGGGCGCCGTGTAATGGTCACGCAGTGGTTGATTTTGATGAACATCGACTAACGGGATTGGAAATTTTGGGGCTTTTAGATTCCAGTGAGAAACCTAATTGTACGGCTGATGATGTGTTAAGAAATGTGGGAACACAATATCAAAAAATTTAGGTGGAAGGTATTAATAATCTAGGAAAGAGGTAGGCCGCCGCCGAAGAAAAGTAAGAAAGAAGCATGACTCAGCATTCATGAAACACGAATAAGAGGTAAAAAAAGAAGCCCCGGCGAAAGCCGGGGTTCTTGATTAAAGACGGTTAAAAATAATGCTATAATCGGGTCATTAGTCTTCATATTAAAAAATGCGAGGTAGCAAAGATAGACCGTCGATGGTATTAGGTAGGGTAGTAAGAATCAGTTCAGTGGAGGCGAGAGTTAGGGTGATAGCGGAAAAGGCTGGCCAACCGAGGCCTGATTGTGATGGGTGCCCTTGGAATGTTTATGTGATTAATCTTCCTGGCCAAATAGAGATCTGTGCGAGAGCTTGTGAGAACGATCCTTATGCAGCCAACGTGTATCTACCGGTAGTGGATGGACGTATGGTTTTGGGGGCTTTAGATAAACTAAAGCCAAATTGTACTGCGGATGTGGTTGTAAGACAGGCATTGAAAAATTAAAAGTAGGTTGACTAAAAGCGATAGTTCCTATTTTGTAAGAATATGGTAATATACTGGTGATTATAGGATTATCTTTTTGTATGGAAGGGAAAGTGTCAAGGTTTTTAATAGCCGCGGCAGTCATTGGCGGATCGCTTTGGGCTGGACGGGCAGTAGCAAACAAGGGGACGGGAAATGTTGAGAATGACCGTGGGATGTCGGTTACTGGTCAGCCAAGAGAAATGGTAGTGCCGGATATAGCATTTGCAAGAGAAACGCCAACCCTAAGGCCAAGAAATGCCATGACGGTTGTGGCTGGGGTAAAGCAGACAAGGGCAGCCCAAAGAACGCCTACGGCACAGGGCAGATAGATAGATTTTTTTGAAGAAAATAGTTTATAAGCTGAAGTGACTTGATACATTGTATTTATAAGAGACTTATATAAGATGGAAACAGGATGGCGGCGAGTTTATATAATATGGCTTTAAGACGTGAAGTTCGGGGGATAGCCATATATGGTTTTAGCGGAGCACTCCGACCGAATTGTTCCAGGTGTGATTTAAATCGGGTTTATCACTGTTGTCCAGGTAGGGACGCAGCATCTGATTTAGTTACGATTAATGTTAGGGCATTCATGGGCACTGAAGGAGTGCTGGCTTATTCGTTGTGTGGATTGAGTTTGAGAAATGGGGGTGGGGGTAAGGTGGTAAAATAGCTAATATATGGGAGAAAGAGGACAGATTGGCTGGATGGAAGCCATGTTAGTTGGCACGATGGTTAGAGAGGGGAGGCAGGTAGTCGGCGATGCATGTGGGGCTGCAAAAACATTATGCTTAGAGCTTAGAAACAAACATAGGGTAATTTTTGGTGTAGGAGAAGTGGAATATCTATCTTTGAAGCTGTCTGGGCGTTTTTTAAGTTTGGCGGCGGCCTGTCCAGAATATCAGCGTATGGAAAAAAGAGACCAGAGATTTGTGGCGATAAAGGAGGTCGCAAGCCGAGAAATGGCAGAGGAAGCTAAGAGAACGGGGGAGGGGGAATATGGCCATTATCTTAGATTAAGATATTTATGCCTGGATACGTTGGCTTTCAAGCTATCTTCTTTGTGTTTTTCTCAAGGCAAGAGAGGAGAAAAGGGAAAGATGCTTCAATACTTGGGACAAATTATTCCGACGTTGGATGATAGCAAGATTCAGGAAATCTTGGAGCAAGCGGGTTGGAAAAGAAGAGATTAGTTATAAGCAATTAAGGTTTGTGGGTAATAGTTGAAGAGAGGCGGCTAGTGAGATAGGGTTGAGCTGGTGGTCGCAGATTGGCCGAAAAGAAAATAAGGAAATTGGCCGTACTATATGATATAATAAGAGCTATATGGATAGATTAATGATTAGTTTATCTGTTAACTAAGAAAGGATAATTATGGCCAAAAAAGAGTTAGTTAGCTCTAGGGTTGAAAAGGTTACCTGCGATGGAAGAGGGAGGATCTCGGTTGAAGTTTACTGTAAAGGAACAGATAGTTCGGTTTGCTCGCCTTGTAAATTTTCACAGACTAATCCTAGAAGAACTTCCAGTTTACCAGCTTGTACAGGGCTGGGTAAGAGCTTTGAGCCCGCTGTTGCTGTATTTCGAGGGGATTGGGGAAGTTTTGACAATCTGCTAAGGGGTAAGGGGGCGGATAGAGCAAGGTGCGGCGTTGGCAGGATGGTGTTTTTTGCGGCAACAACTGTAAGGAAGATGTTAGCGGATATTGATGGGGCGGAGTGGACACTATTTGACGGTGACGGGAAGGCGAGGCGGAGATAAAGGATCTAGGATTGACGGGTTTTAGCCGATTAGGTTGTCGACGACATTGAGGATTTTGTCGGGGGTGATATTGGATTTCATTAAACAGGATTTGGCGCCGATTTCCAGGCAGTGATGAATAGTGGCTTTGTCGTCAAAATTGGTCAAAAGCACCAGGGGGATAGCGGCAATTTTTGGATCTTTTTGCTTAATTTCGAGTAGGGCGACACCGTCAACTTTGGGCAACATTATATCGAGCAGAATCAGAGAATATTTTAGGGGATTTTGGCGAAGGGTTTCGAGGCCGATTTGGCCGTCAGGGGAAAGGTCGACGTCGTATTTGGTTGACAAGAATTCCTGATAAAACTGGGCGGTTTGAGGATTGTCTTCGACCAGGAGAATTTTGGCTTTGGGAATGGTTGGCATATTATCTGATTATTCTACTAGAAAGGGAGGCGGTTTGGGAGGGGGTGGCTTGGGGGAGAGTGAAGAAAAAGGTAGAGCCGACACCATGGATGGATTCAACCCAGATTTTTCCCTGCATTAGCTCAACCAGGTTTTTAGTAATGTAAAGGCCAAGCCCGGTGCCGCCGGTTTTGGGAGTGGAGGAGGAAAGCGAGGTGTCTTCCCGGTAAAATTTACCAAAAAGTTTTGGAATATTTTCTTTGGCTATACCGCGGCCGGTATCGGCGATGGAAAAGAGAAGGTTTTTGGTATTTTTAGGATACGGATTGACCTTGACGGTAATTGTGCCGGCGTCGGTGTATTTGATGGAGTTGACGATTAAGTTGGTGATGACTTCCTGGAGCCGGGTTTCGTCACCTTTTATAAAATATTTAGGGTTTATGGAAGGCATGACAAGTTTAAGATTTTTTTCGGCAGCACGGTCGGTGTAAGTGGATCGGATTTTATCAAAGACAGTGGCGACTTTGATTGGTTCCAAAAAGACTTCCAAGCGGCCACCGTCGATTTTGGAAGCGTCAAGAGTTTCATTAATGAGCTGGATAAGATCCTGGACCGAGGTGAATGAACGTTCAATCCTTTCTTTTTCTTTGGGAGTAAGACGGGTTTTGGAGTCGGGCTGATTTAAAACCATCCAGAGGTAGTTTTGAATGATGGTGGCCGGGGTCCGAAGCTCGTGGGAGGTAACAGCAATTAGCTGGTCTTTCATTTTATCCAGGACTTTCAGTTCGTCATTGGCTTTATGGAGTTGGCGGTTTTGTTTTTGAAGTTTGATGGTGGCTTGGTCGATGTCGTGTTGGAGTTCCTGGTTATAGTTGTTTATCTTTTTGTAGAGGCGGGCGTTTTGAATGGCAACGGCAGCTTGGGAGGCGATAACTTCCAGAAGTTCCAGATCTTCAGAGGTATAAACGTCGCCCCCCTTTTTGTTGCCCAATACTATGAGGCTGGAGAGCTTTTTGTCGATAACTACCGGAATGATCAGCCCGGCTTCAATGTGGATCATGTGGTCGATTAGCTCCTGAATTTTTTGTTGTTCGTGTGGATCGGGGCTTTCTTCGGTAATCTTTTGAAGCTCGTCGATGACTAAAATACGGGGGTTTTTTTCTAGAAACTGGGTTAGGAAATTATCTTTGACCATGGAGATGCCATTGGTTTCGTTGAAGCCGATGGTTTTGGTGATTTTGTAGTGGTTGGATTCTTTGTCAAGATCAGTTATTAAGACAGCCGCTCGGGTGAGGCCCATGGTGTTAATAAGAGTTTTAATAATAAGCTCGACCAAGTCGCTTAACTCGAGGATTTGAGGTAGCTTTTCGGCTAGAGTCTTGAGTGATAGTTGGTAGGAAAGGGTGCGGCCAAAAATGGTTCTATCAAGAAAAGAGGTAATGTTTTTTAGGAGAATTGGTAGAAGGATAGAGACCAGGATTGAACCAACTAAGATCGATGTCAAGTAATTGAAGTCAAGTGAAGTGAGTTTGCGAAGACCAGACAAGATAGTGATAACCAGAGTGATGATGCTTACTGCTAAGCTGCTGAAAAGATAGGTAAGCGTATTTCTGATGGCGAGTGTGATGTCCAAGAAACGGTGGCGGATAATTGCATAGCTGGCGAAAGAGGCGAAAATTATTGGGGCGATAGTGCCTAGATTTTGGATATCGGTATGGTGGGTTAATAGCGGGATAATGATATTGGTAGTTATGCCAAACCCCACAGAAGTGGTCAAACCGCAAAAAATATATTGGATTTGAATTTTTTTTATGCCGGTGTAGAAGTGAAGCTTTTTAAAAAAAACGACAGTAGCGGCCAAAATATAGCTAATGAAGTGAACAATGAATATTGGATACAACGGTCCGTAAATTGTTGTTCTACTAGTGCCTTTAATTATTTCCATCTCGTCGACCAGGGGAGTTAGGATAGTCAAAAAGAACAAGGTTAGGGTTTCGGTAATTAGGACTAGGTGCAAGTAGTGGTTTAAAGGTTTGGTTTTAGTAGGAAATATGTGGGCAAAATAGTAAATAAGATGGGCAAAAGGGATAGCAAAGGCAATGTTGAAACGGCCAAAGACCAGTACCCAAAAGGGGGATTGGCTGTTGTAGAAGAGATAGAGGGTTGCAATCCAACCTGAAACAAAAACTAAAAAAGCCGAGAAAATGAAGTTGGTTTCTCGGCGGTTGTTGTTTACGTAAACGAAATAGGCCAGAGAAACGGTAGCCAGGAAGCCAAAGAAATAGGTGAGCTGATAGAACATCTAAAATAGATTATTCCAGAAAGTTATGATTTATCCAAGAATGAGTTGGTGACTTGTTTTTCCCAACGGTTCAATTTGATGGAAGCTAGGAGTTCGGGGCTGCCAGGAATGGCTTTTTTGGCTAAGGTAAAATAGGGTACGGCAACCAGGGCACAGCCGAGTTGGCCGTGGCTGACATGAATGTCGGCCAGATCAGCAAAGATTTCTTTGTATTCGACGTGTTGGTTTTCCCCGACTTCGATAATGCTTTTGGCTAAGTTTTCGATAATCATTCGTTTGCTGAGTTTTCTGGAAACGGCATTTTGTCTGACAGGCATCCAGCCCATGTCTTCCATGAGGAGGCAAGCAGAAAGGGAACGTGATTTGGGAATACCGATGGCAATAGCGGAATAAATATGGCGAGGTCCGGTTTCGTTTATATGTTTACCAGCGCAAGGAACGTGGGAACCTGGCATAAGAGGAAACCGTTTTTGTTTAATCGTACCAAACAATTTTTTCGTGGCAATTAAAAGAGGTTTGGCGCTATAAATGGGGACAGTGTGGTTGTTCTTTTTAACGTAGTTAATGCCGGTGTAATGAGGAATTCTAAGCTGGTCGGGAGGTACAAGATCATAACCCCATATTAGTCCGTTGATTCCGCAAAAAGATGATACGGTTATCATGTTAATTTGACCTAGATTGGTATCTTGAACTTCGGCTTTATCGAAGGCGTTGATTTTATCGAGTATCTGCGAGCCGTCATGGCTTAGGCCAATCCGGGTTTTGCCAATACCCAGAGACAGACCAATTATGTAGGTATTTCCACTGGATCCCGGGTTCTGATAACCTTCGCAATAATTTTCACTACTGCTTATAGCCCCAATGACCATTTTTCCTGGATTAAATGAGTTGTTTTTTTCTGGAGGGTTGTGTTTTTGTTTTGGCGTAGATGGCATGGTTTGTGTTAATGTTTTAGCTTCCTTTTGCGATTTTTAACGAGAAATTTTCTCATTTCGGAGGGGTTTACACTGGCAACGAACTTTGCCAAAGCAGGGAGATTATTATGGAGTAGGAAGACAATTTGTTTGTTTTGTGGCTGACCCATGGCAGCAAATGGAGTGAAGCCGATTGCTTTTAGGAGAGGGAAGACGTTGGAATTGGGTGATGTCCAGCAAACGGCAGTTTTTGCCCCGCTTTCCGATCCGGTATTAAGCAGAGGTCGAGTTAGGTCCATAATGGTGCTCGGTCCACCCCGGAATTTTGGGCTTATCAGTATTTCGTCAATAAAAAGAGTTGGCCTGTTTAATGCCTTAACGGTTTCGAATAATGCTTCAATTTGGGGGTTAGCAGTTTCCCCCTCGGAGGCGGGTGTCGGGGTGCAGGTGTCTTGAATAGCTAAGTTTAAACGTTCTTTTAGTTGAGCTTGGTTACAGTTGGCTCCCCAACAAAATCCGACAACTTTTTTCTTATCGGCGCCATCGTATTTAACAGCAACTTGAGCCTGGGTGCCACTGGTCAGGCAATGTTCAATCTTTGAAGACACTTTTTCGGGAGGATAACAGGGGGCGAGAGCACCTTTGGAGCAATGAGGACAACTGTTGTCGCCGCGGGCTAATTGGGTTTCGTAGTCCGGCAAATCAACCAGGTGCGCCCAGCCGTGTTGGCTGCAAAAAGCTCCTTCTCCCCATTCGTGAAGACCTCCGGCGCCATAACCTTGACGGTAGCATTCAATTAGGGAGGCCAAGACAGTTGGGTTGTATTTTAAGTCTTGCCATGTGAGAGATTGAACGTTTTGGGGGAGGCTACAATGCTCCCCAGGCCGCCGGGAAGATAGCTCTTTTCTTGTGGCAAGGAGGAACTCGGTTGCTATGGCTACAGATGATTTCCACTGGTCTTGTATCGATGGCCTGGAGGGGATTAGGGACAAGGAGGGGGATCTTTCTTGAGAAAGTGTCATAGTTATTAGCGGTTATCGTCAAGGGAGTTTATCCGATTAGGTACTATATGTCTATTATCTAGAGAATACTTAATTGGTGCGTAAATATAAGTAAATGGTCGAAGTAACGGGTAAACTCTTAACTAATAACTGTGTATAATACATTATTATAGGTTTTCCTGTGAAAACGTCAAGGGGGTAAATTAGGGGAGAAGGTAATTGGATGAATGGTAAGATGAGTTACGGATATGGCCTGTAGAAATATTATGGGTGAAGAAGGTTTAGACTTTGGGTTTTTGACGACGGAGAAGAAAAATAAGAGTTATTATTATCAATAAGGGAAGAATTAAGGTGTAGGGGGCGACAAAAAATGTCCTAGAAAAGGAACTATTGGGTGATTGGTCAAGAGTGAAAGTGGCGGTATAAAAGCCTGGCCAAAGGGGAGGGGGTAGTTGGCAACCGGTAGGAGAGGAAGGAGGGAGGGATGGATTGGCGGGAGGAACGAAACAGCGGATAGGTCGATGCTCTCCAACCAAAACAGTATCCGGGTAGAGCTGGAGGCTGGTAAATGGTTTGTTGTTTTTGGAAATGGCGATATTTCCGGTAAAGCGGGAAAAATGATTTGAAAGATTGGCCATTTTGGCGTTAAAGGTCACGGGGGTCAAAAAGGAATCTTTAAATAATGGAGTAACAGAAATTTCGGTCAATTTGGCTTCTAGCTTTGGATATTGGGTATCGGAAACAGAAAGAAGGATATTTGAGCCGATTTGGGCCAGAGAGACGGATTGGTTTGGGGTGGAGTTGAGGGTAACAGCCGGATCCTGACTGACAAAAAAAGTATAGTAAAAATCTTTGGGGGGGCTTGGGGAAGCGACATTGAAGCCGAGGGTAAGCTGTTTGGTTTGGCGAGGCGCCAGCTGAAAAGTCTGGCCGAGTTTTAAGTCAGGATTATTGAGAAAAAAAATAATATCGGGATTATTTGGGGCCAGACGAAAATCGGGCTGGCCGGGAGTTGGACCGGGCAGCCAGGGCTTGACGGAAGTGGTTAAAAACAGGGTGTCGCCAGAGTTATTGGTGACGGTTATTAGGTGGCTTATAGTAGCTCCGGGCTTGGCAATAATTTCGGCTTGATTGGGGGAAAGGGTGAGATTAAACATGATTTATGAAATATGATTTTATAATCATAGATTGTTATTAATAACTCGGGACGGCAGTAAAAGTAATGGCGTTTTGATAGGAGCCAGCCGGTTGGAGGGAAGAGACAAGGGTTTTGTAGCTAATCCGGGCCCGGCGGTTTTTGGCCGAAACTGATTCGGACATGCAGATTTGAGGGGATTCGGCTGTGCCTTGATCGGCGAACTGACGGAAGGAGGTAATAGCGGGGAAATAATCGGAGGTGCCGATGCCAGTAGCGCTGCTGCCAAGATCGATGCCGATGGCGTTAAAGCCAAAGCCGTAGCGGCTGGAAGAGATCCAAGTGCCGGTGATGATTTCGGAGCAGGTGGAACCGATATCACAGCCGGTATCGGGAATGGTCTGGCCAAGAGAATTTGACAGGGGATGGTTTTGGCCGACATAAATTTGGTAGCCGGTGCCGTAAGGGCTGGAGACGGAAATGATATTGGTGGCAGTTTGGCCAACGCCGGGAGAAAGGTTACCAAGATCAATATTGAGATTATTAATAGAGAAGGTAAATTCGCTAAGGGTTTCGTAGATGTATTGAAAACCTGATTTGAACATATAGCCATCGCTTTCAAAAAAGCCGGGAGTGAGTTGGCCGACAGTGTCGGTCAGGATGTAAGAATCGGAAGTTTTTTTGCCGGAGGTGACATTTAGATTTCCCATGTCGATTTTGAAGTTAGGAGAGGTGAAGGTTTCAGCCTGAATGAATTCAGGAAATCCCAATAACCAAATTCCAAGTATTCCAAATAATAGTTCAAAACCAAATAACGGCTTCAAACTTTTATTGGTAATTGATAATTGGAAACTGTTTGGTTTTCGGATATTGGTTTATTGGTCATTATTTTCATCGGTGCGGTGGTCAAGATCGGTTTTGAGATTTTGAGAGGAGTTGAGGAGTGATTTTCCGGAATCGCGGATTTTTTTGGCAAGATCGTGCTGGGATGGAGTTAAGGGCTGGGAAAGTAACTGTGAGGCAGCGTCGATAATGACCACAATGCCGGTTTTAAACTTGAGGGTTAGCCAGAAAAAAATGTCAGTTTCGCTTTGGGAAAGGCTGGTGTTGAGCAGATTGTTTTCGAGGTATTGGCGGCCAATGAACCACACCAGGGGAGTAATAAAAAGCAGCGATCCCAGTTCCAGGAGTGAGTTGGCTGAGTCAAGAGAGTTGGACAAAAAGAAGATTAAAAATAAGGAAAAAGCAAGGGTAACCGAGGGCGGGTGCTGGAGAGCCGTGGCAAAGAGGAGAAAGTAGATCAAAAAAAAGAAGGGGGAGTTTAGGCCATTAGTAGTAAACACCAGGAGACAGATGGTTAAAGAGAGGAGGCTGTAGAATAGGGGTTTTTTGGCCCCGAAAGACCGGCGACGGGAAACGGCAAAAAAGATTATGAGTACGATGGTAATAAAGGCGACCAGTTGGGCAGTAAAGTAAGTCCAGGGAGAAAGGGAAAAAGCAAAAGCCAGGGTGGCAGAAAGGGCTAAAAAACCAAGAGTGACAATCGGAGACATTGGTTTAAGTATAGATCATTGCCGGGTAGCTTTTTGATTTGGGGTACGATTTATCGAAGGGTGTTTTGGCCGATTTGGTCTGATTTGGGGTAGGGTGGCTGATATCAAGGCCAGAGTGGCGTAAAGATCATCTAGAGTTGTTGAAGTCTCTATTCTTTTTAGATACTCGATAATTCCTGACAGGATCTCAACCTTGGTCGATCTGGTTGTCATTTTTTTTGACTTTATATATGTAATATTTTAACGGCCTGTTCTTTAAATTTTTCTTTGAAATCGCGAGTTCTTTCATCTTTGGTGGCATTATAGGAATATAACTGTGGAAGATAGGTTCCCAACTCGTTTCTTTGAAAAGCTTGATTATTAACATCAACAATTATTTGTCTTGGATAATCTGGAGTCGGACCGCTAATTGAAAACAGGTCTTGATGGTTTTGGCTTTTTACCTGAACTGAAATATCAATGTAGCGAATTGGCTGTGAAGATCCTTTAGTTCTTACGGGATAGGGGGCAACTATATCGGTTTTTTGATGCAGGTCTTCGTTTACAGTTGCCCAGCGAGGTTTTAATCCGATAGCCTCTAAGGCCATGAAAGTAATTAATTCGGAATTTATACCAATCCGTATTTGATTGCCCAAAGTCAACCATCTCCTTTCGAACTCTTGATATGGTCGGCGTAGTTTTGTTTTTAATTGAATAATGACCGGATCTGTTGATTTTAGTAAGGTAGCTGAAAAGATGGCAGATAAGTCTTTTCTAAGATCTGGCTGATTTTGGGGTATTTCGGTTTCATAGAGTACTTGTTGGCTTGCGACTAGAGCTTGGTAGTAGGAGCAAGCAGTAGCGACTCTCGAAACAGCTTCTTCAAAATGTACACTGTTTCTTCCTTGGGTAAACCCTTGACATACTGTGGAAATGAAGACTGCCCTGGCATAGGAAAAATTAATCGGGGATTGTTCGCCAGCTCGCCCTCTTTCCTTAAGATACTTTTCTTTATCGGCAGCGGCTTGGTGAAGAATTTGAATCATTCCTGGAGGGATAGATTGGCCAGAGGTTTCTAGCTGATTTACCCCCCTGGAAGTTGGATTTAGAAGGAGTCTGCCGATTGCGGGTATTCTTTGATCTCCAAACTTGTCCCAATAAGACATAAGTGATTTTAGTAGTATTTAGATATATTATCTAGGTATTGATGTTGAAGAAACTAAGGTGGATAGATGGAGTGTTGATATTGGGGATAGGATTGATTGCAGTAGGGCTGGGAATGGATTGGAAAAGGCAAAATTCGGCAAAGGCAGAATTGATAAAAAATAATTCGGGGGATTTACGATTTGCTCGTGTTAGCCCGAGCCCGGCTCGTATAAGCCCGGATCCTGCCCGCACATTGATAATAGATGTAGGTGGGGCGGTGATTAAGGCAGGAGTTTATAGATTGGCTGACGGAGCAAGGGTAAACGATGCTTTGGTGGTGGCGGGAGGACTAAGCGCCCAAGCAGATAGGGAATGGGTGGAGGCAAATATTAACAAGGCGGAAATATTGAGGGACGGGATGAAGATTTATATACCTTTAAAAGATCAAATCTCAAAAATCAAAAATCAAAATTTAACTCAAAGTTCAAAGATATTAGGACTTGGGACAGACCAGGAAAGCGGACTAATAAACATCAATACCGCGACGGTGGAGGAGTTGGATAAGCTACCGGGAGTGGGGCCAAGCATTGGCCAAAAAATCATTGATTATCGGGCTAAAAACGGCGGGTTTAGGGACATTAATGAAATAAAGTTGGTATCGGGGGTGGGAGAGAAAATGTTTGAAAAGATAAAGGATAAAATTAGTTTGTGATGGGGGCAAAAAGGCAAGAAGTTTTTAAGTGGGTGGTGATAATATTTTTGGTTGTATTTATATACAAATTTGTAAATAGGGATAGTTTGTTATATCAGATAAGGCAAAATTTGCCCCCAAGAGAAGCGGCAATAATGGCAGGGATGATAGTCGGCGAAAAGGCGGATTTTGAAAAAGGATTTTATAATAAACTTAAGGAAACGGGATTAGTGCATCTGGTGGTGGTCAGCGGAACCAATGTGTTACTTTTGAGTAAGGTTCTGATAGAGGGATTAGCAAAATATTTAGGAAGAAAGAAGTCGGCCGGAGCAGTAATAATAATAGTATGGGGATACGCTTCGATGGTGGGATGGGAGCCGCCGGTAACCCGGGCGGCTCTGCTGGTGTCGATTATGTATTGGGCGCAGATTCTGGGTAGAAAGTTTGACGTGTGGCGGGGATTGGGGCTGGCGGTGGGAATAATGCTGGTGGCTGACTGGCAAGTGATAAAGAGCACTAGCTTTTGGCTTAGCATGGCAGCATTTGGAGCAGTTTTAACCTCAGGATATATGATTTATGATTTACGATTTATGAATAAGACAATAGGAAGGAATTTTTGGCAAACAGTTTGGATTTCGGTTTGGACGATGCCGATTTTGGGACTGGTGTTTGGTAAGGTGAGCTGGATTGCACCATTCACTAATGCTTTGGTGCTGGTGGTGGTGGAATGGATAAGTTTGGTGGGCTTGGCGGGGGTGGTGTGGGGGAAGGTGATGTGGCTAGCGTACCCGGCGTTAAAATATATTGTTTGGGTGGTGGAGGGGGTTGGGGAATGGAAATGGGTGAGCCTGGGGGTTAGGTTTAATTGGTTAATGGTGGCGGGGTGGTATTTGGTTTTGTTTTATTTTTTGGTAAAAAGGCGGGCGGGTCACGATCGACCTGTAAATTAAATGATGTTGGGATAAGGAAAATATCAACAAATGAAATTAAGAATATTTTTAGTGTTAAGCCTAACGTTGTTGTTGGCGCTTTACTTAATCTGCCGTCCTGATGAAGAAGTAAGGATAGTTTTTTGTGACGTTGGCCAGGGGGACGGAGTGCTGGTAAGCTTGGGAACTTTTCAGATGGTTTATGATACCGGGCCGGCAAATAAAAAAATGTTGGCATGCTTGGAGCGGCATACACCATTTTGGGATAAAAAAATTGAAGTGGTGGTGATTTCGCATTGGGATAATGACCACAGCGGCGGATTGACTGATTTGGTTAATAATTATAAGATAGGTGCGTTATACAGCAGCCAAAAGCCGCCGATGACGGGTGAACAATTAGTTTATACGGCAGATGTGCGTCAGGGAGATGTAATAAGATATAGAGACTTAGAGTTTGCGATACTTTCGCCGGATGAATATTTGATGGGAGTAAGCCGGGAAGAAAACGATTTATCGGTCGTGGGATTGTTAGAATATGGGATGGGCGCAGAGGCAGGGTTAACTTCTGTCTATTTGATGGGAGATGTGCCGGCCGAAGTTGAACAGAGATTAGTGTGGAGAGGAATCCTTCGACAAGCCCAGGATCGACAAGCCCGTGATAACAAGATAGAAATCATAAAAATTTCCCATCATGGATCAAAGGAGGGGACAAGCCAGGACTTGTTGGAAGCGATAAAGCCAGAGGAAGCAATAATTAGCGTGGGGAAAAATAGTTTTGGACATCCGACAAAGGAAGTTTTGGAGAGATTAGAAAAGATGGGGGTGAAGGTAAGGAGAACTGATGAAGAGGGAGAAATTGAGATAGAGTTATGATTTAGGATTTATGAATAGCTTCAGTTTGGAGTGCATGTAAAGCATGTAATGCATATATAAGAAGTAGAAGTAAATTAAGAAGATAAGGAAAGCAAAGAAAATATAGAGAAATAAGAAGACAAGGATAAGGAAGATATAGATGCTTGCAATGGATAAAGTGGATGTGTAGACTGAATCAGTGGATAAGTGGGTTAGACGGATACACCGATTGAGTGTGAACCAACTCAAAGCGTTGGCAGTATTGGCGGATAGTAAAGACGGAATAGTAGAGGCAACGGAATCTTCGGATAATTTAAAACTCGAGGGGAAGGCGTTGGGAGGAGTATTTTCATCGTTAGCCCGGCAGGTAATTGATGGGCAATATTTAATCGAAGCCTGGGGCAGGAGCCAGGGGGGGAGGGGATTAAGGTGGAAACTTAACGAAAAGGCAATTAGCAAGAAAGGGTTGAAAGAAACGGTAGAGGAGGTACTTAGATGATAAGCACTAAATCCAAAATTCTAAATTCTAAACTTTTGGTAATTTGGTTTTGCTGGATGGTGGGAGTGACGGGGGGATCGGTGGCGGGGAACATGTGGCTAAGAGCAGGCAAAGCGGAAGCAGTGAGTAGAGTAATTACTGCCAGGGCTGATTTTGAATTAGGTAAATACAGAAATACAGAGTCGGAGACTAAAGAAGGGCAGCTAAAATTGCGGAGTAGTGGAAGCTGGGGCCCACGGGTGTGGACAGTGCCGAATGTAAACTTGGGCGACCATGCCGCGGTTACTTCGGATGGTGATTATGTTTATTTAATCCCGAATGGTGATACTTGGTTTGGAAGGTATCTTCCTAATGAGGATCGGTGGGAAGACTTGACAGTCTCACCGGTGGCAGCTTATTCGGGATCCGACATGATAACTTTAGGTAATTACATTTATACGATTTTTGGGGGTTACCAGAAAGAATTTTATCGATACTCCAAGGTTACTAACAGCTGGCAGTTGTTATCGAATTTACCGGATTTGGTTTACGGAGGTTCATCATTGACAACAGACGGGACTAATATTTTCTGCTTAAGAGGTACGAGCACGACTGATTTTTGGCGGTATAATCCCGGATCCGATAGCTGGTCGGTACTAAGTGGGATACCGGCTTCAGCATATGTGGGAGCGGATTTGGTGTACAGCGCTTCAACCAATAAGCTCTACACGCCTCGAGGAAACAATACAAACACTTTTTATATATATGACATTGGCACAAGCGCCTGGTCAACGGGAGCGACTTTGCCAGCTACGGTAAATGACAGTACCAATATTGCTATAAATGGTGATTATCTATACGCGTTAAGAAACAACGCCAGTACGGCTTTTTATAGATATCAGATAAGTTTGGGGGTATGGTCGACTTTGGCAGTGACACCGCAAACAGCAAGGTACGTTGGGGCAGTCTACAATGCGGCTGATAATTATGTTTATGTATTTCGAGGCGGAGGGACTCCGGATTTTTGGAAATACAACACTGCTTCGAATTCATTTGACGGTCCGACTGATTTGCCAGCCGCACCAGGAACCGGATCGGATTTGAATTTTTATAACGGGTATTTGTATTACAACCGCGGAGGAGCGAATACAATGTACCGCTATAACTTGGGTACAGGAGCAACGTGGGAAACGATGGCGACTTTACCAGCAACAATTACGGATGATACTAAAGGAGTTTGGGCCGGGAGTAAGTTATACCTTTTTCAAGGAAACGGATCCAGGAACTTTTTTAATTATGATCCGACGTTAGGAGTTGGAGGCAGTTGGGGGGTAATGGCAACGGCACCGGCAACTATTTATTATGGCGGGGCGATAGCTTATCCTGGTAGCGGAGGGTATTTGTATGCTACCAGAGGGGCTTTGAGCAGGACTTTTATGAGGTATGATATCGCCGGGAACTCTTGGAGTGATATTGGGGCGACTGATTTGCCGGATGATGCCGAAGCCGGCTATGGGGCGAGGATAATCGGGGTGGGAACGACAGAATTGTTTTACATTGGAGGACACGGTATCGCAAAATTCCTAAAATATAACATCACCAGCGACAGCTGGAGCGTCTTGGGCAATTTGCCTTTTTCGCCGTATTATGGGACAGATATGGTCTATTATAACGGCAAGATATATTTTCAAGCCGGATATTATAAGCGAGATATTTGGGAATATAACATAGTGCTGAACAGTTGGAGACGGTTACCGGATGTGCCGGGATATAACGCTTATGACTTAGGGCCGTATAATGGCGGGTCATTGGAAAGCGATGGTGCGGGAACCTTATATTCGAGTGCGGGGATGAATGTGGCTTGGCTGAGAAAATTTACGATTGGGGCAAATAATTATCAGACAAACGGGGACTGGACTTCGGGGGTGATGGATTTAACTTATGCCGGCCAATGGTCGGGAATAAGTCTCGGAAAAACCACGCCCAATGATTCAGCAGTAGCAGTTTATACTCGCAGCAGCAGCGACCAGACGACTTGGTCGAATTGGGGAGCCGTGGTAGGAACTTCAATACCATCGGCGCCTTTAAGATATTTACAAGTTGGTTTAACTTTAACCGCTTCGACCGGAGGAAGCGACACGCCGGTAGTAAACGACCTGACAGTCAGCTATGTGGGTGATACCGGGTTACCGAGCAACCCGTCAACCATAATGGCATTATCGCAACAAGTATCGGGGGTTGGTTTGACCTCGGGGCAAAGTTATGGTTATAACCAACCGTATTTCGCTTGGAGCGGAGCGACCGATTCGGAAACAAGCGTGGCCGGATATTACGTATATTTTGGAAGCGGGACAACCGCTAGTATTGATCCGGTTAATGATGGGAACTATCAAACCGAAGCGAGCTACTTGGCCACAACCCCGATGATAAGTGGGAATTATTACTTGTTGATTAAAACTAAAGATGCAGCGGGGAATGTGAGCTCAAATACCTGGCAGGCGTTTGAATATATCTATAACGGGGTTTCTCCTTACATAAGCTTGGTTCAGACGAGTAGTGTTGAATTTAGTACCGGGACAACGGCGAATATGGATATCAGTGGGGATCAGTTGAAATTAAAAAGCAGGTCTGGCTTTTGGCAACAGGAGAGGTTAAGTGTAACACCGAATACTATTTATAACGGAGCAGGAATGGCCTATGTGGAAGCAAGCAACAAGCTATATATCATGAGGGGTAATTCAAGTAATTTTTATATTTACGATTTGAATAATGACAGTATGTCTTCCGGAGTATCGACTCCGGCAACGGTGGGAGCAGGAGGAGATTTGGTAGAAGGTCCAAGTGGGTACCTGTATGCCTTTCGAGGGGCGGGAACGGATGATTTTTGGCAGTATGATATCGGAGCCAGTACCTGGTCAGATGCGGCTGCGGCAGATGCTCCGGCTTTGGTTAACTACGGGGGTGCTTTGATTTATGATGGCAGTAGGTATATTTATGCTATCCGGGGTGAGGGTGACGATACTTTTTGGCGATATGATACTTCGGCCGATAGCTGGGAGGCGTTGGATAACGCTGATTTTGGAGCGGTCGAGAAACAAGTGAACAATGCTATCGGCTACGGAGGAGATTTGGCTTATGATACTTTAAATAACAAGGTTTATGTAATGCAGGGGAATACCAGGTCGGGAATGGCGATCTATGACGTAATGTCGGGTTCGTGGAATCAAACAGCCAATATTCCAGCTTTGGCCTATTATGGCGGCAGAATTGAATACGATTCAACTTCGAACGCCATTTATTGTTTTACCGGTTGGGATAAACCCTTTTTCTTTAAGTACGAAATATCGGGAGATACCTGGTCTAAATTAACAGATGTGCCGGCAGCAATCGGGTACGGAGGGTCGATGAAAAAAATCGGTAGTTACTTATACGTTGCCAGGGGGGCTAATACGACAACATTATATAAGTACAAAATTAGCAAAAATTCATGGGTAACACCAACCTGGAACTTGTTTGGGGGATGGTTTAGAGGTTCGGATTACCGGACCTTTAGTAACGGAGCAGAGATCGTTAAGGGAGACAGCAATAATTTTTATATTGCCAGAGGCAATTACGATAACCTGTTTATGAAATATAACGCCACAACAGGAGAGACAACAAAATTGACCGATATTCCTGCCGGAATTTATACCGGATCAGAAATGACCTATGACAATGTTAATAACAAAATATATGCCTCTACCAGCATGTATGATAAAAAGTTTTTGGTATACGATGTAGCGGGTGACGAATGGTCAACGGTGGCAGGAGGCGGCGGTACTTTGCCGACTGATGCGGGCGAGGGATCGGCTCTGGTATTTGACGGTAGTGAGTATATTTACAGACTAAGGGGGGGTAATACTCAAACATTCCATCGGTTTTCGGTTAACACCGGCTTGTGGTCGACTTTGCCGAATACGCCGGCGGCGATGCAGTACGGGGCTGATTTGGTCAAGGGAGGCGATTATCTTTTTGCTACCCGGGGAGTAGGGACAACGGCATTTTTCCGATACGGCCCGCTATCGGGAGTGGGAATATGGTCTTCTTATCCGACAATTTCTTATTTACCCGCCGGGATGACTTTTAACTATGACGGATTTTTGGTGAACGGGGGTAGTGATTATATTTACGGATGCCGGGGAGGGAATACGGCTGATTGTTTCCGGTATTCTATCAGTGGAAATAGTTGGCAGAATGTGGGGGTGAGTATGCCGGCAAATGTGACCTACGGTGGAGCAGCTGCGGTTAATTCGACCGGGGACAGGATGTATGTGATTGCCGGGGCGGGTGCGAACACTTTTAGTAACGGATTATATTCATATGTTTTGCAGACCGACAATTCTTCATATGAAGACAGTGGTAGCTTTATTTCCCAAAGTCACGATTTAACCTCGGTTTATCGGTGGGCAAATTTGCAAATTGGTTATAGCAGCGCCAACAGTAACACTATAATAGTGTCAACGCGGACATCGGCTAATAATAGCAACTGGGATTCCTGGGTAGAAGCATCGGCGGAAAAACAAATTGGAAATACGTATTTTTATAAAATCGGGTCGGCGGCTAAAAGGTACATTCAGGTTAAATTGGAAATGACATCTGGGGATGGAATATATTCAGGTGCCGTTACTGATTATGCAGTTAATTATTATCAGGACGTTGTTGAACCGAGTAACCCCCTGGGGTTAATAATTTACGAAAATTCGGGAATGGGGGCGACTATTGTAAGTGGTGTCTACCACGGTAGTAGCGGACCGTATTTTGATTGGCCGGGAGTAGGAGAAAGCCAGGGGGCAAGTGACGGAGAGGGTGGCTCAGGAATTGCCGGGTATTATGTTTATTACGGAATCGGAGCGACGGCTGACCCGGTGGTTTTGGGTACTTTTACCACAGCAACACACAAAGAAGGAGTCGGGATGACAACCGGCCATACCTATTATTTTAGAATGAAGACCAAAGACGAAGCTGGTAATGTGAGTGGCGAGGTGGGATCAACTTTTGTTTTTAATTATGATGCCAATGCCCCAAGTAATCCGGTTTCAATAACGGCAGATCCACCGGGATATACGGCTTCTAACAGCTATACTTTTACCTGGAGCGGGGCAAGTGACGCCGGAGCCGGGATCGAGGGTTATTTTTATAAAACCGGAGCAGTGGGGGCGACGGAAACATTTACGACAGAAACTACGGTAACCGGAATTAGAGCTTACCAAACAGGAACCAACACTTTTTACGTCCGGACCAAGGATTTGGCGGGTAATGTGTCTGATTATGCGACGGCAACCTACTATTATAGTTCGACAGCTCCGAGCGTACCGGCGAACATCAGACTGACGTATCCGGAGGTGGGGACATCAAACACAGTAAATGAATTTGCCTTTGCCTGGGACAAGCCAACGACTTATTATGGCCAGGAATCAGGATTGAGATATTATTATTCGATTAATGAGCTGCCTTCGGCCACTAATGTTAATTCGATTGGATTATCGGTTACCTATTTATCAAAAGGATCGTATGCTACCCGCAAGGGAACAAACACTTTGTATGTAGTGGCCATGGATGAGGCGGGGAATATTGACTACCGATTATACGGTTCACTGGACTTTGAAGCGGCGACCTCGGCTCCGGGGATACCCAAGGATTTGGAGATTGCCGATGTGTCGGTAAAGGAAACCAGAAGCTGGAAATTGGCGGTGTCGTGGGATGCTCCGGCAGCATCTGGCTCGGGAATATCGTTATACAAAGTTTACCGGTCGGCCACAGAGTCAGCTAATTGTTCGACGGATATAACCAAATTTGGCTACGTATCGTCGACCACCGGACTATCGTTTGTCGACACCGGATTGACCCAGCAGCGATATTATTATTGTGTTAAGGCCTGTGATTCAACTAACGAGTGTAGCGCGCCGTCGGATACGGTAGTGCTTTTGCCGGACGGGAAGTGGCGGGTAGCGCCGTCTTTGGTAGCTAGTCCGTCGGCGGTGGTAAAAACAAAATCGGCGACAATTAGCTGGTCGACAAACAGGGCGTCTAACTCGTTTGTAAAATATGGCAAAACGTCCGGATCTTACGGTGAGGAAGTCGGATCGTCAGACCAGATATCGGCGCATAGTATTGCGCTTTCCGGCTTGGACCCGGGAACAACTTATTACTATAAAGCCCTGTGGACAGACGAAGACGGTAATACCGGAGAAAGCTCGGAGCTTAGTTTTACGACCAATGCGGCGCCGGCGGTATCGGCGGTTAAGGTGACAGATTTAGGCTTGTATTCGGCCTATATTACCTTTACTCTAAAAAATGCGACTACAGCCAGGGTGGAGTATGGTAAGACAAGCCTATATGGTAGTTTTGTGACGGTAACCACATCGACCAATGAGAGCAGTTATACGGTCAAACTGGACGGATTGGCAGAAGGAACATCGTACCACATGAGGATTGTGGCCGAAGATGAGGAAGCCAATACTTTTATGTCGGATGATTATATTTTTGATACTTTGCCATTGCCAAAATTATCGGGGATAAAAATTCAGCAGGTTCGGGGAATGCCCACAGCGACTATCAGGGTAGCCTGGCTGTCAAATACCGGAATCAGCTCGATTGTGACTTATTACCCAATTGGCAGGCCGGAAATGGCCAGGGATCAGATAGTGCTGACCTTAACCAAAACCCATGAAATGATAGTCAAGGATTTGTCTGATAACACTGACTATGTAGTGATCATTAAAGGAAAGGATGTGGCCGGGAACAGCTGTTTACCGAGTGAGCAAGCTTTTAAAACATCGGAAGATATGAGGCCGCCAGCGATAATTGATTTGAAGGTAGAGACGTCGGTGTCGGGGGTGGGGCAGGAGGCCAGGGCTCAAATAGTGGTTTATTGGGATACGGACGAGCCGGCTTCGGCCCAGATTGAGTATGGCCAGGGAACAGGGTCGGATTATCCGAATAAAACCCAGGAAGATACAACGCTAATACTAAACCATACCGTAACAATCACTGATTTACAGCCAAACCAGGTATACCATTTAAGAGTAATTACCAAAGATAAGGCGGAGAACTCGACGGTATCGTATGACAACGTAATAATAACGCCAAAATCGACCAGGTCGGCGATGGATCTGGTGGTTGATAGTTTATCTAAAAGTTTCGGTTTCTTTAATAGTTTAGGTGACATGGTCAAATAAAGAATGAGCAATGGAATAGCCGGACCAATATTAAAAGTAGAGGATTTAAAGAAAAACTTTTTGGTTGGTGGACAGGATTTGGCAGTGTTGAAGGGAATCAGTTTAAATGTTAATCAGGGTGATTTTGCGATTATATTTGGGCCGTCGGGCTGTGGTAAGTCAACTCTGTTGCATACGATCTTGGGAATGGAGCGGCCAAGCAGTGGTAAGGTGTTTTTGGACCAAACCGATTTGTATGCGATGGACGAAGACGGAATAGTCCGCCATAGGAAGGAAAGGATCGGAGTAGTGTTTCAGCAGTCGATTTGGATAAAATCATTAAATGTGATCGAAAATGTAAGCTTCCCCAACAGGCTAAAAGGAATGGATAAGCAAAAAGCCGAGGATTTGGCAATGCAAGTATTGACGGACTTAAAGTTGTTAAATTGGGCCAGGCATCACCCCAATGAATTGTCGTCAGGCCAGCAACAAAGAGTCAGCCTGGCCAGAGCCTTAACAATTGATCCGTTAATGATTGTGGCCGATGAACCAACGGGGAATTTGGATACAGTTACCGGTGATGAGCTAATGGAATTGTTGGCGAGCCTGAACAGGGAAAAGAAGAAGACGGTGCTGATGGTAACTCACGATTTGGAGTATTTGCGGTACGCTAATAAGTTATTCCATATAATTGATGGTCAGATGGTGGAGGAAATGGAGGGCAGAGCGATTGAGAAGATGTCGTTGGAACTTCGAAACAAGAAGGGAGCCCGGACAAAGACGACGGTTCGGGATAAAGATTTTTTGAGTAAGGACGGTAAAAAATATGCAGCTTAAATTAAATATAAAAAACTGGCGTCCGGAAAATATTGTTAAGAGCGGAAGAGCCTTGACGGCGTTTGTTGTTTCAAACGCGGTGTTTATAGGGATGCTGTATTTGTATGTAGTCCGGGAGACACTGGAGTTTTTGCTAAGGATAAAGCTAATAGGAAAATTGTTTAAACTGATGCAGTTTGACAGGTTGATAAAGTTGGTTACCCGAATTATGATGTTGTTTGATATTGATAAAAAGGATCAGGTGTCGAGAAGCTATTTGATTGAATTAGCTTTTAGAAACATGAAAGCCAGGAAAACCCGGTCGACAGTGACGATTGGCGGAGTGGCTTTGGGTGTTGGGGCGATTGTCTTTTTGGTGTCGATGGGTTACGGGCTGGAAAAGATGGTTATTTCGAAAGTGGCCCGACTGGAGGAGCTGAAAATGGCGGATGTGAGCTCGGGTAAGGTGTCGTCGGCAAAAATGAATGAAGAGCTGCTGAATAAGATTAAGGGGTATGAAGGAGTGATGGATGTGGTGCCGATGGTTTCGATGGTGGCAAAGGTAACATACAATAATTCGGTTCTGGACGTAATGACATATGCCATAGACGAGCGGTATATAAAAGCACTGGGATTAACTTATCTGGCGGGGAGTAATTTTAAGGACAACACCGGCGGTCCGATTCCGGAGCTTGAGGCCCAGGTGAAGGGAGCTAGCCAGGAGGTTAATTGGGCCTTAATGGGGGAAAAGGCGGAGCAGGGAATGCTTAAATTTAATATTGCTGAAGGTAAAAAGGCGATGGTGTGGGAAAGGTGCGAGCCGGACAGCCGGATGATGGGGACAGTTATTCGGGTTGAGGGAGGGCTGGTGGGTGAGGAAGTATGGGGAGAGAAAATGTTTAGCGCAGAAAATGAACCGGAAGTAGGGAAAAATATTTATACCGATGAGGAGTATTCAAAATGGATTAAGGCCAAGGTGCCTTTGTGGAAAATCGG
>JBAZSP010000007.1:0-43527 GCA_041663285.1 Candidatus Shapirobacteria bacterium
CTTTCGTCCATTGCGCAAAATTCCTAACTGCTGCCTTCCGTAGAAGTATGGGCCGTGTCTCAGTCCCATTGTGACGGACTCTCCGCTAAGAGCCGTTAGCCGTCATAGCCTTGGTAGGCCATTACCCTACCAACTAGCTGGTAGCAGATACGCCGCTTCTGAAGTGATTTGCATCTTTAATCTTGCGATATTATAGGGAATTACCCCCGCTTTCGCGGGGCTATGCCCCACTTCAGAGTACGTTCGTATCCATTACTCACCCGTTTGCCACTAAACTCGCGCATAGCACGAGAGATTCCAACTACCAAGTCCGGAAACCAAACAACAATATTTCGATCTTAAAAGTAATATTTAGGAAAATTATGATGGTAGAAAATGGTTTGAAATACCTCGTGCTACACGCAAATTCCGTTCGACTTGCATGTCTTAGGCACACCGCCAGCGTTTACCCTGAGCCACGATCAAACTCTTAGTACAATTTCCGATTAAAATCGGATTAATTTCGATTTTCCCGAATTATCGGGGTCATCCTCCTGGTACTAACAGCCGTGGCCTTAGAAGCACTGACTGAATTTTAAAGTTCAAAAATCCGCGTTCAGCGGATGGTATAGATATTATAGTACATAATTTTAAAAAGAATAGGGGCATTATCAAGTATCTTGTCCTGGTTTTTTGACATCGTTTACTATCTTAAAAAGTCTATAACCGAATTTGATGGGCTTGTTCAAAATATTTTAAAGGCTCATCTTCGGATGAAGTAAGTATAGTTTGGTAAGTATGGCATATTTGGCCTACTAAACGACGATGGGTGGTGTCTAGTTCCGAAAATATATCATCAAGAAGAAGGATGGGTTTATCTTTAAATTCGGATTCAATAAAGTCAATTTGGGCAAGACGGAGAGCCAGAACAGCTAGTCTCTGCTGACCACGACTACCCCAAAGTTCTAATTCCTTATTTGAGGTACAAAATGACCTGTTGCTAAAAGTATAGTCATCGCGGTGGCAGCCCGCCAAGGTATGACCACGGGATACTTCCTGCTGGAAATTTTTTTCCATAATTTGCGGGGTTAGGTACGAAGGATAATATGTTAGAAAAAGCTTATTAATTTCGGAAGAAGAGTGGGAGGAGAAAAAATGGTTGACAAATTTTATAAATAGATTTCGGTGATTATGGACGATGACATCGTTTTTGGCTAGAGACTGATTCCAATAGTAAAGTTCGGCTGGCTGCGATTGCCCATTCCTGATTTGGTCGAGAAGCTCGTTTCGATGTTTTAGGGCCCGATTAAATTGAGAGAGAGCGGAGCAATAATGCCAGTTTATGGAAAAAACTTGATCCAGGAAAGATCGACGTCTCGAGGGCGAACCAGTTACTAGCCGGATATCATCGGGTTCAAAAATTACAGAGTTAAACTGGGATAAGTATTTTTTTCGACTTTTTTTGACACGATTAATTAAATAATTCCGACTTATCGTCGTTTTACAAAGAGAAGACTTTTTTATCAGTTGGATTTCAAAAAGATAATTTTCGTTACCTTTCAAAGAATAGCCTTCGACGGTAGCGGATTGGGGGGAATTCCAATTTATCAGATTTGAAAGAGGGGCTGACCGAAAACTTTTTCCTGAGGCTAAAAAATAGATGGCTTCTAGAATATTCGTCTTGCCGACACCATTGTTGCCAATAATCAGATTAATATTTGGGGTAAACTGGAAGATTGAGCTGGGATAGGAACGAAAATTATTTAGGACAAGTTTGGTAAGATACATATTATGAAGATGGACAAAGATAGCACAAACCGGCTTGACGTGACGGCTTTTAGCGAGAAGAAGGTAAAAATAAACGATATTTACATGAATTATGCGGAGGCAGGTAGAGGGGACCCAATTGTTTTGATACACGGTTGGACGAATAATTGGATTGGGTTTGTTCCTGTCGCGAAGGAGTTGCTAGAGAAATACAGAGTGATATTGGTTGATTTGCCGGGGTACGGTGGGAGTGATAGGTTGGAAAAGTACAGCATGGAGATTGAGGCCGGTTATGTGAAACTGTTTTTGGAGAAACTAGATATTGAAAACTGCACCTTAGTGGGGCATTCCATGGGAGGCTATGTGGTGGCAAAATGCTATCAAAATTTCCCAAATTCAATGGCCAGGATAGTGTTAGTCGGTGGAGTGTTTAAGAAAAACAACAAAGAAAGGACATTAAAGATCAGCCACAAGCTTTATTCCCTGGCTAAGAGACATGAAAAAATCAGGGATTTGATGAATCGGATAATAAAAAGAAAGAGCTATTCCTATTTTACTGCAAAGCTAATTAACATGTATAAATTCGATAAAAATATAATCGATCTTTACGGAGCAATCGAATACAAAAATGTATGTAAAAGAGTTTACGTTGAGTTGGGAGAAGAAGCCATGAGGGACGAAACCAGGATTGAGGAAATGATTAAAAACAATAGTGTCCCGATGTTGTTGATCTTTGGAAAGTACGACAAGATCGCAAATTTAGCTCAGGCAAGGGCATGTCTTGAAGGCAAGGGTGATTATCAATATGCAGAGATTGATGAATCGGGGCACATTGTGACGGTGGAAAAACCCAAGGAAGTAGCCCAGGCAATTGAAACTTTTATTGTTGGTAATAAAATAAGTTAAATAAATGATTCGCCTGATTAAAAAAATCTATAGATTTTTAGATAAAAAGAGCTGGAAAGGCCTAATAAATGAGGGAAGAAAGCGGAAGCATAGGATTCATTGGAGATTTTTAAGGTGTCTTGATAACAAATTTATTGGCGTGAATAAAGCAATTAAGAAATGGGCGAAACTGGAAAGTAAGATAAAAAAAATTGGGCTGGCCAGGGTTTCGAAGGAGTTGATTACTCTGTTGAATATTGAAGTTGAGTTGTCAAAGAAGATTGATAAGTGGACGAAAAAGGGAAGAGGGGCAATTTTTGTGGGATTAAACCATGATTCCTGGATTGAGGCTTTTATTTTTTTTAGTCTGTTAAAAAGGGATGATTTTAGGGCTATCGGATTAATTTCTTTTTCGAGACTGGGGAAGAACTATGCCAAATATATATTGCCGGTAATGGAAAGAAAGTATGCCTGGAATTACGAGAAAAGTTCAATAGTTAAGTGGGATAAACTATTGCTTCGGGCGGAAAATTTGGCGATAGAGGACGTAAATAATATTAATAAGGATACCTTTGACAAGGCAGCAAGAAATTTGGGGAAGGGGGAGAGCATTTTGATTTTTACAACCGGAGGTCATGGGATAAAATCTAAGTGGGGTTACGGAATTGAGGAGATCATTAAGAGGATCGATGCCAATGAGTTGGCCAATGTCGACATAGTACCTTTTTATTTTAGCGGGCTAAAAAAATGGGATGTGGTGAAGAGAATTAGTTTGGCAGCTTTGAATAAAAACCCTCCTAAACTTGGGGTTAAAATAACAGTAGGCAAGATCCTTACCTTGGGAAACATTAAATTTAACTGGGAAGTTAATGAGCGGGGAGTATTTTCAAAATGGCTTAGGTGGAAATTACTAACTACAATGGGATTTGCAGTGGAAAAAGTGGGAGTTAGAAACCGTTAAATGGACCTAATGGAAGATATAATGGTTAATTCCCCGGCAAGTGCCGAATATACCTTTTCCTTCGGGGGTGGTATTTTGGGCGATTATGCGCCGGGACAGCAAAGACATTTATATACATTGCTAGGAACAAACAAAACACCAAATGAAGTATTGGCAGGTTTGGAAATGCCAGAAAATTTATTAAAACAAGTCGAATTTAAAGTTATGGTGGGAGAAAGACTAAAAGAGGCGGTTTTGAGAGTGTTAAAAGAGGAATTGGGCTTAGAAGATATTTTTAGTTTTGAATATAGGTTTTCTAAGAAAAGGCAGGATTTGGTTTATGTACGGGTGGTATGCCGAAATTCAGACTTAAACGGACGAACTTTTAGAGGTCTGTATTTGTATTGGTACCAAATAGAGTAAACCAGAAGGTAAGGTATAATTTGGTTATGGGTTATGTATCGAAAAGAAACGATGCGTCTCAGGCTTTTGACTATGAAGAGCTTCAAGAAATTTTGAAAATGGAAGCGAAACGACCGATACGAGAGGAAAAGAGGATGGTTAAGCTGGTAGATTATTCCCTGGCAAGGAAGTGGCTCAAAGAAATCGGGGTTGATTCTAAAGCTTTTTCTCGAATGGTAGGTATAATAAGTATTATTGACGAGTGCAATAAAATAAAAGAAAAAATTGGAAAATTGACTTTAGAAAAAGTAAACAAAAAAGAAGAGGGCTTGCTAAAGTTGCTAGAGAAAATTAAGCTATATTTAGGGCAAGAGGATACTTTAGAGAATGGAGATATTATTTTGGTTTTTGGTGGGAAAAATCCGGGCAGAATTAAAAAAGCGGTAGAATTGTGGAAACAAGGCTGGGCACCAAGGATTTTAATCAGCGGCAATCATCCGATTTATTTTGAACACGAACCAGAAGCACTGGCTTATAAAAAATGGGCAATAGAAAACGGGGTTCCAGAAAAGTCGATTTTGACCGAATCACAAAGCATAACGATAGTGGACAACATTAAGAGAAGTTTGAGTTTGTTGGAAAATAGGAAAGTAATATTTAATAAAATAATAACAGTCATTGGCTGGTATGCCCAAAAACGGGCTTGGATGTCGCTTGATAAATATTTACCCCGTAATAAACAGATTATTAGGGTGAATGCTTTTCTGGATGATGATAACCAATTATCCCCGACTAAATGGCATTTATCAGAATTTGGAATAAATATTATCTTTAATGAATTTGTCAAAATGAAGATACATGACTGGCTGGTGATGAATAGCAGGGTTTGAAATCCAGGGCTCAGAATTTTTCTTCCCCACCAGAATTGGTATTAATGCTATATTAATTTTAAATGCCGGAAGGAATTTACGATATACAGCCGCTTCGAGTAACTTGCAGAGCTCCGGAGTCGATTACTAGACCTTTTGGGTTAGGAGAAAAGGACATCTTGAATCTTCCACCGAAACCGGTGGTGGTAGAAATAGGAAGCGGCCTTTATCAGGAGCTGGCGACGTGGATAAAAACAATAAGGCCGGATGCGGTAACTGTATCGATTGATCCCACACTGGCTTTAAGACCCTCAAAAGATAACCCACTTTTGTTAAATTTTGGCGATGGCGAAGCAGGTGATTTTATAGTTTATACAGACACTGAGTCACCACCTCGAGAACTTACCTATAAAGCCTTAGGCCAAGAGCCAAAAACACCAGTGGATGAAAAGGATTCTCATATCAGCCTTGAACGGGCAAAAAACGGAGCAGGGATTCACAAAAACAGATTAAGAAAGTCACCTAAGGGAGGAGCAGTAGCGGCAATAGCACCGGCGATTCCTCTGGCTAGTTCGTGTGTCGATCTATTAATCGACTCTTATGCCGCGGCAACGCATTATTGCACGGATGAAGAGAGAACAAGGGCTTATTTTGGACAAATAACTGACCTTTTAAAGGCTGGGGGGCAGGCTTATCTTTTCCCGATTGACTCCTATACTGATTTTGTTACCAAAATGAGCGATGAAGATCGTAACGCTAAGGCCAGGAAAAACGTAACTAGTGCCTTGAGTCAAATTGAAGGTATATCGGTTGAATATTTTGAGTCTGTCGTTGATAACAAATATACTAGAGTGGGGATAAGGATATATAAAAAAAGACCTGGTGATTAATCTGGGGTGATTGATTACAGAAATAACGAAATTGATTGGCCAGGCATCAGGGTGCGGGATTAATTTTGTTTAAATCATTTTACAGATGGCAATAACGGAGTAGAAGACGGCTGGATTTTGGACAATGGAGGGCAGGTAAAACTTAAGGCAAGTTGTGGAACAAGTCGAAAACTAAAATAAAGGTTAAAACTTGTCGATATAATATTTGTGTTCTTTGAACTTAAAGTCGCGGTCTAAAAACCAACTTAGGATATCATCCTCATTGTGGTATTTTGGAGAGATTTGGCGGAATTCATCAACCGTCACAAACTTATTATGACCTTCAATAGTATCGGTAAGATTACCCTCGAGATTGGTAACTTCTAATACCTGAAAAAATTTATCTTCCAACTGCTGGCCAGAAGTCTGGTCGTAAACCATTTCGTGAAGTTCATAGCAGAATCGGCATTCGCCTGTCAGGCCTGATTCCTCTTGAAGTTCCCGTAAAGCGGTTTGAGGAAGGGTTTCGCCATAACGAACTTTGCCCGTCATAAAACCCCAGTAGCCAAAATATGGCTCTTTAAGCCGCTGCTGGATTAGAAATAGTTCTTGGCCTTTGACAACCTTATGAGGGATAAGGAGAACGCCAATTTTGGCCTGTTTCTCGACTACATAAGAGGTAGTGTCCAATTTGCCGGCGGCGATTTTCCCTTTGGCGGTTAGACTGTAGAGTGAGTTCTCTTTTTGGATTAAGCCAGTGGTAACTAAAATTCGAAGGTGGTAACTGAAGTTATCGGTAGTTAGAGAGTCAATGTTTAGATCTTTGAATCGCGACTGGGGTTTGTAGAGAAGGACTGACAATATTTTTAGCTGAATATCGTTTGAATTATCCATAGGTGGATAATGCCACAAAAAAAGGAGGAATCAAGTGAAAACGATTTCACTAGTTACCGACCTTAAGGCTAGCGTACGAACTTCCCTATTATCGGTAATTTATCTAGATATCGCAGAAACAGTAAGGTAATTGGATAAATATTAGAAGATAGGTAAGTAAATCTCGAAGAACTGCTTTTTGGGATCACTGCTAATCTTACGATAGATTTCAAAATCGGGGACATCGTGACGGACCTGAAGATGATTAAGGCGGCAATATTTTTCCAATTCTTTCCAAAAGAGAGATACCATCTCCCCTACTCCGTTGTGGGTGTAGGTGATAACTTTCCCTGGATTGAAAGTCATTTTTTGAACGACATTTTTATATTGGGGATTAATTTTCATACCAGGCTGAACTAGGGCACATATTTTAATTAATGATTTTTTTGGCTGATAAGTTGGATTATCAAAAATCGCGGCTGTGGTGAAGCTGCGGCCAGGTGAACTAAACATTGATCTTAGCTCCTGGCAATATTGACCTATCTTGACGTAAGATCCAATTCTTTCAATATAAAAGACTTCGAGCGGCTTCAGAATTTTTATAAGTGGCCGGATCATGGTGCCATTACTCTCTATATTGGCTAAGAATTTTTCAAGATTACTCAAATTAAATTTGAGTGTATTAATCTGGTCTTTAATGGCCTTCTTTTTCTTTTCAAACAGGGCTTTTAAATCACCTTTTTGCCGGATATCTTTTAAGGTAACTCCAAGGGTGGTTAGTAGCAGGACCATTTGATAGTCCAAAACCTGGGACTCGTTATAGTAGCGGTAGCCTTCGGGTGAGACTTCGACAGGTTTGATGATGTTATTTTGGTCATACCAAATGATGGTTCTTTTGGTAGTTCCAGCGAGTTTGGCAAATTCTCCAGCGGTGATTAGGTTAGTTCCGCCAGAGGCGGATTTCACTTGGTTCAACATAATTAGGTGCTTGACTATAACGTTACGTAGTAGCTTATTATAAGCCACCTAACGGTGTCTGGCAACGCCTAAGGTAAAAGTTGTTAGATCTTGTTGAAGCACGCTTATAAGAGCCTAACGACTCTTTTAACGCACTGAAGAAAATATATTTTTATCTTGTTATGCAAGAGATAGTCATTAAAGGTGCCAAGGAAAACAATTTAAAGGATATAAATTTGGCCATTCCACGCAATAAAGTGGTGTGTTTTGTTGGGGTGTCGGGATCAGGGAAGTCGACGATTGCCTTTGATATTATTGCCAAAGAAGGACAGAGACAATACTTTGAAAGCTTGAGCAGTCTAGCCCGCCGTTATCTGGCCAAAAGCAACCGCCCTGACGTGGAAGAAATTAAGGGTATCTCTAGTACAGTGGTTATCAACCAAAGCAGAGTCTTCCAAAGCCAAAGGTCAACAGTCGGAACATTGACAGAGACATACACCTACCTTCGGCTTCTTTATGCCCGTGCGGGCTTCCCCGTCTATGATTCTTCTTATTTTTCGTTTAATCACCCCCTAGGAGCATGCCCAAGATGTAAAGGACTGGGAAGAGCAATGGATATCGATGTAAGTAAGCTGGTTAATAAAGAGAGAAGTTTGAACGAAGGGGCAATCCTTTATAGCAACTGGCGGGTGGGGTCGATGTACTGGAAGATAATTAAGTCGACAGGATTATTTGATATGGATAAAAAGGTGAGCGATTATAGTCCCGAGGAATATAGAAAGTTAATGTATGCTCCAAAGCAGCGGGCTAACGATAGCGATGACGGAGTAATTAAGCCAATGTATCAGGGAATAGTAACCCACTTAAACAGTCGGGGAAGTAGTATCAACCGCCATGTTAACGAAGAAGAACTGAAGTATTTTAATTATGTGCATTGCCCTGAGTGCCAAGGGTGGAGATTAAAGAAGGAGTCTTTAGAGGTAAAGATAAATGGCAAAAATATTGGGGAAGTGGCGAATATGACGATCGCCGAAGCTTTGGAGTTTATTAAGAGGATTGATCATCGAAATGCCATAGTAATTAAACCGAGGCTGGTAGAACAGTTAAAATTTTTAGTTGACGCGGGGGTGGGTTACTTGTCCTTAAATAGATCAACCGCTACCCTATCGGGTGGTGAGGCTCAAAGAGTCAAGTTAGCCCGTCAACTGGGGTGTGATTTGATTGAGACAATTTATGTGATGGATGAGCCAACAGCAGGATTGCACCCACGAGATTTGGAGTTAGTAATAAAAAATTTAAATAGATTAAGGGATGGGGGTAATAGTGTGTTGGTAGTGGAACATGACGAGAGTGTGATCAGGGCAGCTGATTATATAGTTGAGGTTGGCCCGGGTGGGGGTAAAAAGGGTGGCGAGGTCGTATTTTGTGGAACTAAAGATGATTTATTGAAAAGCCATACATTAACGGCAAAATATTTAAATAGATCAGGCGGGACAGGGATGAGTGTAGTCAGGCAACCGATAGGAAAATTAAGTGTGGTGAACGCATCAAGAAATAATTTAAAGAATATTTGCGTCGATATCCCGACTGGATTATTAGTAGCTTTAACGGGAGTATCGGGAGCGGGTAAAAGCTCTTTAGTAGAAGAGATAATGTTGCAGCATGGAGAGAGGATAGTATTAATTGGCCAACAAGTAATTGGCAACAATAGGCGGGGTTCGATTGCTACATATGTGGGAGTGTTTGATGAAATAAGGGAGCTCTTTGCTTGGGCCAACGGAGTGAGTGCCTCAAAGTTCAGCTACAACAGTAAGACGGGCTGTTGCCCGGAATGTGAAGGTTTAGGATTTATTGATATGGATATGAATTTTTTGGGAGATGTGAGAATGAAGTGTGATAAGTGTGGAGGGAAAAGGTACAAAGGGGAGGTATTGGAATTTAAGCATAAAGGCAAGGCGATTAATGAAATTTTAGAAATGACGGCAGTGGAAGCGATTGATTTTTTTGACCAAAGATCGATAAAAGATGGTATGCAAATTCTTATCGATGTTGGATTGGATTATATTGAGCTGGGTCAAACTCTGGATACTTTATCGGGGGGTGAAGCCCAAAGATTGAAGTTAGCCAGCAAGCTGCAAAGTAAGGGAGAGTTTTATATTTTGGACGAGCCCACATCGGGTCTTCACTTTGCTGATGTTGAGAAGTTAATGAACCTTCTCAATAAGCTGGTTGATAATGGCAATACGGTTTTGGTAATTGAGCATAATTTGGAAGTGATAAGACAAGCGGATTGGATTATTGATTTAGGTCCAGAAGGTGGAGATAAGGGTGGTGAAATTGTGGCCGCGGGGCGACTAGAGGATATTAAAAAATGCGAGAGGAGCTGGACGGGAAGGTATTTATAAGGTAAGTGTCCAGCGCCAAAGAGTTATTGCGAACTTTTTTTGACGATATTGTAAATAATCTCGAATGTATCGAGAGTTTTAATAAAGATATGAAAAGAATAACATCTGAAGACCTAAAATACACTATTTTAGACCAAGTACCGCTGACATTGTAGATGGTGTATCTTTAAATATGATCAAAATACAAAAAGATAATGTAACCGATTTGATTGATATTCTTCAAAATCCAAACGACAGTATCCCTCAATCAGCTATTGATGACTTAGCTAATACTAAAACATCTCATCCTGAATATTTGGTGGTCAATGATGATGGCGAGGTTTGTGAGTTGGGGTTAGATAAAGCTAAACCAGAAAACTATGTAGTCCTGTCAAAAGATAAAACTACCTGTTATGTCATACCTGACAAATTTGGTAATGTAAGATTTATGTTTGTATCTAAGAAATTTAGGATTAAAAAGACTAATGTAGAAAGTTTTAGAATAAATAAGTAACTTTTTTGGTTTGATTTGTGTAATTTATTAGCTTTTGTAGTTTGTATGTGATGGACATAAATAAGATCATTTTGAAGTAAAATACAGTAAATTTGTAAAGTCTATATAAAATGAGAAAACTTACTGAAGAAAGAAAACAATTTTTGATACGATATGCCCGTAGAAAACATTTACATGAAATAAAAAGACGGTTAGTTCGAAAGAGAAAAAGATTATCTAAAATACCTATCAAAAAAATAGAGAATAGAAATAAAAAGTTTCTTGATGATCCAAAGAAAGTTGAACATTTTGTTTCTAAGGCTCCAAATATTTTATCTTTAACTAGTGATCCTGATTCTGTAATTTCATACTTTAGACAAGCTAAAAAATCTCTCTCAAAAAAAGTACCTGTATTTTTTGATTTGAAAGATGTGACTTTAATGGGACCAGAAACTTTTACCTATTTTATTGCTCTTATAACAGAGAATGATTATGTAAACACAACCCCTATTCAAGGTAATATCCCTGATGATTTAAAAATAAGAGAGATGTTCAAGAGAGCTGGTTTTTATAAATATGTAATCCCAGATAAGAGATTTAGAGATGTTGATGTAGACCCGCTTGGGACATTAATTCATATTAAAACAAGAAATGTTGTTGAACCAGAATTAGCTGGAAATATATGTTCATCAGCAATGAAGCACACTTTTAATACCGATAATTTTTTAGATCAAAATTTTTATACTATATTGATTGAATGCATGGCAAATACCAGAAACCATTCAAATTATGGAGAACTAGGAGAGGTTTATGATTGGTGGTTATTAGCATATAAAGAAACTGATACTAAAATAACAAAATTTTGTTTTCTTGATTTAGGAGTTGGAATTTTCCAATCTCTTTTAACAAAATATGCAGAAGACAGTTTAGTTGAAAGACTAAAACAGGCTGTAGTCCCATCAAATAACAGAAAAACATTAGAGAAAATATTTCAAGGTAAAAGAGAAACTTCTACTACCTTACCAGGACGAGGCTATGGTTTAAATTTCATATACAAATTAGTAAAGGAAGACCAAACTATTAAAAAGTTTACTATTTTGTCAAACAATATTATCGCTAATATAGGGTATAATATGGTCGATTCTATTAAAACCAATAAACATAATTTTAGAGGTACAATGTTTTATTGGGAGTTAACTCCGAAACTATGAATGAAGAAATTATTGAAGTAAATATAGCAAAAGACTTTACTTTAACTCCTGGTGCCAGATATAGGACTGATGGAAAATTTTCTGGAGAAGAGTTTTATGAAGATGTGTTAAAGGCAAGAATTGATGAAGTTTGGTCAAAAGATAATTCGAAACTAATTGTGTATCTAGACGGTACTTATGGTTATGCTTCGTCTTTTCTATCAGAAGTTTCAATCAGAATTGTGAAAGATTTTATTGATAAGAAAAAAATTCTAGAGAAAATTAATTTTGTCAGTGAAAAGGACCCATTAATAGTTGAGGCAATCGTTAAATTCATTAATGAAACTCCCTAAAGTTTCGATTGTTTATTTATTACTTACTCTTTTATTTGGTATTTCAATTGGTGTTGTAGGAAATGATCTGCCTTATGTAATTTTTAAAAGAGATATTTCTATACCAGATGTGATTAATTTCTTTATTTACATCTTCGGTATTTTGTATATAAATAATAAAATAAGTAACAACAGAGTCGAAAAAGATATTCTTATTGAGATGTGTAATAGACTAAGTGATGAAGTTTCTGAATCTAAAAAATTGATAGATGAATTTGTGACTACTACATCAGTAAAAGCGATAAAAAAATTGGCAAGTCAGATAATTTCAAAAATGACAGATATTAGAAATGCTATTGCAACTTTGGAAAGTTCATGTAAAGACAGTAAAAAGATAGATGACAATATTTCGTCCTTAATATCAGCAATTAAAGATGATAATTTTAACTACTTTAAGACATCAACACAAAATCTTGCTGGTAAAAAACCAAAGATAACTCCAGAAGACTACAATATGGCTAAAGAACATGCATATCAGCAAACAATAAAAGCAAGTCGTCTTAAATTGATGATAAATAATCAATAGTATTTTTATTGCAGTAAAATTAACTATGAAACATCGTAAAGTTCTAACTATTTTAATTTTTCTATTAATGTTTATTGTTTTAGGATTTGCTTATTGGTTAAAAACTAATCAAATACCTAAAGAAGATTTTAATGCTCCAACAAAAAGTTGGTCGTCAACTAAGAAGGTGGATGATTATTTTAAAGAGAAATTAAACTTTACAGAGAAAGACTTTGAAAGACAAAAACAAAGTAGTACTGTTGATTTTAGATTGTATGGTGGTTCTACTTTAGAGGCAGTTATTAGTAATCTCCAGTATTATGGATTTATTAGAAATGAAAAAGCATTGTTATATGCTTTGGAAAATACCGAAGATAAAACACAAGGTAATGATGAGGCTTTGAAGGTTGGTAAAAATGGTTCGATTGATATTTATGCCAGTTATAGAATTTCTGAAAATATGACGGCTTGGGAGATGGCGGATACTTTATTGAATAAAGGTACTTATTTTGGCAAAGGCGATGCTTATAACTATATGTTTATGCCTTAAATTAAACCACATGGTCACAACAAATCAATTAAGAAATGAGGCTTGGGAAGTAAATGATTTACTAACTCAATATGTTATTTTACACAACCATTTATTAAAAAGTGCTGGTACTTTCAGTAGTTTATTTAGAAAAATTGACTTTCAAAAATTGCACGATGAAACTGTTACACTACTTGAAAAATTTCAGGAGAAAACTACTGAACTGGAAAATTTAGCCAAAGATAATCTAGGAGAAAAAGAGAGACAATTTTTTGACTGTTTGTTGTCTTATACAAGAGCACTTACCGAAACAGTAAGTCTACTATCGGCTATGTATTACGCCTTAAACGAAAAAGCCAAAGGTAATAAATTAAGCCTTAAAGATCATTTAGAAAATGATAAGAAATATCAAGTATCAATAAAAAATTATCTTAGTTATGGTGTAAAACTAAACAATTTATATAAATCGTTATAGAATATAACAATATGGTAAATATAAAAAACAAATTTGATCGTTTGAATCAAAAGATGGATGATCTAATATCAACAAGGGAAGTTATAGATAAAATAGTAGCGTATAAAAACAAACTAGAAAAAATACCAAAAGATAAACTTAACGATAACCAAAAAATATGGCTCCTAGCTTGTACTACATCCGAAGCTAGAATTTCAACAAGTCCAAAAGATCAGATTGCCGAGGATATGTTTTTATTATTAAGATTCATTCCCAACGAAGGATAAAACATTGTTATCGTCCGTAATTTTTTAGTTTATTTTAATTTAAAACTATTTTTCAACAGAAATAACTTTTATTTGGCAAAGATCGTGCAAACCATATTTACCGTGTTCTCGTCCCAGACCTGATTGTTTATAACCACCGAAAGGGCTTGTGGGTTGAAGATATAAAGTACCATTGACACTCACCATACCTGTTTTTATTTTAGAAGCTATTCTTTCGGCTTTTTGTTTATCTTCAGTAAAGACATAACCACCTAAACCATAAACAGTATTGTTGGCTAGTTTTATGGCTTCTTCTTCAGTTTCAAAGGTAATAATCGGTAAAACTGGACCAAAGACTTCTTCAGACCAAATTTTCATATCTTTTTTAATATTTGTCAAAATAGTGGGATTATAAAAAGCACCTGTTTTTGGGGAATCAATAGATATAGCAACTTCTGCACCTTTGGTAATTGCATCATCAACTTGTAATGTAAGAGTGCCGACCTGTTTCATCGATACCAGTGGACCCATATCGACAGTAGAATCTTCTGGGTCTCCAACCTTTTTACTCTTTAACATTTCTATTAAAGTATTGGTGACTTTCTCTTTAATATCTTTATGAACTATTAATCTTTTCAAACCATCACAAATTTGTCCACTATTGGCAAACCGATTAAAAAATACACCTTCACTAAGTTTAGACATATCTGCATCTTCAAAAACAATTGCTGGAGCAGAACCTCCGAGTTCAAGAATAACTTTAATTAGTTTTTCAGCGGCAACACCATATAGATATTTACCAACCGCAGTACTACCAGTAAAACAAATTAGATCTATATTTTGATGAACTAAAATATCTCCAACTTTACCATCTCCATATACTTGAGAAAATACACCTTTTGGTAAATTTGTTTTAGTTATTATTTGGTCTAACAATTGACCAAATGCCATACACTCTTCAGCGTGTTTAAATACAACTGTATTTCCAACGACTAAATTTGGTATAGCTCCCCATATAAAATTGCAGAATGGAAAATTCCAAGGTACTATTGTTGCTACGACTCCTGTTGGTTCATAATAGACAGTATTTATTGTAGTATCATCTTCAAAACTAACTTCTGGACTTAAATATTTTTCGGCATTATCGAGATACCCTTTAAAATAATGGAGCCCAGAGTCAATATCTAATTCATTACGCAATGACACAGGCATACCCATAGATTTAGTAATCAAATCACCCAACATTTCTTTTTCTGATTCAAAAGCTTTATAAACATTTTGCAAAATCTCAATTCTGTTTTTCACACCTAATTCTTGCCAACTTGGTTGAGTAAGATGAGCATCAGCCACCTTTTGAATAATTTCTTGTTCGGTGGATGATTCGATTTCTGCAAAAACTTCGTTAGTGGTAGGATTAATATTCTGTTGTTTCATAAGGGAAGTATAACAAAATTGACAGTTTCCCTTATCGATAAGTTATTTGAATTTCATCAAACTATCAATAGAGATTTTGAGAGCTTTAGAGAGTTTATTGAGATTTTTTAAAGCAGGATTTCTAGTACCACTTTCAAGACCCGAGATATAGGTTCGATGAAGACCTGTTCTATCAGCTAATTCTTCTTGTGTCATACCAACCTCTAATCTCTTTTCTTTTATTTTCTCTCCTAATTTTTTCTGTATAGGGCTACTTTTAAAAAAAGTCATTGCCCTATGTTCCACTAATGTAGTTTTTTAATTAATAGAATATAAGTAACATTTAGTGTTATATTTATCTAATGTTAGGTATTTTTAAAAGATAAAATATAATGATAACAAAAGAAACATACGACCCTAAGATTCATGTTGCTGAAATTAAAAGAACTTGTAATGAATGTGGTAAAGTTTGGCATACATTAGCTAATAGAGAAGCGGAGTTGATAACTAACATGGGTCTAAATGCCTGTGGGTCGTGTGGAACTTGTGGAAGTCCTCACCAAGCACAATACAATCATAATGTTGATACTAATCAAAACTCTTTAGTAGAAACTAAACAATGTCCTGATTGTAAATCAAGTAATTATAAAGAAGAAGTAATTTATTATGAAAAGACTAAACAAAATATTGAGTAATATTCTTGTTTGGTTTATTAAAAATTTGTGGCAGAGACGGTTAAGTGAGAAATATAAAAAGAAATATAATGTGATCTGTCGGTTCTATCCCACTTGCTCTGACTATTCGATAATGGCTCTGAAAAAATATGGCTTAGTGAAAGGCATAATAAAATCTATTAAAAGAATAAGGAGATGTAAAATCGACAATACTAATACTTGCTACGACTGTCCTTAATTGACTTATTGCTAATGGAATTAGTTGTTTAATGATCCCCTTTTAATCTTTTCTTCTCTAATTCTCTGTAGTACTTTTTCTTTTTGATCATTTGGTAATTTTTGAATCGTCTGTGCCATTTGAAAAATGATATTGTTTTGTTGAATCAATTCAGATTTGGGCTTTGGTAAATCATCAAGACCTATTAATTTTTGTAATCGTTCTATTGCCATTAATACAGTCCTTAACGCTTGTACAGATTCAAGAGTGTTTTTTGATTTACCCTTTAATTCATAAGCTTCTTTTAGTACATTTTCTGTTTTGTTGATTAGTTCTCGCCTTTTTGCTTGCAACTCTTCGGTGGTGACAGATAATGACCATCTTTCACGAATAATTGAGATATAAGATTTAGCAGTATTGAAGCTAATATGAAGGGTAGATGATACATCTGTAGGCTTCTCTATACCCCTTAGAATCAACGATTCACAAGCGGTTAGCAATTGTTCGCGTTTTGAATTAGAAATTAGTTTAGACATAATAAAAATCATTAAATATTTAACAGTACTTCTGACACTTGGAACTCTACAAAATATAGACTATTTAAAGCTAAAAACTAGTTTTGAAAATACAGGGCTATAGCGAGGTATCCAACTAATTATAACTCGCCTAATTGAACGAAGAATATGTACCCCCTATACTTATAATTGACTTATTAATAAGTCTAAGTTCGACAACTATTCTCTCTATAGAAAAAAACAAGAGAATAAAAAGAAAATAATGGAAAATAGCGAAAATATAGAGATTAATAATAATATGGTTGGTACTACTGTTACACCCAATACTCAAGACCTGTTAAGTCTGATTAATGGCTTGATAAAAGAAAAACAGCAAAAAGATAAAGTAAATAAAAAATTAAGATATGTAATGTATGTGCGAAAAAGTACTAAGGATAAAGAGCATCAAGTAAGATCAATTGGAGATCAAATAACAGACTGTAGAAAAATAAAACATGATTTGGGTTTAAAGGTGATGAAAATAATTAGAGAAAGACAGAGTGCAAAAGAATCAGGGATAAGACCTAAATTTACAAAAATGTTGGATGATATTAAGTTAGGTAAATACGATGGCATTTTATGTTGGCATCCAGATCGTCTAGCTCGTAATATGGCTGAGGCTGGAACAATAATCGACATGTTGGATAAAGACGAAATAAAAGATTTAAAGTTTTTTAGTTTCTATTTTCAAAATGACGGCTCGGGTAAAATGCTTTTAGGGATGAGTTTTGTTATGAGTAAAGAATATACAGACCATTTATCGGAGTCGATAAACAGAGGTAATAGGAGAAGTGTGGCAGAGGGTAGTGGAATGGGTGTAAATAAACATGGATACTATCGAGATAAAAATTTTTATTATAGACCTGATGGACTTAACTATAGTCTGATCTGTGAAGCATGGAAGAAAAAAATTAATGGCGAAAGATTAGAAGATATTGCAAAATACTTAAACGGACATACACCTTGTTACCATAAGAGTCTTAAAATTGGAGGCGTGGTACATAAGCCTTGGCTTATGGATAAAAATAAGTTATCTATCCTATTCAAAGATTCTTTTTATACGGGAGTAATGAAGAACGGTGATAATACTGTTGATTTAACTAAATGGTATGATTTTGAATCTGCAGTTTCGGTAGAAGATTTTTTAAAAATAAATAAAATAGATGATATTAAGAAATCGTTTGTAACCCAAAAAGGATTTAGGCGAGGTGATGTAAAAGCACACTTCTTAAGAGAGTTTGTGATTTGTTCTGATTGTGGTAAAAAAATGAACCCCGTAGTTACTGTGAAACATGACAAGAAGACTAATGAGGTTATAAAAAGATATGTCAATTTTAGGTGTAGAACTGTCCAATGTAAGAGAAAAAAGAAAGGTGTGAGGGCAAATAAGGTTTTTACTTATATTTTAAATTTCTTGAGAAACAATCAAATGGCTTCCCAAGATTTTTATCAACATTATTTAGAAGAACTAAAAATGGCAACTAAACTAAAACAAAAAGTATTGACGAGTGAAAAAATGGCTATCATTCAGGAGAATGTAGGACTTAAGACAGGTATAGAAGACATAAGAAAATATTTACAAAAAGAAATAGATATTGACTTAATTAAAGAATCAAAAAACGATTACTCTATTAAGAAAGCGACTCTCGATGCCAATCTAGAAAAGATTTCAAATATAGATCGGGCGATGTCCTTAACCAAAGAAGCACCCATGTCATATTCTAAGTTTGTCGAACTTTTTAAAGAAATGCCTAATATACTGGGAAAAATACGAAGAGAATCACTCAGAAGTGAGATCGTTAAAAAAGTGTTTGCGAACTGCACTTTGAAAGAAGAAAAAATCGTGTCTTTGCGTCTTAATACCCCATTTAACAAATTTGTACCTAATGAAAATCCTATTGTGTCCAGCGGGCAGGAGTTGAACCTGCCTAGATCGGTTTTACAGACCGACGCATAACCGCTTTGCTACCGCTGGAGTGATGGAATTATACCAAAATTTGACGAATTTAGGATTTTTTTATGGTATCTATGTTGGGGAGGGTGAGCCAGGCTGCTGAAGAACCAAATCCCCTCTTGTCGATATTAAAAGGGATGATAGCTACGGGATCTTTTAACCAAATTAAAATGGCGTAATTTTTGCCAGCGGCCCAAGATGCGGCACGGGAATTCTGAATATCGATTAAGCCAGGTGCGCCATACTGATCAATAATTTGCTGGCATTTATCAATAGTTAATTGGGCATACTGGGACACCTGGGAAACCAACGCTTTGGCTCGGATAAGGCCGCCGGAATTCTTAAAGTAAATGATGTCGCCCATGGCAATGCGGCCATAGGGGGTGATCCGGTTTTGATACCAACGGGTTTCAATAGTTTTTTGGCCAGAAAGGATATGATCGATTAAGCCTGCCTGGCGATTCATGATGGCGACATGGTCCATAAGTCAATTATAATAGCTTAAAATTAATATTTAATAATCCCAAAGATTAAAGCAATATGGGCATACGAATTGTTTCATGGAATGTGGCAGGAATAAGGGCAGCGATAAAAAAAGGGCTGTGGGGTTTTGTTGAAAAAGATCAGGCAGATATTTATTGTTTCCAGGAAACAAAAGCATTTCCCCACCAGGTTCCAATGATTGAATGTCCAAAAGGATATATACCTTTTTGGAATTCGGCGGAGAAGGCGGGCTACTCGGGAGTGATGATCCTAACAAAAATTGAACCCAAAAAGGTGATTGTCGGCGATCAGGATAGCGATTGGGATAATGAGGGCAGGGTGATAATTACCAAGTTTGATGAATTTACACTGATAAACGGGTATTTTCCTAACGGTAAAAAAGATGAGAGTCGGTTGAGTTATAAAATGAAATTTTACGATCATTTTTTGAAATACATTAACGAGCAGAGGGAGAGGGGCGAAAAAATAATTTTTGTGGGTGATGTTAATACCGCCCATGAGGCGATTGATTTGGCCAGGCCGGAAGAAAATGAAAATGTTTCGGGGTTTTTGGAAATGGAGAGAGATTGGATTGATCTACTGATAAAAAACAGTTGGGTTGATACTTACAGGCTAATTAATGGCAACAAGATTCAATACTCCTGGTGGAGCCAAAGAGGTGGAGCCCGAAAACGGAACGTCGGTTGGAGAATAGACTATATATTTGTTGACAGTAGTTTAAGCGATCTCGTACGCCAGGCGTTTATCTTGCCGGAAGTGGAAGGGAGCGATCATTGCCCGGTAGGGATAGAGATTGAACTTTAGCTGCTGATAGGAACTGCAGGTTCTTGGCTAATCGAAGATGGCTTGACATTTTTTAGGAGTATATTGGCAAAGTAAGAAATGGCGATGGTGTTGAAGAAAGGAAAAGAGAGATTGACCCTGAGTTTTAAAATGTAATTCAGTAGATAGGAAATAATAACAATGTTGATAAAAATAAGGGCCGAATAGATAAGGAGAGAGGCGGCATAGGCGTCCGGAAAATCAACATTATTGCCGAACCATTTGCCGACAGCCTTGGTCACAAAAGCGTACCAGAAATTATTGAGGAGAAAAAATACAAAAGAGGCAACCATAAACGATATGGGGAATGCATAATAGGCGGTATTGCTAAAGCTCTTCAACCAGGGAGTAACTTGGGCAGACCAGGCCTCGATTTGAGAACGATTAATTTCTAGATTCATTTCGGGGCTGAATTTTTGGATTCGAATGGATTCATCTTTGTCGGGATAGGCAAAATAGTCGTTGCCGACCAGGGCAAACGGGCTACAAATATCCCGATATTCCAGCCGATAATTCTGAACCGGGATGTTTGCCCGATCGTCAAAAACGATACCTGACTTAGTATTTTGATCGAGAATAAGGCAAAATGGGCTTGTCTGATTTGTGGTGACATTGCCGTTTTTGACGGTGATGACTAAGTCGGACGGAAAAGTTTTTACAACAGTCGAATTTACAAATTGGGAGGCCTGATCAACCAGAGACTGAAAACGCGACGGGGGTAAGAAAACAACAAACCAGCCGAGGGAAATAATGGTGACGATCACAAAAAACAGAACTGCTAAAGAGTTGGAAAGCTTCATATAATAATAGTATACAGTAAATTAGCGGAAGAGTAAAAAACGAATACCGGATGTTTTTAACCAACGGTTGTTTTGGGCATAGTCTGGATCGTAGACAGCAAGTTGGCGCCAGTAATCCCGGGAATGGTTTCGGTGCAGAAGATGGGTTAGTTCGTGAAGTAAGATGTGGCGAAATTTGTCGGGCGGAAAGAAAATAATTTGCCAGTTAAAATTAAGGTTGTTTTTTGAAGAGCAGGAGCCGAAGACGGATTTTTGATTTTTTAAAGACAGTCGGGAATAGGTGAAATCAAACTGGGAGCACAGGCGCGATAACTCACTCCTTATTAGGGTGTAGGCAAAACGCTTTAACCGTGGCTCGGCTATAAGACGGATATGGGCTGGGGATAAAGCTTTAGAGTTGATATTAATCTGTAATTGATCGGGTAAAATTACCACTGAATCATGCTGGTTTCGACTGACAGACAGTGAGTAGCTTTGGCCTAGAATAGCGATGCCGGTTAGATGGACAAGTGATTGGGGGGGCGGTAATCGAAGGCTATTTTTTGTAATCCAATCGCTATGCTGAAGGATGAATCGATGAATTGCAATATCGGAGGTTAGCCTGGGGCAAGAAACGGTAAATGACCGGGGAGATACTAGCCGGAGCCTGATAGAGCGAGCGGACTGGCGGGTAATAGTGTAACGAAATTTTTTGCTGGCCAAGATAATTGACGGCATAGAAGGGCTGGGTTAACGATTATATATTATGCCTCATTCCGCTTCAGAAATTTGTTATCATTTTTAAATGATTTACGTTGGGGCAGATCATAGAGGATTTAAATTAAAGGTGAAAATAAAAGAGTGGCTGGAGGTATGGGGAGAGGATTACGTGGATTTGGGTAGTAGTAAATATAATCCGGAAGACGACTACAGCGATATTGCACTAAAAGTGTCGGAAAAAACGGCGGTTGACCGGGGCAAGGGGATAGTGATTTGTTCTTCCGGCATAGGAGTCTGCGTTGCGGCCAACAAGGTGAGGGGGGTAAGAGCCGGCCTGTGTACCAATAAAAAGCAAGCAAGATTAGCGCGAGAAGATGATGATATAAACGTCCTCTGCCTTTCGGCTGACTATGTAACTGACCTGGTAAATAAAAATATTGTAAAAATCTTTTTAACCACAAAGTTTTCTTCCGAAGAAAGGCATATAAGAAGGATTAAAAAAATTAAAACCTATGAAAAATTTTAGACAAGTTGAAGAGGTTCTGGATAGGCAGAGAGTAATTTTGAGAATTGATAGCGATGTACCAATTGAAGGCAGTAAGATTTTGGACAATAGCCGATTACTTAAATCACTACCGACAATCAAAAAACTACTGGCAAAGAATTGTTTGATCACCATCATTGGCCATCGCGGCAGACCACAAGGAAGGGACGAGGGTTTGAGCCTTAAACCAGTCTATGTTGAGCTAATGTCGCTTTTGGAGTCAGACGGGGTTAACTCAATCGACAGTGTGTTTATTGGCGACCTGGAAGATAGAGAAGGGTTGACTAAGGCCTGGGAGGCAAACCAGATAGTTTTTGGGGAGAATTTGCGTTTTTGGAGCGGTGAAGAAAAAAACGAACCTGATTTTTTACAGGGATTAACGGACTGGGCGCAGATATATATTAACGATGCTTTTGCGGTAGCCCACCGAATAAACGCTTCGGTAATGCTGTGGCAAAGGATGGATGCCTATTACGGAGATAGCTTTGTGGCAGAGGCTGAATTAATCGGGAAGATACTAAGTGAGCCAGCGAAACCGCTAACTATAGTCCTGGGAGGAGCAAAGGAGGATAAATTAAATTACCTGCCGGAGCTAATAAAAATTGCCGACTATGTGTTGATAGGGGGAAAACTGCCGAAATTAATTAATCAATTACGAATTACGAATTACGAATTAAGTAAGGTGTTTATTGCGAAATTAAGACAAGATGGGATGGACCTGGGGGAAGAGGATATAAATAAATTTAAGGAAATAATTGGTAAATCAAATACCGTTGTCTGGGCGGGGGCGATGGGCTGGTACGAAAAGCCGGAAGCAAGGAGAGGGACGGAGGAGATTGCCCGGGCAGTAGCTGAAGCAGAGGGGTTTAAGATTATTGCCGGAGGAGATACCGGGGCATCAATAGCGAATTTGGGATTAAAGGATAAAATTGATTTTGTTTGTTCCGGCGGCGGGGTAATGCTGGAATATTTAACAAAAGGCAAATTACCGGCATGGGAGTAAGAAGAGAGATTATCATTTTTCCAGTAAATTTTCCATTAGCCAACTGCTGTTAGTTTCGTTCGCGTATTGCTGTATAGCTTTATAAATGCCATTGATTCTGTCGAATTCATCAAAACCAAATTGGGATTTTGACCCGGGATTCCAATACTTAAATAGATCTGGATTAAGATTTCCGTTTTTTACCACCTCCCCAGCACCACCTCCATTATAGCCTTGAAATAATCGCATTTGTACCAAAATACTTCCAGGACCAATACCACCAAACTTATAGCTTTCACGCTCTTCTCTGTTATTACTTAAGTCCCCTGCAAACGACATTCCGACCGTCCCTCCCCAAGCCCGGAACATAGAGGGCGAATAAGGTTCAAAGCCAGATTCAGCGAAGCCGATGGAGAGAATGGCAGCGAGATTGATCGATGTAATCTGGGAAGAAGCGATATAATCAAATTCGACTTTACCAAAATTATGACTTGTATTACTATTTTTATCAATAAAACGGGGAATATAACCCTCGGGGATCCAGACTATGTTTGATGTAAATGTTTCGGGATATTGCTTTAGTACCTCGAACAATTTACTCCTGGTGGTCGTAATTTGATTTTCTGGATAGTTTTTGTCGGGAACAAGCGAATAAGTACTTTGGGTAAAGAGGTCTGTCCCCTGTCCAGAATACTTTTTAATGTCCCTATCTACCGGACCTTGGTATGTGTAGTATTTTGCATATTCTAAGGCATAGGTCGCCCTTTTTTTCCATAAAATTTCGTTATTTTTATCATATGGACCCATATTAAAGGCGCTGCCGACAAGACCGGCAAATCTTTCTTTCAAGTCCTCCTGGGTTTTTTTATATTGATCGTATTTATCTAAATAATTCGATTGATTACCACTGGGATCGTTTTTCATTATGGGATTACCGCCAACATAGGCATAACGATTGGGGCCTTGGGCGTAGTCGGCGGAGATAAAGACACCAAGATGAGGATCGTAATAGCGGGCGTTGTAGTAATAAAGACCGGTATTGTCTTTGATCTGGCCGGTATAAAGGCGATTGGTGGGGAAATTAGAAGTAACGCTGGTTCTTTCCTCACCATAGGGATAGTAATCAGCCGAAGACGAGACTTTGGCGCCGGTATCGTCTACTACTGCCTTGGTGGAGGTTAGATGGTCTGAAAGGATAAAGTAGAGTTTATTAGATAAAACATTATTGGAACTATCATATTTAATTTCTCTTAACGCCGAGGCAGGATAGGAAATACGAATAGTAGTTTTGACGGCGGTATCGGTAACGCCTAAAACAGTTTTTTGACAATAACTCCAGCGCCAATAAGAAGTATAGTTATCGTCGGGGACACCGGGACAGGCGGGGTTAATCTGACAGGCTCCGCCGGTGAGAGTAGCACTATCACGCTGACACTGAGTGAGACCCCAAGAGCAGCGAGAGGAGCAGTTAGAGGCGGTAGAACCCGCGGGAGTAGGAGAGGGAGATTTTGGAGGAGTGGGAGAGGGAGAAGAGGCAGAAGGAGTGGTAGTGGAGACAGCAAGATTCTTCTCGATTTCCAGAGAACCCAGATAATAAGTAATTTTGTCGGAATCCGTTTTTTTAATTCTGACACCGCCAGCGGAATAGATAAAACTGGATAGAATTTTGTTATTGAGATCTTTGACGTTAGTCAGACGATCATCAGTATCAAAAACATAAGTTTTATCAAGAGACTTGGTAAGATTGCCACGGGAATCATAAATTAGGGAATTCCTATTAACTGACTTAGGGGCATTAAGAGGAAAGCTGGCCATGGGAGAGGCAGAATTAAAACTAGAGAAAGCAAAAATTAGAGAGTCTTTTTCAACTTTTTTATTAAGACGGGAAAGCTCATCGTAGGAATAGGCAGCAGAATAAGGACCAGAGACGGAGACTAGGCGGGAAAAAGAGTCGTAAGTATAAGCGAATGTTTTAGTATTATCGGCCACAAGATTATCGGTCAGAGAGGTGATATTACCTAGTTTATCGTATGAATTATAACTTAAAGATAGAAGCACCCCTTGGGAAGAAGTAGCAGAATGGGTTTTTAATCTGAGGGACTTATTGGCCTCATCATAGGCAAGTTTTTCAGTAATCAAGCCTCCGAGAGTTTTTTGAGTGATTTGGCCAAATTTATCGTAAGTGATATTGTTGATTAAAGGTTGATTTGACTTATCAGAAGTAATTGATGACAAGCGACCGATGGAATCGTAGGTGGTGGTGAGGGTTTCCTGAAGCTCGGGACGGGAAGGGTTAGAGAAAAAAGCAGAGGTTTTGTTACGACCTAATTCGTCATAGGAATAAGTCTCATTTAGGCTATTGAGATTGTTTAAGAAATTGTCGCTTGGATCAACTAGGGCAATAGTAGTCAGGGAGGGCAGTCCCAAGACAACATTATTACGGCCTCCATCGTAGCGAGTGGTTTTTACCACTACACCGGGGGTAGTCTCCTTGACTAGTTTGCCTTTGGCTTTGGTGCCGCCAATTGATTCAGTGTCATATTCATTAAGAAGCAGGGGTTTTAAAGATGAAGGAGAACAGACTAAAGAGCCGGAATAACAGTCACCTTCATAAACTGCCAAAGGTCGACCTAAAACATCATAGCTTGTAGAACGGATAATTGAAGTTTGGGCAGTATCATTAACTTTTTTTGTGACTAGGATTTGGCCAAGAGCGTTTTGATTAAAAATATCGGTTCGACCTAAGTCAGGATCAAAAGAACTGGTGACTCTACCTAGTCCATCAAAGCTCGTGGTTGATTGGGAAATAATGCCACCAGAAGAATTTTTAATATTACTAACAATAGCTTCACCTTTAATATTGCTTATTTTTTCGGAGGCAGTATAGACTGAATAATTGGACTGATTGGGGAGGCTATTATCAGAACAATTTAGAGTTAGACTTTTATTGGTTTTGGTAAAAACATAGCCCCGATCGTAGAGGCGGTTACCCTCAAGAACGGTGGAGACAGCGACGGCTAAATTGGCGTCTTTGTCGTAGACAGAAGTTTTCTTGCCTTCGTATTTGGTTTTGGAACAGGTACCATCAGGAGAAATTTGGGTAACAGGACGATCAAGGGTATCATAAAGAGTTCGGGCGCTAAAACTGGTATCGATGCAGGTGGAGTAAAAGCCTAAGTATCTTTGACAGCCAGGTGTGCGGTCTTCATGGATATCCTGAGAAGAATATTGGATAATTGGTTTACCCAGAGCGTCGTATTTAGTCAGATCAATAAATAACCTTTTGGTGTTTTTGTGTGGAGCTTCGGATTGAGTCTGAAGTTTTTGGCCTAGGGAATTATAAAAGACATAGGTAGAAAGATAACGGCCACCGACTTCTTTTTGTTCCTGTTTAACAGCAAAAGGAGCATTTACAGTAGATGGCTGATAATCGTAATAAGTAACTTTGGTAGTCGGGGAAGAGACGCTATCTCCCGGTTGGATGACCGCAATCACCCGGCCAAAGGGATCATATTGAGTTGAAGTAGTTAAGAGATTTTGATCGGTGACACTAATAGGCAAACCAAGCCCGGCGCCTGATTCGAAATCGTAAGCAGTTGTGGTGTTATTAGTGAAGGGAGAAGGAGAAATGGTTTGGGATTTAGGAAAAGCTGCATAGGTTAAATCATAGGTAGTAGTAGTCTTTCTTTCGTCTCTTGGCCAGCTTAGATAATATAGACCGTCTGATTTTTTCTCCATTTTGCCGTAATCGGCGTAGACAATGGAGACAGTAGGATTACCAAAATTATCGTAGGTAGTTCTAGAATTAATAGTGGTAATAGCGGCGCGAGAGGAGGTTAATTGATTAGAGTCATTGGTAACGGTGGCAGTTAGAAGACCCCGAGAAGTAGGCCCGATTAAGTGAGGGTTACCGCCCGAAAGATTGGCTTCATTACCGTCATAGAAATACCAAATGCTACCAATGATTTTATTTGAATTAGTCTGGTCAGTAACCAGAGTGGAGTTGGGTTTATCAACTATGTATTTAGTGGAATTGTCAAGATAAGAATAGTAGGAATAGGTAGACTTAAGAGGGAAGATGTCAGTTGAGGAAATATTGGGGCTAAAGGAATAAAGATTAGTCCCGGCAAGAGAGCATTTACTAACATAGTAGTCGTTGGCTTGTTTAATATTGCCGTAAGAATCATAGTTACTTATACTGGAAGCCGAGTAGGAGCCGGGGCGAAGGACTGGATCAGAAGTATCAGTAAGAGACGAGCAACTTTTAGACTCCTGAAGGTAGAGAAGGTTAGTGGCAGCATCAAGAGCATAAATAGAGGACGAAACAGCCAAAGGATTGCCTGACGAATCAAGGTTAACAGTTTTGGCAATAGTGCCTTTAAGTAAGGTGGGCTCAAAATAGGAGCGACAATCCCAGCCAGAAGAAGTGCTAATACTTTTGCTGCCTTCGGTGCCCTGGTTGAAAGTGTAATTTATTGCATTGTGCTTGGTGGCAGTAGCGCCACTATTGTCGGTGGAAAATAGTGTCTCGGTAACATAATGAAAACCATAGAATTCATAGTCGGCATAGAAATTATTTAAGACAGTAGCATGGACATTGGGACAAGACTTGGAGGAAATGCTGCAGCTATCCTGATAGCCTTGGCAATTGTCATTACGGGTATAGTCGTAAGTGACCCAAGAATAGGCAGAAGGATTAAGAGTATCAAAGGTTTTTTTAGTTTTAACTGCATTTCTTTTAATGGTTTGGCCGGTGTACTGATAACGGCTTGACTCGACATTAGGATTAACTAACTGGGTTTCATACTCATAACTGACCTGAGCTCCGTAACCGTTATTGACAAGACTAAGTAAATAAGGAGTTGAAGAGACGGAAGAATAATAAGTATAAGTGGCTTTAACGGGAAATTCCTTGCCTTGAGACAGAAGGGAGATTGAAGATAGCATCAGACGGCCGCTGGCCAAGTTACCAGATTTCCAAATACCGTTGGGCTTATCGGCATAGAGATAATTAAGGATATAGCTTCTGAGTTTTAGTGAGCCCAGGTATATATCAATTGAGGAGAGTTTGTTTTTGGTGTAAAAATTAACCCGGTTGGGATTGTCCCAATCGTCAAATTGATAATCAGTCCGAGGAGAATAGTTAAAAACTATTTTAGAAGAATTGTTTTTGCCATAACTGATAGTAGTAGGATAGATATTAATCGGGTAAAGAAGAGACGAAGAACCGCCAAAATCAGAGCAATCCCCACAGCCGGTGCAATCGCCGTTGACTAATTTGGTTTCGGAAGAATAGGAATAGTTGATAGTATCGCCGGAAGGATTGGTAGCCTGAGTGACCAACCATTTGTTGTAATCACGCTTGACTTTAAATTGGGTGCCACAGGCGGCAGACTTCGATGATAATTCCCGAGTGACAACAAAACCTAAAGGCTCAAAATGATAAAGGGTGCCGTCTTTAGCCCAGATATCCCAAGTTCTTTTGTCCCAATCGGGTGAAGTGGTAGTATTACGGATAATCCTTAAATAGGTTTGGGGTGAAGTCTTAAAATAAGCCTTTTTAGTGGCTTTTTTTCCTTTATCGTACTGATCCCGATTGGAGTCGTCAATAACGACTTTTTCTTTAGCTTCAGTGGTAGATTCGTCAAAGACGACTTCGAAACTCTGACCATTTAGAACGAGAAAATATTTACCAACTGAATTTTTCATGATGGAGGGAATGCCCGATAAAGACCAACCCATACCTAAATGAGAACCTTGGTTGAGAAAACTCTCTTTCCACTTACCTTCGTCAAAACCAACTTTCATATCTTCAATACCGCCAGAGGAGTAGTTAATACTGAGTGAGGGGGTAAAGCCTCCAGCCGCTGGAGCAAGGGACAGAGGGTAATTAATGGTGGCATCACCAGTTTGGGTAGAGGTAGTAAAGTCTTTGACGGATGGAGCTTGGACATTATCGATAGAAAAAGTTGTATCGGTAGAAGCTAGAACTGAACCGGAAGAAACTCCTCGGATATTTTTTGGAAGCCACCGACCGTTGAGACATTCATACTGATCCCAGTCGCCAGAGGCAGAACCATAAAGGAAAAAGGGGATGCTTTGGCAGGAGGAAACAGCACTAGAATTATGTTTCAGACTTTTAGGGATAATAATTGAAAGAGAAAAAACCGAAATCAGAATTAAAAACGGTAAAGTCGGAAAAACATTGGGCCGGGATAATTTCATATGATATTAATCGTCGAAATTCTTACCATTATCACTAACAATAGTACAGTAAAGGAATTAGTGATAAAAAGCAAGATTGACGGGAGGATGGCAGAGATGATTTCGAGTGGATGGATTTTATGAAAATTGGTTTAGAATGAGGTATGAAATATATAAGTACGGAAAGGGGATTGTTTAGAAAAAATTATTGAGATAGAGTCATATGGGCATAATAAAGCTTTGGAACTGGTTAAAAAGGTTGTTTAGCGGGGAAGCGAAAAAAGGACTGGTAATAATAATCCCGGGGTTATTTGGTTTAAATGGTAATTTAACAAGATTAGTAAAAATCATCCGAAGCTGGGGTTATGAAGTCGAATTAATGCCAAAAAATATTTGCTGTAACTGGAAAATTGAAAAAATAGCCCAAGAGCTGGCGATCTATATCAACAATAAAGGGGCGGAAAAGATATTTTTAATCGGCCACAGCAAAGGTGGGCTAGTGGCCAGATATTTAGTGGGCAATTATGAGGAGATAGAGAAAAAGATAGGGTATGTTTTTACCATCGCGACACCACATAAAGGAACGTTTTGGGGAGTAACCCCGCTGAGGTTAATTAGCCAGCTCAATCCGACAGGAGACTTTATAATAAACCTAAATAAAAATAAGAAAAATGAAAAAGTAGTTAATTTTTATGCCAAACTTGACACAAAAATAGTTCCCAAAGAAAACGCGATTCTGGAGGGAGGGCAAAATTATAAAGTTAATATTGTCGGCCATACCAGGATAATAAAATCGAAGGAGCTAGTTGGATATTTAAAGAATTTCCTTGTAACATAGATTAATAGCAATTAATTTATTTATGGATAAAAAAATCAGGATAGCGATTAATGGATTTGGAAGAATTGGGACGGTGGTGCTCCGGGCAATTTATTTGGAAAAATACGAGGTAGAGATTGCTGCCATCAACACTACAGGAGCTTTTTCGGCCGAAGATTACGCCTTTCAGCTAAAATACGATTCGGTTTACGGGAGGGCGCCATTTAAAATAGCTGCGGCTGATCCGGAAAAAGGAGCAGAGCTGGGAAGATTGGAGGTGGGAAATCAACAGATACCGATTTTAGGGGAAACGGATCCGGCAAAAATTCCTTGGAGAAATTATGATGTCGATGTGGTGTTGGAGTGCACCGGGGCATTTACCGACAGTAAAGCGCTGGCCCATATTAAGGCAGGGGCTAGGAAGGTGGTGATCTCGGCTCCGGCGAAGGACCCAAAAATCCCGGTCTATATTCTTGGGGTTAACGAAGATGGTTATAAAGGAGAACCACTTATATCCAACGGCTCGTGCACAACAAACTGCGTGGCTCCGATAGTTAAATTGATCGACGAACAAATAGGTTTTCAGGAGGGAGTGCTGACAACGGTTCACGCCTATACCACTAACCAAAATATCGTCGACGGGTCGAGTAAAGATCCAAGAAGGGCAAGGGCGGCGGCAATAAACATTGTACCCACCTCAACAGGGGCAGCGGAGGCAGTTATAGCAGCCTACCCGGCAGCCAAGGGAAGATTTGCCGGCACAGCTATCAGGGTTCCGGTGATTTGCGGGTCTTATTCAGATTTGACTTTTAAGCTGGTCAGAAAAACAACTACCGAAGAAATTAATTCAATTTTTGAAGAGGCAAGTACAAGCAGCAGGCTAGTGGGAAAAATGAAAGTATCGTACGAGCCTCTAGTTTCGTCGGATATTATTGGGAATAACGGATCATGCATTATTGACAGCCGAATGACCAAAGTTGTTTCGGATGATATGGTATCAATCGGAGCCTGGTATGACAACGAATACGGTTATAGCTGCCGGTTGGTTGAGATGGCGATGGCCGTAGCTTTAAAATAATCTAAAGAAGATTATCGGCGGGAAGCGGAGTGATTATCAAACCGGAGAGAGGCCGAAGAATGAGAAATTCTTCCTGAATAACATAGACCGCCGGGACATGAGTGACTATGCTTAACTGTTTTTGGTAATTTTCGGGAAGATTGTTGTATTCAGATTTTGGGATTACTAAAGTAAGGTCCGGAGGAATTTTAAAAGATTGGCTCCAAGCAATTCGACCAAAAAAGGCATGGTTATCAAGGGATTTTCCGGTAAATAACGGGGTATCAATCTGGCGAAGGCGGGAAGAGACACTGTCTTTTGGAGCCAGTTGGTATTTGGAATAATACAGGTAAAATGGAAGGAAAGGTTCAAAGGTGTCGGAAAATATAATCCTGCCCGGCGAGGATCCCTGGGCTGCCAAGACTGCCTCCTTCATGCCGGTGTGCCAGTAACGGGCGGTATCTTGGGGGTAATGATAGAGATAATAATGCCAAAAGCTGATTACCTGAAAAGAGAGGAGGGCGACGATTATGATTTTAGTTATAGGATTGGTAAAAAATCTCTTTACCCCTTCCGAGGCTAAAATTATGATTGACGGAAGCATAAGAATCAGGCGGGTAGAGTGGGGCGACGAAGAATCGACAGTCAGAGCATAAGGAATTGGAGCCAAGAGCAGTAACCAGAGAAACAGTTGCCCGAATTTACTCTTTTGGCGGATAACAAGGTAAATGCCAACCAAAACAAAAATAAGATCGGTGGCGTATATCAGGCCTTGTTTGCCACCAAAACCGTGACGGGGATTGGCGTCACCCCCAAGAACGAGAAAAGTGGTGGAAAAAGAGGAGATATAGTTTTCGAAAAATTGTTTGGCGATAAGCTGGAACTTGTTGTGGAAAAAGAAAGAAGCGAAGGGCGTCTTGACGCCAACCTGGCCGGATTGATCAAGTAAAATGTCGTGGTAACGGGCAAGATCAACTGATTGGCTCCGATTTCGAGTAAAGATGTTTATATAAGAAAAACGAAAACCGCTATTGCCTTTGACGGTGTCAATAATGAGGGGTAACAAACAAAGGCTGGCAACAAGAAAGCCATAGACGGCAGTTTTCAAACCGATTTTTTTAATTTGTGGGGAAAAGACGATTAGGAGGATGAAAAATATCAGGATCAGAAATAACTTGGCAGTACTGTAAAAGTAGGGGCTAAGGCAAAAGAAGACGATAGATAAATAGAGAAACCGCTTTTTTTGACTTTGATAAAAGCGCTGCCAAAAAAGGATACCCAGCAAAAAGACTAAAAGCATGCCCATTACTTCGAAACCTGTCCGGCCGTAATGAATCGCCCAAGGGGAGACGGCAAACATTATAGGAGGAATTAGAGAGCCGGTGAGGAGGAACAGAACGGGGATTATCAGACTGCCAAAAATGACGGAAGGTAGTCGGACAGCGATATCGGAGTAGCCAATAACTTTGTTAACCAGGGCGATGGAGTAAATATAAAATGGGGTTCGCCAGTCAGAAAATGACTGAAAGTGGGACGGCAACTGATGGCCGAAATAATCGGTACGGTTTTGATTAAAAGTAAAGGCTTGATAGCCGGCATCAACTTCGTCAGCAAAAAGAGAAGGCGGAAGAGAAGAGAGGTGGTAGAGGCGAAAGTAAATCGACAGTAGAGTAATAAAAATAAGCAGAATAATTTTTACTCTAGGTATTTTTGTTAGCATCGGCAGACAGCTGATAGTTAATCAAGAAAAGACAGATAGCTAAATTAGTCAGACTGACAAGCCGGATGACGATGTCGGCCTCAGTTAATTCATAAAGAAGGGGAATCTTTAGCCAGTACCACCAGTGATAGATGTTGATTAAGTGAGTGATTGTCAGAGCAATAAAGAGTTTGCGGAAGCGGTGATGGACAAAAGATAACAAAAGTAAAGGGAAAAGAGCCGGGAAAGTGTAGCGCTCATGCATCCTGGTGAGGAAGGTAAAAGATATCATAGCTAAATTAGCTAAAGTCAGGAGCAAGGTGGGAAGGGAATATTTTTGATATAAATTCTTTAAGATTAATAAAAATAACCCAAGGCAGATAAGCAGCGAGAGTGTTCTAACAGAAATTAAACCAAATAGCATCAGATCGTCAGGCCGGGGGTTAAGGCCAAAAATGATAGCCCAGAAATTCATGGCGTTGGCGGTAATCTGGTGCATGCAGCCGGGAAGAATTTTTTGACTCATGGTGTTAACGAACCAGACGAGTGGATGATACTCAATCGGGGTAAAAGGCCAGCTGATAAGAGTAATATAGGAAAGGGCAAAAAGGGTAACTGCGATAACCCGGAGTTTACCAATTTGATTTTTGAGGGCGATTAAGGGGAAAACCGGTAACCAGATCAAAAGGCTGGGCTTATATAACAGGGAGCTAAGAATTAACAAAGTGGACCAAAGATAGCGCTTTTTGAGGATAAAAAAGATGGCGGCTAAAGCCAGGGCGTTAATAATACTGTCACCGCTGCCCCAAATGGCGCTGTTGTAAATAAACGGCGGAAAAAGGGCAATAATTAGGGCAACCAACATAGCCAGCTTCCGACCTTTTTTAAGCAGGAGCATGAAATGGTAGCCAAGATATACCAGAGCCAGATCGGCCAAGACCATGGGAACTTTCAGAAGAATCTGGTTGCCGTGCTGATCGTACCAGGTCATGAGCGATGAAGGGAATAAAGGGATATTGACATTAATCCACCAAAGGGCTTGGTGGGTGGCAACAAATATGTGCCTGATAATCTGGCAGTAATAGATATTCAGCATCGGCTGATCGGGAAGACCGTAGCCGCCAAAATTTAACCAATCGTAATAGCCACGAAGACCGAAATCGGCAGCAAATCTCCCCCACCAGTAATTGACGGTAATATCACCATGATAAGTAACCGGCAGCAAAATCAACCTGACGGCCAGAGCGAGTAATATAATTTTTTTTAGACTAAATCGGTCGTGGTCCATAAGCAGAACATCGCTTTTTGAATATAACATGGAAAAAATTGTTTAACCGGAGAGGACTTGAGCCAGATACACAAGAAAAAGAGACGGGCATTTGTTTGGTTGACATAAAGATTAATGGTAAAATTGGCCATGTTTAAAAAGTTGGGGCAGAATATCGTTAAGTCGATGATTTTTAAAAGAGTGATGGTAGTAACCGGCATAGCGTTATTAATCGGATCAGTTTTTATTGCGATTAAACCGGAGCCCTTTTTGAAACTAGGATATGCGGGAGTGTTTTTCTTTAACTTACTGTCGGGCCCGGGAATGTTTTTGTTGCCGACGTTGGCCATGAGAATGAACATCTTCGGTTTGGCATTTTTTTCAGCTTTGGGCATGGCCTTGAATGATTCGGTTGGCTGGATTGTGGGCAGCAGCGGTGAAGGTATAATTCCGGCCTCCGAAAAAGTACAAAAGATCAGTAAATCTATCCAGAGATTTGGACCGGGGGCGCTTTTGGTGTGGTCGTTGATTCCCTTCCCGTATGATCTAGTTGGAATACTGGCGGGGTATTTAAAAATCCCCTATTGGAAATACATAATACCCACCTTCTTGGGAAAATTCATTAGGTTTATATTAATTTCCGGCGGAGTTGTGACGTTCTTTGGATGAGGTTGTTGTATGATAATAGGGTGCAGATAATCCCGACGATTTTTGAAAAAGAGCTGAAGCAGGCCGAGAAAAGACTAGATAAAATATTGGGATTAAGCAGATGGGCCCAAATTGATGTAGTTGACGGAATCTTTTGCCCGGATAAGACATTTGAGCTGGAACTAGTTGGTACCTGGCCGCAAGAGACGAAGATACTCTGGGATGTGCACTTGATGGTCAAAGAACCGGCAAAATGGCTTAATAAATGTATTTTTATTGGCGCTTCCCGAATAATCGGTCAAGTGGAAATGATGAGTGCGCGCGAAAGTTTTGTTCGAAGGATACAGGACGTAAAAATTGAGGCAGGGTTGGCATTTGACGTGGAGTCACCCATCAGCAATGTGCCGGAAGATTGTGACTTGGTGCTTATAATGGGCAGAAAGGCCGGATTCGGAGAGTTTAATTTCAGTGACACGGTTTGGGAAAAAATCGAAACTGCTAAAAAACTAAACCGGGGTCGACTTAAAAAATTCCTGATAGCGGTTGACGGCGGAGTGGACGAAAAAAATATGATTAAGTTAGAAAAATGCGGAGTGGATATTGTATATTCGGGATATAACTATGAAAAACTCGTGGCAACCAGACAAGACGGAAATTGAATGTTTAATAAAAGCAGCCAGAGAGGCCAAGGAGTATGCTTTGGCATTTAAGTCAAAACACTCAATCGGAGCGGCGGTGCTAACGAAAGACGGAAAAATATTCGAAGGGACCAATATCGACGGCATAATTTCGTCTCAGGGAATATGCGCCGAGATGGCCGCCATAAACCACGCCGTGGTTCATAATCAGAAAATGATCCGGGCGGTATGTGTTTATGACGTTGGTTTTACTTACCCCTGCGGTGTTTGCCTACAGTACATGGCTCAATTTGAACAAATCAGTGGTCGGGACGTGACAATTATCGTAGCAAAAGAAGGGGGAGATTGGGTGACCAAATCGGCAAAGGAGCTGCTGCCAAAAAGATACGAAAGTAAAAATTTTCAAAAAGATCTAAAGAATTATGCTAAGCAAAACCAGTAAAAAAATTAAAAGGGTGGCCTTTTTTGGTGACGGAACGGCGACGGAAAAGGATAAGTATTTTATTGAGGCAGTCGAAACGGCCAAAAAACTTTGCCAGCATAAGTACATAATTGTTAACGGCGGAGGGCCGGGCATTATGAAGGCGGCTACCCTGGGTGCTAAAAAAGGCGGCGGACAGGCGGAGATAGTCATATTGAATCCAAAAAAAGAACCGGATAATTATGAGGGGGTGGATAAAGAGAATTTTGATTTAGCAAATAAGATTTATACGGCGGATACCTATCAAGAGAGAACAGAAAAATTAATTCAAATTGCTGATGCCTTTGTGATATTTAAGGGCGGGGCCGGAACCCTGTCGGAAATGGGAATGGTGTGGGAATACGCTAAATTTAATTACGGAAAACACGAGCCGGTGATATTTTATGGTGACTGCTGGACAAAGATTGTGGCTGATTTAATCCGGGATTTGGACTTGGAAAAGATTGAACAGAGAGTGGTGCAGGTGGTGACAAAACCGGAAGAGGTAGTGGGGGTACTTAGGAGGATAGGTGGTAAGTATTGACAAGATATTAAACAAAATTGGGAATAACTATTTGTGCCCGGTGGTAGCAATTATAAGAAGAAACAAAATATTAATTGGATTAAGAAACTACACCGCTGATAAATGGAAAGAAATTTCGGTCTGGACGCTGCCTGGCGGTAGGTACGACGAAGGGGAAGCTATTGAAACGACGTTAAGAAGAGAGGTGGCAGAAGAGGTGGGGATTAGGGATTTAGCTATAAGTCAATTTTTAGGGATAGTACCAGGTGCCAAAGAAGGAGACCAGGTATATATTTTTAAAGCGACTACTAGCCGGGAACCGATATTGATGGAACCGGAAAAATTTAGTGAATGGAGATGGGTGCCGCTTTCTAAAATACCGGAAAATTTTATTAATGAGGCAGCACTGAAACTGATAAAAAAGAAAACGAAAAAGGCTATTGACAAATAGTTATAAAAGATACTTCAACAACCAACTTTAGGGGCGTGATTTACTCACGCCCAACAGTGGAAAATTATAACCGTTCGGGGTTTGAGTAAATCAAACCCCTACAAGTTGTTTTCAGAGGTGAAATTCTTTAAATTATTTGGATGATAGCTATCCCTTTGCCAATTTAATGGATTGGCTTTGACGTAGTTTATAAATTTTAAGTACTCGGCTTCGTTTCTAATTAGGTGCTCGTAATAGTTTCTTTGCCAAATACTGGCCAAGGCATTTAATTGATTTAGTTCAATTAATTTTAACCAGTCGCTAACCGTTCTTGCCTTAAAGTAGCGGATGATATTACCAAGAGTTACTGATTTAATTTGATAATTTATCTTTAAAATTAAGTGGACATGATTAGGCATAATTACATGATGCGGAATACTTATGTTGGGAAAAAACTTGGGTAAATTGATTATTTGGTCGTTTGTCAATCGGAACAACTCGGTGTATTTTTCAAAATAACATCCATGTTTATGACAGCAGATGGTGATAAAAAAGCGGTTTGGCATGCTGTAGTCAAGAAGAGGTAATCGGAGGCTGTGACGGTGATGAAGAATCATTGCTAATGTAGGGGTTTGATTTACTCAAACCCTTTATTTTGGGCGCGAGTGAATCGCGCCCTACAAATAAGACGTTGGTGTTAATTACTAATCCAGGGCTGGGAATTGAACTTAATCTCAATCGGGGAATAATCAATTTTACCGATTTCGGTTTTGGTGAAGGTTAGGCGACTGATTTGGGAGTGCGAGGTGGCGTAGGACCAGCTTTGGTCAAAGATAAAATTACCGAAAGAATAAAAAATCGGCTTGCCCTGATAAACTTCGGGTTCCTGCCAGACGTGGGGATGGTGGCCATGGATGAGGTCGGCACCGGCGTCGACTAACTGATGAGCCAGACTAACCCGCCATGGTTCGGCTTTGGGTAAATACTCATTGCCCCAATGGATGGAAATAATTAACCAATCAACTTGAGGATCGTATCTTTTTACTGTTTCGATAATTTCAGATTGCTTCGCTTCGCTCGCAATGACGTCGGAGTTAGTTACAAGATCATAGCCAAGAAAACCAAAGGTGATACCGTTAATTTCTTGGCGGGCAAATTCGGTGGGGCAGGAACCAGAAGTGTCTTGATCCGAAAGCCGGCAGTGGGAATAAAAATGAGTGAGATTGTTTTGAGAGAGATAATCATGAGTCTGGACGAATCCTTTTTGGCCATAATTAAAAATATGGTTGTTGGCCAGATTAAGGACTAATTTATGATCCACCAACTCGGGTAGAAAACGAGTATCACCGCAAAAGGTGAAAGTCCCGGTAAAGCCGGGAGGACAATCTTTGATAATCGGGCTTTCAAGATTAGCAAGATTAAAATCATTAGACTTCAGCCAGGGGGAAATGGCATTGAAGCTCCAATGAAAATCGTTTTTGGACCGGGCAGTGGAAGTAATGTGCCTTCCCAAGCCCAGATCACCAACTAAACCGATAGTGGCCTGGGAGTCTGGAGTTGGAGTAGGAAGTGGCAGAGTAATCGATGGCGCCAGTGATGTTGCCAGCGGAAGCGGGCTAACTATGGAAGCGAACTGTTTTTGATAAATAAAAAGAAGGAAGCCAACTCCGGAGAGGATTAAAAAAAAGAAGATTAACATTCTGACCACAAGTAAATATTAGCAAATGAAAAAAGTTATAATTAGGCATGAAGACAAGAAAGCCTTTAATGGTGGCGGGGCTGGTTTTCTTTTTGGGATGGATACTCGGAGGATGTAGCCTGATCCCGAGAAAGGCCTCAATAGAAATTATGTCGGTGCCATCGGCTAAGGTGCATATTAATGGCAAGGAAGCCGGAATGACACCTTACAAAAATAGCAGTTTGATGCCGGGAGAGATTGAAATTAAGCTAACAGCGGTAAATCAAGAATGGTCAAAAAAGATAATCTTGCAGAATAACGTTAATACGGTAGTAGACTGGAATTTTGACAAAAATGAGAATCTTTCGGGAGGGTATGTGCTTTACATGGAGAAAACGGGAGATTTAAACAGGGCAGGATTGCTTATTAACGCTACACCCGACAAGAGCGCGGTCCATATAGACGGGCAAATTAAGGGGTTTTCCCCATTAAGAATTGATGAAATAGGCGAAGGTGACCGCCAAATTACCATATCTTATCCGGCTTACAAAACCGCGAATGTGTTTGTAAAAGCAATTAAAGGCTACCAGCTGATTATTGAGGCCGATTTGGGCAACCAACCGGAAGAGGTAGTTATAGAAGAAAATAGGCCAACGGCAACGCCGGTTAATCTACAGAAACAAATGGTAATAATTAAGAAAACGGAAACAGGATGGCTACGGGTAAGGAATAAGGCGGATGCGGCCGGCGAGGAGATTAGTAAAGTAAAGCCAGACGAGGAATATCAGCTGGTCGAGGAAAAAACGGACTGGATGCTAATTGACCTGGGCGATGGTAAGCAGGGGTGGATTTCGGCTAAATACGCCGAGAAAATTTAAGAGTAAAACCAAAAAATAAAATTGCCAGGCCGCCCAAAGCATAAAATTTCTGCTGGCTATTGAGAAACAGGGAGACTACGCCCAAGATCAGACTTATCAGCCAATAAAAAACTGCAATTCGAGGCCGGCTCCAGCCGGCTTTTAAAAGCTGATGATGGAGGTGCTGACCATCGGCGTGAAAAATTGACTTGCCCTGCCCCAGACGTCGGATAATTACCCAAACAGCATCGATCATCGGAAGACCTAAAAGGAATATCAGCGTGGCTAGCTTGGCTCCAGAGAGGATAGAAATAATTGCCAAAAAAAAGCCAGCCAAGCTTTTACCGCTATAGCCCGGCATTATTTTTTGGGGATAGAAATTGAAGGGCAGAAAGCCCAAAAATCCTCCGGCGACAGCACCGGAGAGGACTATAACCGGCCATTGAGAAATATCAGCAGAATACTTTAGGCCCAGGATGCCGATAAATATTGCTGCTATTGAAACAAAACCGGGCAGTTGGCCTTCGACTCCGGCTGCCCAGCCTACGATATTGGTGCACCAAATTATCCAAAGGACAGCGAGAAGATCGGCAAGCAGCCAGATGGAGTGGGGGCCAAAAAAGTTAAAATCGAGGCGTGGATGGCTAAGATCAACAACACCGCCAAAGGGGTTAGTGATATAGGCGATACCGATACCGAAGCCAACCACAATTAAAGCGGCAACCAGGTTGGTGAATAGACGTAGGTAAGGGCTTAAGTCATAAAGATCGTCGATAATCCCAATCAGTAGGGTAAAAAAGGCTGCCAGCAAGATAGCCACCAGATGTCTGTCTAAGGGTAGAAAAAGAATTGAGGTAATAAAAACTGACAGAAAAACGGCAATTCCCCCACCCCGAGGAACCGGTTTTAGGGCGGTGGCGTTGTGGGTTTTAAGCTGTTTGCGGAGTGGATCTTCGACCCAATGACGAGAAACAAAAAATCTGATTACAAGAGGGGTGACCAGGTAGGAAATGGCGGTGGCGATTAGGAGCGACAAAAAGAAGTCCTGATTCATTAAGTAGCAAGATTAATAACTTTAACCAAGCTGAAAGTAACCAGGACTGAAAATACCAAAGAGAAGCTGACTAAAAGATAGGAGAATAAGTTTTTCTGACGGACTAAAAAAATCGCCAGAAGATGGTTGATGACAGCGATAATTATGGAAAAGGTGGGCAGAATAAAAAGGCCCGACACGGAAGATAGCCTGCCCTCCCCCCAAGCTAGTGAATAATACAGCGGTACTTGAGGCGGCAGATCGTTGAATTTTAGAAAAAGATAGAGCAACTGGAAGCCGATAAACAGCAGATTAAGCCGAAACATCTTGGAATTATGCGGTTCCTGCCAGAAGCGGCCGAGCAGGGAAAGTTGCTTAAAAATATTGGCAACAAAAGACATGGCCTAATCGCGTAACTGATAGACAAGTATGGGGGCAATAGAATTAACGGGACGATAATAGTTTTTGAGAAAGCGCCAGAATTGGAGAGAAGAAAGGGTTGGCTGGTAAAAAACAACCCGGGGCAGATAAATTTTTGTAAAGTCAATTAGTTGAGCATTAGACTGATTGTCGTAGGCAGATAAAATGGTTTTTTTTCTGGCAGGAAACGAGGGTATCCGGGTTAGATCATTAACCGGCTTTGAGGAAGTCAACACAAACACCGGCTCGGAAGAGTTGGCTAGGCGTGAGGTAAGACTTGAAATCCGACGGCTATAAAACCGAGGAGAAAAACTTAAAAAATAGCCAACAGTAAGGCCAACAAAAAGCAGAAAAACAACAGGATAAAGCAGCAGGGGCACTTTCATGTTAGTTTAATTTTAGGCTAAATTTTTATTAAGTGATAATTAAGGTTATTTTGCCTTTTTTACGGTTGTTTTGTATTCTAACCGGCGGCCCAGGAGTAATCGGGTGTGAGAATGAAGACCAGGCAAAACCGACATGGTTAGGGTAGCAATAGGCATAAAAGGCCATTGGAGCAAGTTTTTAAAGAAATTTTTCCAGCCTTTTTTTTGAGAGGCTGGCCGAAGAAGCCAGTCAAGAATAATAAGCGAACTTAAAGGTATCAGACAAATAGTTAAAATGATGTTTGAAACGCGGGGAAGGTTGTAACCAAATGAGGTTTGAAAAAAATGAGGATTGAGAATTACCGGCAATGAAGTTCCTAAGGTTAGGATAAACCAATTGCTGGACCAGATCAGGTGGGTTTGAATAATTTTGAAAACCCGGAGGATACGGGTAGTTAGAGGAATTTCGGGATGGACACGGGACTGCTCGATGGCATAGGGGATGTCGATGGCTCCCCAGGCATGCCGGAGACATTGATTGTAACGGTTTTTTAAGGCGCTAAAATAATTAGCTCCACTGGGGGCATCGACAATGGTCGGGAGGAAGATGGGTTCAACTCTGGCTTTGCCGCCGCTAGCAAAAAAAGTCTGAAGAAAAATATGCCAGTCTTCGGGAATCATGTCAACATCCCAGTAGCCGGCGGAATCAATTAATTGAAAAGACGAAGAATAGCAGGAATAATTAAAGAATAGGCCGTCAGGTTCCTGAATGTTGGAAATGTGAATAACATTGCCCAGAGTGCCGATAATCCTGATGGGAAAAGGGACTTCGTTAATGTTGTGATGCCAAAAAATCGGAGATTGCCAAAAACGATAGTAGCGGTCGTGACTGGAAGCAAAGTGATAAGTCAGGGCAGAAAAATATTTCGGATTAAAAATGGTATCAACGTCGCAGCTGGTCAAGGTCAAATTACCGATAGCAAAACGGCCGGTATCGATGAATAATTTTTTAAATTGTTTAGCAGCCCAGGCTTCATTGGAGTGTTTTCCGGCGGTTTCGCCGGGTAGGTTACCCGGGTGTTCAGTAAAAGTCAGGCTGCCAAAAGTATTCTTGTACTTTTCGGTAAAATAGGCGATAGTCTGTTGATTGTTTTCGGCACCGGCGCGCTGTTCCTGGCCAATTACTACATGAATCTTTTTTTGATCAATATCTATTTGGTTAGCCAAACTGGTCATAACCATTTCGATTACGGCGTTTGGCTCTTTGTAGGAAGAAATTATGACAACATGGGAGACGGCATCGTACGGAAGCCAGGATGCATTCCGATCCGCCGTAAAAGACGTTAGCCAGTTGGTTTGCTGACTTAGCTTAATCCGGAAAAAGCCAATAGTAGCCAGGACCGACGACTTAAATGACTGATAAAGCCAGTAAACAAGAAAGGCGATGGCAAAGTAAGCAACAATTTTGGGTACCAAAAACGCCCCCCAAATAGGAAAGGTGATGGTGGTCCAGGCAATCAGCCCGGGGATCATTTCCCAAAAGCGGTAAAGCTTGGTGTTTTTATTCATTGAAATTATTGGCTATATTATATCAATATAGCAGTGAAAATGGTTTAAAATTAGCAAGTGAATTTGGAATCGGAAATCAAGAAATCTATTAAATACGCCAGAAAATTCAGAGGAGGATTGACCAGGAGGCAATTATTCCAACGACTGATCACCCCCAAACCATGTAGCTTCGGGAACTTTGTCAAAGCTTTGCCTGTAAGCCTACGACTTCCAAGGTGCAATAACGGCAAATACCGAAAGGAAAAGTTAGAAAAAGCAAAAAGACTAGCCCTAGAGGCAGCGGAGGCGATAACTGAAATTAGCTTTATTGGAGTAAGCGGTTCAGTAGCGGCAGGGTATCCCAAGCGGAATGACGATATCGACTGGTTGCTGATTACTGAAAACAATAATATGTGGAAGTGCCGTTTTAAATTATGGAGGTGGTTTAAGAAAAAAAGGCTGAAACACAGGTCTTATGGAAGTCAAGAATTGGCTGATGCTATCTGCCCGAATATGTGGCTGGAAGAAAATTACCTGACGATCCCAGGAGAAAAACAAAATTTAAAAAGTGCGATGGACCTGATAATGCTAAAACCAGTTATAGACAAGGGTAACTTTTATCGCCAGTTGTTATTAAAAAATAGCTGGGCTAAAAAATATGTGGCTAATGGTTATATGGAAAAAATAAGAAGAAATAAAAGAAAGATAAGCGAGAGGAGGCCGGTTGGTGTGAGTAATATAGTTGTTAATTGGGCAATGTTTTTAGTTCAAAGATGGTATATGGCGACAAAAATTAGCAAGGAGAAGGTAAGTTATCACCAGGCTTTTTTTCATCAAAGCTAGAAAGAGTCGGGAAGAACGGATTATCTTATAGAAGATGGGGCTATGATAATTGTATAATTCAGGGGTGCGTTTTCCCAAGATAGCGACAACTTTTTTAATTTTGATGTTTGGCGGAGCTATACT
>JBAZSP010000008.1:0-42732 GCA_041663285.1 Candidatus Shapirobacteria bacterium
CTTGGCCAAAATCGTCAACACCGCCAAAATCGTACCGGCCGCCGTGGAGTTTGTCGATATCGCCGGCCTGGTCAAAGGTGCCTCGCAGGGAGCTGGCTTAGGCAACCAGTTTTTAACCAACATTCGTGAGTGCCAGGCAATTTGCCATGTAGTCCGAGCTTTCACTGATCCTTCGGTAGTCAAAGAAGGCTCCACTGATCCTCAAGCTGATTTTGAAGTAATTTGCGCCGAGCTAATAATTAAGGATCTAGAAACAGTCGACAAGTATCTTGATTCAGCCAAAAATAATGCCAAAGAAAAAATCACCCCCAAATTTTTTCTGGCCCAAAAGCTTAAGGCCGAACTGGAAAAGGGTATCTTGGCCCTAAATATCAAAAAAACGGATGAAGAGCAGGAGCTTTTGAAAGAGTTTTTCTTGTTAACCGCCAAGCCCTATTTTATCGTTGCCAATGTCGACGAAGACACCTACCAAAATATCTCCGATTTTCATCTCCAGGTTACGAATTTTGAAACAGTTATCCCGGTATGCGCCAAAATCGAGTTTGAATTATCCGAGCTCTCCCAAGGCGATCAGCTAAACTATCTCAAGGATCTGGGCATGGACCAGCCTGGTTTGGTTAGGGTTATCCAGAAGGCCTATGAAGTCTTAGGTTTGCAGTCTTTTTATACCGCCGGTGTCAAAGAAGCCCGCGCTTGGACTATAAAGCAGGGTACCAAAGCGGCACAGGCCGCTGGTGTTATCCATACTGATTTTATTAAAGGCTTTATTATGGCCGATATTGTTTCTTTTGCGGACTTTAATATGCATCAGGGCTGGCAGGGAGCCAAGAACGCCGGTTGCCTTCGCCACGAAGGTCGGGAATATGTGATGCATCCCGATGACGTCGTTGAGTTTAAGGTTAATACTTAACTGAAAATATTTCGAAATAAACGCCTGTCACTACAATAAGTCGATTAGATATCTATCGGCAGGGATAGGCCTCGTATGGCTAGCTTGGTCAGAGATTGTTCCAAATATAAATGGCATACCGCTGTGTTTTTGGAGGAATACTGTCCTGGCTCCCTTGCTGGGGGATTCTGTTCCTCCCATTAAGTTGACGGCATGGGTTAATCCGGCCTGAGATTGGCAATAGATTGACAATCTAAGTGGGTGGACTAAAATTCCATCAGCGATATTGTATTTACTTCTCAAATTTCTTATTGCTACGGCAGGGTCAACATTATCAGGCACAGTTGTATTAATTATTATTTGCGGTCCGAATCCTGATGCGATAGCGAATTCAATTAAATTATGTATTTTTTCTTGGTATGAATGTTTAGCATCTATTGGTTCGGCTCCTCTACATTTACGAATTTTTAAAAAACTAGCTAAATGGTATTTGTCTACCGAAATTGTTAAATAAAAATTATCCGGGCATCCCAGGCTAGGGTCAAATCCATAATATCTTACAAAATAGTCTTTCATTTCTTGTTCATTATAAGGACCCTCCGGTAAATTAAAGCCATTGCTGATAACACCTAATTCACACTTCATTTCCCGGGTAAAATCAAGCAGCCATCTTACCATCCTAGGTAAGTCTTCGGCCAAGGTAGGTTCACACCATAAGCCAGCAAACCTAATAGCCTCAATCCTTTCAGCTATCGCCTTAGGGTAACTTTCTAATAAATCCCTAAGTTGTTTAAATGTGATGTGTCTGTCGCCTAGAGGGAGAAAGGGATAGGATTCTCCGGAAATTAGCCTCCACATATTATGGTCCTTTTGGACTGATCCCCTCATTACACAATCAGCACACATACTGTTACAACTACGGCCAAGTTCTACTACCAAGGAAATATCTTTTGCCCTTTCCTTTAACATATTGATGCAATATATAAAATACATTGGTATTATACACTAAAGATGAATAAAACTCTTCTAATCTCCGGTCCCACCGCCACCGGCAAAACTGCCTTGGCTGTCAAATTAGCCAAGCATTTTTCTGGTGAAATCATTTCTGCCGATTCCCGCCAAATCTACCGGGGTATGGATATTGGTACCGGCAAAGATCATCCAAAAAATACTCCGATTCATCTAATTGACTTAATCAACCCCGACGAATCGTTTTCAGTGGCCCAATATCAGGTTATCGCCGTGAAACTGATCAAAGAAATTCAGTTGCGGGGCAAATTACCAATAGTTGTCGGTGGTACTGGTCAATATCTGGAATCTCTCATAAATCCCGAGGTCAAAACATTTTCGATTAGGCCCAACCACCTATTAAGGTTTATTTTGAACCCCCTCCCTCTTTTCATCCTTCAAAAAGTCTATCGATTGCTAGATCACCAAGCTTATTTTCGCTTAAATAATTCCGATGTCCAAAATCCTCATCGCTTAATCCGAAAAATCGAAATAAAATTATCTCTCCAAAAACCTACTCCTGTAAATTCAAAAATGGATTTTTTCCATCTCTCTCTTACGGCTCCCAACTCCTATCTTTATTCCCGAATTGATAAGCGGGTAGGGGAGCGCCTCAAGAGTGGTTTGTTACAAGAAATTAGCCATCTCCTTGAGTCTTTTAGCTGGTTTGATCCGGGTCTAAATACCCTGGCCTATAAAGAATTTAAATCCTATATTAGTAATCCGGATCCGTCTTTGCTAAAAAAAGCGGTCGATATCTGGCGTTTTGATGAGCACCACTTGGCCCGTCGGCAAAAAACTTATCTCAAAAGGTTGTCGCCAGACCTGACTATCGATATTTCCCATTCTTTGCCCTGGGTATCGTTAATCAGCCGAATTACAAAATGGTACAATCATAATTATGAATACGGCACATCGGGTTGAGATATCCTCAAAAACCATTTTTTTTATTATTTTTCTGATAGCAGCGCTATCTCTTATCTGGCAACTTAGAAGTCTAATATTTTTGTTTTTTGTTTGTTTTATTTTTTCTGAAGCTATTAATCACCCGGTTAGCCAGCTGGAAAAGTTTAAAATACCACGTTTTTTGTCTGTCATAATTATTTATCTGCTGATTATTTCTTCATTCTCTTTTGCTGTCAGCGGCATCTTGCCCAATTTTATTGAGCAAACTAAAGATTTAGTAAATACTTTACCGTCATTGTTGAGCCAGTTTAAACCCTTCGGTTTTTCCCTCTTCGATATCACCTCCCAGCTAAACATTCTCGACTCTCTGCCCTCAAATATTGCCAAGGCTGTCTTTTCTGTAGCCAGCAATATATTTTCCTTTTTTATAATACTAATTATCACTTTCTATCTTTTAATGGAAAGGAAAAATATTCCTTCTTACGCCTTAAAACTATTCGGTCCGGTTGGTGAAGATCATGCCAAAAATATTTTAATTTCCATGGAGACTAAGCTAGGTGCTTGGGTAAACGCCGAGTTGATTCTCATGGTTACTATCGCCCTGCTTTCTTATTTTGGTTATTTGGCAATCGGAATAAAATACGCCGTTCCCCTGGCCATTATTGCCGGACTACTCGAAATCATTCCCAACATTGGTCCTACCGTCGCTGGCGCCTTGGCGGCAATTATTGCCTATGCTACCTGGCCACCGGCTGCCATTTTTACTATCATTTGGATGATCATTATTCAGCAGTTAGAAAACACCTATATTGTCCCCAAGATCATGAAAGAAGCTGTTGGAATTCACCCTTTGGCTACCATTTTCTTATTAGCTGCCGGAGCCAAACTTGCGGGTGTTGTCGGCGCCCTATTAGCTGTTCCTGCCTATCTCATTGTCCAATCCTTCACAATATCTCTTCTGTCTTCAAAAAATAGACTTCAAAGGTAACGTTAAGCCGAATTCTGTTTATGGATTATCTATCTTTTCTTTCTACCTGAAGCTGTAGAAGCCCTAAGCTCCAATTTGAAATTTCTGCCAGAAAGATGCTCGTTTCACTTCGGTCGCCGGATCTTCTTGCGAAGACAGCTTCTTACTCGTCACTGTAGCAGAGCTGTTAGCTTGCGCCAACTCTATAATTTTAAGATTCTGTGCTTCTTGCAGTTCGGACTTTCCTCTCCGAATTTACTTCGGAGTTAATCCTTCCTTACCTTTGAAGTCTGCACTATTTTACCTTGTATTGCCTAAAAAACACAACACCCGACTTGCGCCGGGTGTCTATCAAAGAATCAAAAAAATTACAACATCGCTGCTTCTGCAGCAGAAAGTATTTTAAACATATTTTTCCCGGTTTCGGGATCAACTGCTTTAGCGGCTGGTCGTCCGTTCTTCAACATCACTTTACTTACTTTGGATATGTCGATCTCTACTGTCTTTCTTGATTTTACGGAATAAAATTTAATTGTTGACACTGGTTTTTCACCTCCTTAAATAAATTAATTATTAAAATAACGATTACAGCTTTTGATAATAGCACCAAAAGATAAAAGCTAAGCCGAAAACGCTAAATATTAGGCTTTTTAACAAGTCCTTTTTAATCAGTTTTATTTCCTGGTCCATCATCTTCAAGCCAGTATAGCACAAGATTTTGCTACAATAATGCTATCTTATGGTAAACCTGATTCTTGCACTCTCTCTCGCCAATTTTGCCGCCTTAATTTACTTAACTTACATTATCTATAGAAAAAACAAACAAAATAGAATAGACCATAGCATTCCCCATCCGAATCAGTCTTTAAAAATTGCACTTTCTCGTTTTAATCCGTTTAATGAGGTCGGAGGAGATCAGAGTTTTATTCTTTGTTTATTGGATAACACTAATTCGGGTGTTATTATTACTTCATTACATAATCGCGAACTAACCCGCGTCTACGCCAAGGCAGTTAAAGATGGCTCTTCTGCCAGTCAGGCTTTTTCCCAAGAAGAGAAAAAAGCAATTATCAAGGCAATTAATAGTTAATAACTCAATGAATCAAAGATTATTAAAGATTTCCATTTACGTCGGCATTTTGCTCGTTGCCGGTGGATTGTCCCACGTTCTGTTTAGATCCTTTACCTCCCGGCCACCCTCCAAGCCCGATCCGGTGTCGACTTCCGGCACTCCAACTCCATCCAATAAGCAAACCGGAGTCCTAACCTTTTCCGGCCCTAAAACCGAAGCCTGTCCGCTAAACGGCGAGCTGTTCACCGCCGACGAAAAAGCTATTTGGGCTGGTCGTCGCCCTCTTGCCGTAATGATTGAGAATCATCTTGATTCCCGGCCTCAATCCGGTTTGCAAAACGCCGATGTAGTCTACGAGGCGGTCGCCGAGGGTGGCATTACCAGGTTTATGGCCTTATATTATTGCAATGTTGTTAAAGGTGCTGCCAATAAATACGACGTTGGGCCAGTCAGGTCGGCTCGGGTCTATTATCTGGATTTAGTTTCAGAATACGGCGATTATCCTCTATATGCTCATGTTGGCGGAGCTAACTGTTCCGCTCCCAAAAACATGGAAACCGGTGAGCTTGGCCCCTGCACTACAAACAGAAAGGCTCTGGCTATCGAGAAAATCGAAGAGCTGGGCTGGACTCAAAAGGGAACTTGGAGTGATTTAAATCAATTTTCCTTAGCCTACAAAGCTTGTCGTCGGGAGCCGGAGCGAACCGGGGCCGTAAAAGACACAGAACATACCATGTATTGTTCAAGTTCAGAACTCTGGAATATTGCAGCCAACCGCGGACTAAGCAACCTTACTGAAGTCAAAAAAACTCCTTGGGACAAGAATTTCGTCAGCTGGAAATTTAACCAACCCGATAAGTATTCCGGAAGCCCGACGGCTACCAAGGCTAATTTTGATTTTTGGTCGAGCGACAAGAGGTATTCGGTAAGCTGGGTATACGATACGGTCAAAAATAAATATCTTCGCCAAAACGGCGGCCAGCCACATATCGATTTCAATAACGGTGACCAATTGGATGCCAAAAATATAGTTCTTCAGTTCACCAAAGAGTCCAGAAGTATCGATGTTCATGGCCACAACCTATACGAAGTAATTGGCAAAGGTAAGGGCGTTTTGATTCAAAACGGCACCAAAACCGACATTGATTGGACCAAAGCTAACCGAACTGCCAGAACCATCTTTAAAGAAACCGCTACCGGCAAAGAAGTGAATTTCGTCCCCGGCCGTATTTGGATTGAAGTTTTACCTCTTAACGCCACTGTTAACTATGAAGCTGTCTAACGTTCTGGATCGCCTTTTTGTTTCCAAAACCCGCCAAAAATTAATTAACCTTTTTTTTAGCCATCCTACCGAATTGTATTATGTTCGCCAGCTCGTTCGATTAGCCGAGGAAGAAATAAATTCTGTCCGTCGGGAGCTTGATAACCTAAAAAAGGCCAACTTAATAAATTCAGAATGGCGCAGTAATCGCCTTTATTATTGGGCAAACCTGTCGCACCCTCTTTTGGTGGATTTAGTTTCCCTGGCTAGCAAAACATCGGGCTTCGGCCTGGCCTTGCAGGAAAAAAAAGTCGGCCAAGTTAGATTTTGTGCCGCCGACTATTTCTTTTTACTAAATCAACCAAAGTCAAAAAACGCCATCGACATACTTATTGTTGGCGACGTGTCAGTCAAAGAAGTTGACCATATTATTAAAGCCGAAGAAGAATCACGGGGTCGGGAAATTAATTATATGATTATGGATCGGGCCGAAATCCAGATTCGACGGCTTAAAAGAGATCCTTTCATGGTTGACTTCTTCTTAAGCCAACCTTTGGTTATAATAGGTAGCCCCAAAGATATTCTATAATCTTATGAATCAAACCCGTAAGGTAATAAAAACTGGCAATAGTTTGGCCATTACTATTCCCTCAAAGGCCATTAAAGATTTTAATATTCGTGAAGGGGATATTGCTACCTTTGTTACCTATCCCCAGTCGTCTGCCATTAAATTTACTTTTACCGGTCATCCACGGCAATTACTCTTAATCAGCCGCAAGCAATAAAGTCTATGGCTAACCTATCAACCCAAACCAGGAATATTTTTTGGACAATTGTCGGTTTTGTTTTTATTGCAGTTATTATTAATCTCCCCGAAACCATTCCCGTCAAAATTCATTTTCAAAAAATAAATTGGGAACACACTTTTTACCGGCCGAACCTAAATTTTAAGCTGGGTCCGCTAAACTTTTCTCAAAAATACGATTTAAAATACGGCCTCGACTTGGCTGGTGGCGCCTCCCTCCTCTTTGAGGTTGATACTTCTAAAGTACCGGCCGATTCCATCTCCTCCGCTACCGAATCTCTCAAGACAAATATTGAAAGACGGGTAAATCTTTTTGGTATCAGCGAGGCTAATGTTCAGCTTTCCCGCGAAAATGAGCGGTATCGCCTGATTGTCGAGTTACCGGGAATCACCCAGCTTGACCAGGCAGTTAGCCTTATTGGCAAGACCGCCCAGTTAACTTTTAGAGGCGAAACCGAGATTGCTCCCGAAGCTACCGCTTCTGCTACTTTCGCTGACGTCTTTTCGGAAGACACCGGTATAAACGGTTCCCACCTTGTTATTAGTCAGGTTCAGATTAATCCCAATACCGGTAAGCCCGAAGTAGGTTTGGAGTTTAACCAGGAGGGGTCGCAACTCTTTGCCGCCGCTACCAAAAAGTTTTTAAACAAACGTATCGGCATCTTTCTTGACGATATGCCTATAAGCATACCTTTTGTCGAAACCGAAATTCCTGATGGTCGGGCCGTAATAAACGGTAGTTTTGACCTTCCCTCTGCCAAAGCCTTATCGGCTCAAATTAACGCTGGCGCTCTTCCCTTGCCAATTCGTTTAGTTCAGCAAACTTATATTGGCCCAACATTAGGAAAAGACGCCATCGATAAAGGGGTCAAGGCCGGTCTGGTCGGCTTATTTCTGGTTTGCTTATTTATGATTGCCAACTATGGCAAACTGGGTTTGATTGCCGACGTCTCGCTTCTGATTTATGGCCTGACCACCTTAACCTTGTACCGCCTTATTCCGGTTACCTTAACATTTTCTGGTGTTGTTGGCTTTATCTTATCTGTTGGTATGGCCGTCGATAGTAATATTCTTATTTTTGAACGACTACGGGAAGAAATTCGTCGCGGTCGCGGCTGGAACAACGCTATGGAGCTTGGTTTTGGCCGCGCCTGGGATGCCATCAAAGACGCCAATGCCTGCACAATTATTACCGGTTTTATTCTCTTTAACCCATTTAACTGGTCTTTTCTAAATAGTTCCGGTATGGTTCGCGGTTTCGCAGTAACCTTAATTTTAGGCATAGTCGTTTCCGTTTTTACCGGCGTCGTTGTCACCCGGAATCTTCTTCGTGTCTTTGCCCGGGAAAAATTAACTGTTTTAGCCACTCCTAAGCATCCATAAGCATATGAACTTCATGAAATTTCGGCCTTTGTTTTTTTTGATTTCTTTGGTTCTACTTTCAATGTCGGTTTACTCAATCATGTTTTGGAAATTTAAGCCATCAGTTGATTTTTCCGGAGGTTCGGTATGGGAGCTAAATCTACCTTCCCAGCCTGACAGGCCAAAAATCGATCAGGTTTTTACCTCTCAAAACATCAAGTTGTCCTCATTTTCCCAAAATCAAACTGTCTATCTGCTGAAATTTGAAAATATCACCTCCGACCAAAAAGTTAGTCTTCAGCAGCAGCTTCAAAAGCTTGACCCCGATCTCAAAGAACAGCGTTTCGAAACTCTTGGCCCTCTCCTCGGTAGGGAACTTCTGAAAAAAACAATTTATGCTATTGTTTTAGCCTCCCTTTTTCTATTAGTTTTTATTGGTACCCGCTTCCACGACTTCACCTTTGGTCTTTCAGCCATTTTAGCCATGCTTCACGATGCCTTAATCCTGGTGGGTAGCTTTTCAATTTTGGGCCGTTTCTTTAACGCTGAAGTTGACTCGTTATTCGTTACCGCCCTCCTTACCACTCTCTCCGCTTCCGTCCACGATACGGTGGTTACTTTTGACCGAATCCGCGAATTAAAACGCCAGTTGTCTAAGCTAAATTGGGTTGAGCTTGCCAACGCCGCCATCACCGAAACCATTGTCCGTTCCTTAAATAATTCTATGACCATAATTTTTATGCTTACTTCCCTGGTTGTCCTAGGCGGTGCCACTACCCGATGGTTTGCTGTAGCCTTGCTAATCGGTGTTATTTGCGGCACTTACTCATCTTTTGCTGTTGCTATTCCACTTGTTCTTTTCTGGAAACGAAAAAAGTAGCTTTACTTTATGGCCCAGCCTACTAGATGATGGTGAGTTGCGGTTGTCTTAAAAAGCCTACCTAAATATTCAATATTTCGGGTTAACCAAAACGAAAATTTCCCAAACGTCGTATACCCGGGCTCAAAATTAGTTTTCACCTCGCAATTCTGAAAGCCGGCAACCTCCAAATCATGTTTCAAACTTGTTACCTCGTTGGCCAAGTAATAAGTCGGGAAGATATCGTCTTCTTTTCTGCCAAATAGCCAATAGTTTAATTTTCCGTTTAAAGACACCGCGTTTACCAAGTTTTTAACTCTTACTAAAAATGAATCTTTATTTGGTGTTAAAAACAAAAATATACCTCCTTTTTTAAGTACCCGATGAATTTCTTTAAATACTATTTTAGGATTTTTAAGATGTTCCAGTACAAAAATTGACGTTACCGCCTCAAAGGTTTTATCCTGGTAGGGGATATTTTCCAAATCACCGAACTTTATCTCATCCAGGCAAATATTTCCTTTGGTCGCCGCCGGCGAGATGTCAATTCCGCTGGCCCAATCAATCTCCTTTCGGTTTTCATCAATCAGATAGTTGCCCCTGCCGCAGCCGGCGTCAAGTATTTTGATGTTTCCTTTTTGCTTAATAAATTTTCTTAGTTGGTTCGAAAGTATGATTAGCGAGTTGTCCCAGTCCTTACTGATAGCTTTATACCGCTCCTCATAATGGATCATCCTCTCTTCCTGTGAGTTTAACTTCGTATAACGGTTTATATAGCCCTTAAAAATTATTTTAGATCTCGGTTTATCCTGTAACTGGCTTTTCATTTATACTCTTCAACCATTTTAAGCAATATCTCCCGCTCGTTTAGCCCTGGCTGTTCTTCTATCCGCAAAAAAATCGCTTTCAACACATCACCGATTTTTTTACCCGGTTTTTCATTTAGTATCTCCATTACATCAAGTCCGTTAATTTTTAAGTCCTTAATTGAAAAGGGTTGCTTTTGGACCTCAACTATCCTCTTTTTAAATAACTCCCAACGCCAGCTGGTTTCCTTTGCTCCGCTCCCCAGCCTGTCCGCCCGTCGCAGGTCAATCATCTCGTCTACCAGATCAAGTGTCACTTTCCTTATAAATCTTCTTACCGCTTTGTCAGTCTGGGTTTCGCTGCTACTAAACATGTGCCATCTGACAAGTCTAAACAGCTTGTCGCTTTCTGCTTTTGACAGTCTTAGCCTTTGGCCTATTGCCCTAGCTATTCTTGAGCCAATAATCTCATGGTTATAAAATGTCCTTTCTTTACCCGTAATCATTAAACTCCTGGGCTTACCTACATCGTGAAGAAGGCACGCTAATCGGGTTATCGGGTCTTTTGTTTGGCAATTGCCCAACGTCTTTAGGTTATGAGTCCAAACATCATCAACATGGTGGCCTTTTTGTTCTATTCCGATTCCTTCAAGTGGTTCAGGCAGAATCTGTTCCATTAGTTTTGCCTTCCACAAAAGCTCTATCCCTTTTACCGGAGAATCACTTTTCAGGATTTTAAATAACTCATCCTTAATCCTTTCTGCCGCTATTGCCTTTATCGTCCCTGACAGCTTAATTATTGCCTCAAATGTCTTTTCTTCAATTGCAAAACTTATGTCATTGGCAATTCTTACCGCCCGCATCATTCTTAAAGCATCTTCGTTAAACCTGTCCTCTGCCTTGCCGACGGTCCTAAGGGTTTTATTTTCGATATCCTTCTTGCCCCCAAATAGGTCTATCAACCTTACCTTTGGCAACTTTCCTTTATCATCGTTAATTTCCAAAGCTATTGCATTAATAGTAAAGTCTCTTCGCCCGAGATCTTCTTCAATTGTCTTTCCGAACTTGATTTTATCCGGATGCCTTTTGTCGGAATACTGACCTTCAGTTCTGAAAGTTGTAACTTCAAATATCTCTTTGTTTTCGCCGATAATAGAAAATGTTCCGAATTCATTGTTACAAAAGCTATTTTTAGGAAACATCTTCTTCATTTGCATTGGTGTTAAGTTCGTGGCAAAGTCCCAATCCTTTACTTCTCTTTTTAACAATAAATCCCGGGTTGCTCCTCCCACAATGTAAATTGAGGCTTTTTCTTTTTGGAATTTTTTTACCAGCTTCATGACTTTTGCCGGTATGTCAAATATTTCCATAATTACATTTTACATCAAATAAAATCCCCCCAACATAATTGGGGGGATCATTCACTCAACAGGTTAAGCAATATCTGCTCTCTGGCTTTGATTTTCTACTGGCTGTTCGGTTCTGGGAAGTGCTTCCTTTACTACGATATTTCTTCCTCCCTGATCGCTGCCGTTTAATGTTTCAACCGCCTTCATCGCTTCTTCCTCGTTTTCGAATTCTACAAAACCATATCCTTTACTTCTGCCGGAATATTTATCTTTAACGATATTGGCCGAAACCACCTTCCCGTACTGGGAAAATATTCCCGTCAGTTGGTCATCGGTCATTGTGTAGGGAATGTTGCCTACAAAAAGTTTTTTTGCCATTTTGATAACGGACTCCTTATACCACAAAAATAAATTCAGGCTTCCGCCTTAGTTTGTAGCGTTGGTACTCGCCAAAACTAACAGAAGTATACCAAAAAGCCAGTCAAACTCAATCCTGTACAATATAAACATGCCTGTCCCCAAAATAAAATTTAAGAGTGATGCTGTCGTCGACTCTTCTTTTTCACCCCAAAATCTGGTTAATCTTTTGTTAGAAAATCGGGGCATCTTGGGTCAGGACAAACAGGCGTTTCTTGCCCCGCCTAGCCCCACTTCCGAATCCATCGGCCTAAAGCTGCAAAAAGCTGATCGGCTTATCCGTCAGGCCATCAAAGGTAATCTGCCGATTTTAATTTACGGCGATTACGATGTCGACGGCATAACCGCTACTGCTCTCTTATGGCAGGCTTTAACTAAGCTCCGAGCTAATGTTTATCCTTTTATCCCCGACCGCCAAACTGATGGTTATGGTTTTAAGGCCGACAGTTTTTTAAGAGTACAGCGCCAAAAGAATCTTATTTTCCGTCTTTTGATAACCGTTGACAATGGTATCGTTGCTCAGCCCGAATTCAATCGGCTGAAAAGTCAAAAGCTACAAATTTTGGTTGTTGATCATCACCTTCCTGGTCACCCAAAACTTAAGGTCAATGCCAAGGTTCATTCTACCAAGTTAGCCGCCAGCGGCCTCGCCTGGTTTTTAGCCAATAGATTTACCAAAACAGCCGATCAGGGCTTAGCCGCTTTGGGAACCGTCGCCGACTCCATGCCCCTGACCGGTGTCAACCGTAACTTGGTTTTCCATGGACTGAACTCTTTACGGGTTAATCCCAATCCCGGGTTGAAAAAGCTAATCGAAACCTGTGGTTTGAAGCCGGACTCCCTGTCGGCCTATGATCTTGGTTTCGTCCTTGGTCCCAGGATTAATGCGGTTGGTCGTCTTTCCAACCCAACCGATGCCCTCCGTCTCATCTGTTGCCAAAATCCTCGGCAGGCTTCACAATTTGCCGCCACCTTAAATAGTTTTAACCAGGATCGTCAGCAACTCCAATCATACATGCTTGATTTGACCAAGGTTATCCAAAAGCAACAATCCGATCAGAATAAGTTAGTCTTTGTTTCCCATTCAAAATTTCATCCCGGAGTAATTGGTCTTATTGCCTCTCGCCTAACTGACGAATATTATCTTCCCAGCGTTATCATTTCTGAAGCCGAAAATATTGCCAAAGGCTCGTGTCGTTCAATTCCCGAAATAAATATTATTGAGGTACTTAGGGAATATTCCGATCTTTTTGTCGACTTAGGCGGTCACGCTGCCGCCGCTGGTTTTTCTATTGAATCCAAAAATATTCCTATCCTCAAAAAAAAATTAACCAGCCATTTGAACCTGATGCTTCAGAGTCACGACCAAACTCCCTCGATAGAAGTTGACAGTCTAATGAAGCTTTCGGCCGTAACACTAAAAAATATTTATGCGTTGCAGTCGCTTGAACCCTTTGGTCTGGGCAACCCCAAGCCTTTATTTCTATTTAAGAATTTAAAAATAATTTCTAAGCGGATAATTGGTTCGTCCTTCGATCATCTGAAGCTTAAGTTGGACGATCCCCTTACCCCATCTGTCGAAAACATTGGTACCGACGCCATTGCTTTTCGAATGGCCGAATTAACCGAAAAATTGGTTGTTGGTCAGTCCGTCGATCTTATCGCTCAAATTAGTTCAAACACCTGGAATGGCACCACCTTCCCCCAACTTGTAGTCTCAAAAATTTTATTGTAAACTTCTTTACAAGCGTAAAGGTGCCAACACCACCGATGCTGGAGGAAGAAATCGCAAGAAATTAGAACCTCCCGAAAGCTTTATCGTTACTAAAGCAACGTGTGTCGTTTTTTACGGAGCACGAAAATATGGCTAAATTTTCGTACCCCGTTCCCGCGGGGTCTTTTTTTTAAACCCAAAAAAACACTGGCATTTATGCCATGGTTTTCTTAATATAATTATATATTTAAACAAATATGCATCGTACTCTAATTTCTGACACTTTAGCTCACATTGGCCAACTGGTAAAGATTAATGGCTGGGTAGATTCGGTTCGAAGTCACGGCCAACTGGTTTTTGCCGACATCCGTGATCGCTCTGGCCTGGTCCAAATAGTCGGTGACAAAAATTTTGCTGTCTTAAAAAACGAATCAGTTATCGAAATTACCGGTACCGTCAAACAACGTGACCCCGCCTATGTTAATTCGAAAATCCCAACCGGTACTATTGAAGTCTCGGCTGATTCTTTTAAAATTTTATCCCTCGCCCGTGATTTACCCTTTGATATTCACACCGCCGATTCTAAAGTTACCTTGCCTATTCTTTTGGATTACCGGGCGGCCTCACTTCGCAACAAAAAAATCCAGGACATCTTTCGGGTTCAGGCCACTATCACCCAGGCTTTCCGTGATTATTTAATTAGTCAGGATTTTACCGAATTTCATGCCCCCACCATCGTCGCTGCTGCCTCTGAAGGTGGCTCCCAGGTTTTTCCTGTCGACTACTTTGGTTACAAGGCTTATCTGGCTCAAAGTCCCCAGCTTTACAAACAAATAATGGTCTCCATTTTTGAAAGGGTATTTTCCGTCGCCCACGCCTATCGGGCCGAGCCCTCCGTCACCACCCGCCACATTACCGAGTTTGTCTCCCTCGACGTCGAGTTGGGCTTTATTGACAGCTGGATGGATGTGGTCAAGGTAGCCGATAGTACCGTCAAGGCCATCTTTCAGGCCGTTGCCCAAAAACACGCCGACATATTGGCTGAATATGGACTAACTGTCCCCAAAACTGTCGAAAATACCCCGGTAATAAAGCTCAAAGAAGCTTTGACAATCATCTATCAGCGTACCGGTCGTGATGTTCAAAACGAGCTCGATATGGATCCGGAAGGGGAGCGGGAAATCTGTCGTTGGTCTCTGGAAACTCATGGGTCCGACATGGTCTTTATTACCCACTTTCCCACCAAAAAAAGGGCCTGGTATTCATTTGCCGACCCCGAAAATCCCGAAGAAACTTTAAGTTTCGATTTAATCGGTCGGGGAGTTGAATGGATTAGCGGCAGCCAGCGTATCCATGACTATGATGAACTTACCCAAAAAATAATTAAAGTCGGCCAAAAGCCCGAAGACTACGAAAACCCTTACACCCAAGCCTTTAAGTATGGCATGCCTCCCGAAGGAGGTTTCGCCATCGGCTTGGAACGGGTAACTCAAAATATTTTAGCCCTTGATAACATCCGCCAGGCTACTCTCTATCCCCGCGATATGGAGCGGATAGACGGGCGGCTTTCCCAAATTGGCAAAAAATTCCAATCCACACCTTCATCTTCTCTTTTTAACCGTCTTATTGAATTTTTGACCGAAAAGTCAGTCTCCTACAAGCTAATAGATCACCCTCAAACCAAGACTTCACAAGATTCGGCCACTGCCCGTGGCACCCGGCTGGAGCAGGGAGCCAAAGCCCTGGTAGCCTATGCCGACAGCAGTCCGGTCTTAATCGTATTGTCAGCTGCTAAAAAACTAGACAATTCACTATTTAAGTCCCAATTTGGGGTTAAAGATCTTCGCCTGGCTACCCCGGCCGAAGTCGAAACTTTAAGCGGTGTCCCGGTTGGCGCCGTTCCTCCGTTTGGCAATCTTTTTAATCTGGTCACCTACGTCGATAAGGGGCTTTTATCGGAAGCCGATATCGCTTTTAATGCCGGATCACTAACCAAATCTCTTATCATCAAGTCGGCTGATTTTGTTAATTCTTTAAATCCCAAGCAGGGCGAATATGTCTGTTAAGTCACTGTCTTTTGAGCCGTTTATCTTCGCCTTCATATTGATCCTAAATTTATTTTGGTTACCCTCAACTGGTGTTTGGCAGTTTTATCCCCAGCCATCATCGGCTGCCACATCAGGCTCCGATTTGCTCACTTACCAGCCGCACACTATCCCTAAGCTCAAATCTTCGGTTAGCCCACCGGTTACAGCTGATTATTTTATTTTAGTTGATGCTCAAACCAACACCATCCTGGCCTCAAGAAACCACCGCGCTCGCATTTACCCTGCCTCAATCACCAAGTTGGCCACCGCAATTACCGCTTTAAACATTTATCCTTTGGATGAGGTCGTCACCGTTTATCAGGAGTACTCCGAAGGTAAGGTATTGGGGTTAAAAGTCAACGAAAAAATAACTGTTCGTAGCCTGGTTCAGGCCCTTCTTATTTATTCTGCCAACGACGCTGCTTTCAATCTGGCCTCACACCACCGGCAGGGAATTGAAGGCTTTATTAGTGAGATGAACCAAATCGCTGTCAAGTATAAATTAAGCCAGACTCACTTTACTAATTTTGACGGTGTCCATCATCCCGACCATTACTCAACCATTTATGATCTGTCCCAACTTGGTCGCTTATCGCTTCAAAATCCTATAGTTACTGACGTTGTTAAGCAAAAAGATATGGTTGTTTCCGATATTGACGGCCTTTTTCAACACCCGATAATTTCTACTAATGAGCTACTTGGCATCAAAACCGAAATCGAAGGCCTCAAAACCGGCTGGACACCTGAAGCCGGGGGTTGTTTCATTGGTCTTATAAACATCGACGGCCACTATCTCATAAGCGTTGTCGCCCAAAGTCAGGATCGTTTTCAGGACACCGCCGCTTTGGTCGATTGGGCTAAATCGTCGGTTAGCTGGTCTACTCTTTAACCCAGTTTCTGTCTACCGCTGGCACATAAGCCACAAAATTCCCATCACCCTCAAACACATAAATAGGCTGCATAAAGCTTGTCAGTGTAAATGGTTCCAGGTACGCCAAATATACTTTCCTGATTGTTGCCGTCTTGGAGCTAGTATCAACCGCCGGCCAGTAGTTTCCGCCTTTTAAATCTTCAATCGCCGCCGCAGTTGACTTAATGGGGTAAGTCGAAAAAGCTTCACGATCGATATCGGCATATTTAAAATTAAATTCCACAATATTTCTTTGGCTATCGCCCATACCCGTTACCATTACTGAAATTGGGGCTTCCGCAATGTTGGTTGACATGATTTTAAATTTATCTTCCAGGTTCTTTCGAAAAAATTCCACCCTGGCTACGTTTCCTTCCGATTGTGAACTAACCGCCTTAAGGCCGTCAATTTCAATTTTCCAAAAGCTGACCTTTTGTTCACCGTCCTCAAGGTCTTTTGACCATTTTCCGGCAGTCGACAAGTAACCTCTGGCCATCGATATCGCTTGTTCCTTATTAGGAATTTTTTTCATCGCCATTAGCGTCTGATCATTCTTATATGGGTATTGTAATTTAAAACTGCCTTCGACCACATTCATTATTAGTTGGTAATTTAGGTTGTTATTACCAAACTCATAGATCCCGTCGGCAATTTTTACCGGCTCGCCGGCAAAACCCAAATTTTTTGCTGTTTGCTTATCGTGCTCAAAAGCCATCACATCTTTATCCGGTCTAAATACTAGGTATACTTTCATCTGGTCACCTAAATCAGGTACAGCATCATTTGGCAACTCCAAGGCGAAGGTTTTTTTCTCATATTGTTTCTCCGGGAAAACAATTTTTGGTAACAACCCGTATCTGACAGTCGGTTTTATTAGTTTCGGATGAGCGGCCTCCCATGCTTTAATGGCCGCCACCGATCCCATGTAGCCCAAAACAATTATCGCCAAAAAAAATCCGCTCAATTTTATAAATATTCTGGCCTGATAGGCAGTGTAGGTCAACGACACATAATCATTTTACCAAAATAAATAAAATCCGTGGTTACAATGATACAATCCCTTTATGAATCCTGCTGTCGTCCGCACCCGTATGGCCCCCAGCCCCACCGGCGAGCTTCATATCGGCAGTCTGCGGACTCTGCTTTTTAGTTTTGCCTATGCCAAAAAATATTCTGGTCAGTTTATCATTCGCATAGAAGACACCGACCAAAAGCGCTATGTCCCCGGCGCCGAAAAAAGAATCCTAAAAGACATTTCCGATTGCGGTCTAAGCTGGGACGAGGGCCCGGATATTGGTGGTCCTTACGGCCCCTATACCCAAACTGAACGTTTACCAATCTACCAAAAATACATCACCGAGTTGCTTAACCATGGTTTTGCCTACTATTGCTTTTGCACTCCGGAAAGGTTGGAAGAAATGCGGACTACCCAAAAGGCTCTAAAACAAATACCAAAATACGACCGGCATTGTCTGAATCTCTCTCCTGCCGAAATAAAACAAAAATTGGCCGATCACGTTCCCTATGTTATCCGGCTAAAGGTCCCCGATAACCAGGTGATTTCTTTTGTCGATTCTGTCCGTGGTCAAATAAAAATTAATACCAACGAAATTGATGATCAGGTGCTGATCAAATCAGACGGTATTCCCACCTATCATTTTGCGGTTGTTGTCGATGATTACCTTATGCATATCACCCATATATTTCGTGGCGAAGAATGGATATCTTCAACCCCCAAGCAGGTTATCCTTTATAACTACTTTGGTTGGCCCCTTCCTCAGTTTACCCACCTTACAGTTTTACTCGATCCATCTCATTCTGGCAAAATGAGCAAGCGCCACGGCTCTGTTTTTGTTCGTCAGTTTTTGGACGACGGTTATCTTCCCGAAGCCCTCCTAAACTTCCTCATGCTTTTAGGCTGGAATCCCGGCACTGACCAGGAAGTATTTTCCCTTGCCGAATTTATCCAGGCTTTCAGTACCGAACATCTTCATAAACAGCAGCCAGTATTTGACCGCAAAAAACTCGATTATTTCAACGGACTATATCTTCGTCAAAAAACCGATGATCAACTGGTCAGCCTTCTAACACCATACCTGCCATCCGCCAGTACTGATACCCTCCGGCTATTGGTCCCTCTGATTAAAGAGCGAATCATTACCCTAAAAGACGCTGTCACCTTAACCCACTTTCTTTTTCACCAAATTTCTCTGTCCCGCGATCTTTTTGTCTCTCAAAAGCTCGACCTATTGCTTTCCGCCCAAATGTTATCCGAAGCTCGCGAGCTTCTAGACCAGCAAACCGATTGGCAGCCGTCAAATCTTCAGCCAAAACTAATAGACTTAATCAAAAGCCATGACTGGCCTACTGGTAAGTTTTTTATGGCTTTTCGGTTGGCTGTTGCTGGTTCTTCCATTACCCCGCCTATCGTCGAAAGTCTGCCTCTCCTCACCAAACCCGTAGCTCTTGCCCGTCTAATGCATGCAATCGATGTTCTTCGGTCTTAATTCTATTTGGTAGACTATCTTGTGTTGCTGTTTCTTCTCTTCTTTTTATCCGGGTCACTTTTCTATCCATCTTATATATCAGCTCAGGAATCGCCTACCTCCACCCCTTCAGCTACTTTAGCGCCCACCGACACCCCCATATCCACCATAGCCGCGTCTCCAACTCCTTCCGTTAACCCGTCAATTTCTCTTGTTATCGACACTATCCCCTCCCAGGCTGTCAAAAACGTCGGTTTCACACTAAAACTAATCTTAGCCAATGGCAAGGCAGATACCGATTATTATTTTAAGGCTTACGGTGGAATAGGGGAGACCAAGACTTATATCGAAGTATCAAACAATGCTAATTGGGTTAATGGTTACAATGGCGCCTGGGATCAAATGCCAAAATATACCACTAATTCGACAGGAAATTTTGAAGCCACCATTACCATCAAAGCCCGCAACGACCAGCCGGTCGGACTTTTCAATATTTATGCCAGAGCTAAGGAAGTATTAACCGATGGTTATGTCCTAAGCCTGGCCAAAACCATTACAATTCTGGCTCCCGAAGCTACGCCTACCTTAACCCCGGCTCCAAGCGTTACCGTCACACCAACCCGCACCCCCACCGCCACCCGCACTCCGACTCCGACCAAGGCTCCGACCCCGACTGCAGTAATTTTTAACACCCCTAGCTCTACTCCCGGATCCTCCCCGACCTCTAGGCTGGTTTTAAGTCCGGTTCCTACTCTAAAGCTTCCTACCCTGGTACCCGATATCCCTTTAAACGATTTGGTAGCCGATTTAAGTCCTGATTCTACACAAGATTCCGATACTCCCGAGCCTACCGGAGTATCTTTAGGTATCTCCGACATAGTTTTTCCCACCCCCACCCCTGCTTCCGGCAATCTTCCCGCCGCAATTTCCAACGTATTACCAATAATTTTAATAATCGTTGGTGGCCTGCTTCTTATTGTTCCTCTTATTATTTTTCGCCGTCACTGATGCTCCCCACTTTCAAAACTATGTTACGTTTTTTTCCGTCACTTTTCTGGATGGCTTTTATTTACTATCTTTCAGGTCAACCTACCACCGGCATTGGCGGCAACGAACTAAATCGTTTCCTTGTTCTAAAATCTTTTCATCTAATCGAATACGCCATTCTGGCCATGTTTTTATTTTTGGCATTTCGCCGCGCTAGTATAGTTATCATCATTTCTTATCTCTACGCCCTTTCCGACGAGTTTCACCAGTCTTTTGTTCCCAACCGCGAAGGCCGTTTTCGTGATACTTTAATCGACCTTGTTGGTATTTTTATTGGATTGCTTCTTTGGCGCTGGCTCAACCGAATTTCTTTTTATTCCCGTCACCGCCTTGGTTAATTTTTAATTTTCTTTGGATCTCTTTAACATTGTCACGATTTATCTTATACTGATTTTGTGAAATCACTAGTATTGCATTGGTTCGTTCCCCAGGAAAGTAATAATCACAAGTCAAATCTGCTCCAGCCTGGCATTATCAGCATCCTTATCGCTGTCTATCTTCTCAACCAATCCCTCCTATCTTCTCTTACCTTCCTCAGGCCCGGTATTTTAGGTTACTCATCCGAAATTACCCTCGAAAAAGTTTTGGCATTAACCAATCTCGAAAGATCTCGTCAGGGCATACCGGAATTAAAATTCAGTCCGGCCTTATCCGAGTCGGCCAGGCTCAAGGCCCAAGACATGTTTTCCCATAACTATTGGGCCCACATTTCTCCCACCGGTACCAACCCCTGGGATTTTTTCCGCCAGGCAAATTATTCTTATACCATAGCTGGCGAAAACTTAGCCAAAGATTTTTACGACACCGAGTCCATGATGAAGGCCTGGATGAAATCTCCCACTCATCGGGCCAATATTCTTCAATCCAAATACCGTGAAATTGGTGTCGGTGTTGCCAATGGTGTTTTAAACGGGGTCAAAACTACCCTTGTTGTCCAGCATTTTGGTACACCTATTAATTCCAAAGCCGATATTCCGGAAAGTTCTTCCATTAGCCTGATCCCGCCGCCGGTTTCCGCCTCCGAGCAATCCATCCCCGCTCTCTCTCGCTCCGACTCAGCCTCTCTTATTAGTCCCTTAGCTATCAGTAAAACGATTGGAGCCATTATGTTTATATTAATTATCGGTGTTCTGGTCATCGATGGCTACCTCACTCTAAAGAGGGGAACCAAGCGTCTTTCGGGATCAGCAGCTGGCCATGTCAGCTTTTTAGCCATAATTTTTCTTTTGTTACTCTTTACCCGTCAGGGGGCAATTTTCTAAACTATGTCTTTTTTCAAAGAATTCGATCAAAAACCTTTTGAATACCTATCTCTTTTATTGATTTTATTAATTGGGGCTGTTCTCTTCGTTTCCTTCGCTTTTAATCCATCCAGCCAGCGTCGGGTTATTTACCTTACCTCTGCTTTTTACTTTTTCTGGAGCCTTTATCATCATTATCGTCGCGGTGATCTTCATTTGAGTATAGTGGTCGAATATTTGGTCATCATTTTCTTTGCCTTGGTCCTTCTTGGCAGCACCATCCTCTAATCGATCCTCGGACCATATATATAATTCCGTTTTCAGCTTTAATGATCATCTCCTGGATTCATTCCATTCCTTAATTTTGCTTGGGTTACCCGAAACAAAAACTTCCGGTACTTTCATTCCTTCGAATTCGAACGGTCGAGTGTATTGCGGTGCTTCGGCTCCCCTTCGCCTCTTTTCTCCCGATGTATCAAGTGAAAAACTTTCCGACCTGATTGATTCCTGGTTATGGAGTACTCCGGGCAAAAGCCTCGTAACCGCCTCCATCATTACCAAAGCCGGTAGCTCACCCCCCATCAGTACATAGTTACCAATCGATATTTCCTCGTCCACTAAGTTATCGGCAATTCTCTGGTCAAAGCCTTCGTATCTGCCGCAAATAAACACAATCTTTTCCATCCGGCTCCATCTTTCTGCCCTTGCCTGGTTAAACTTTTTTCCTTTAGCCGAGGTTAAAATTATTTTTGTCTTTTTGCCGCTTTTTCTGTTTTTCATGACCTTTAGTTCCTCCAACGCTTTAGCAATAACGTCAACTCTAATCAGCATCCCGGCCCCTCCGCCAAAGGGTCTGTCATCTACCGCCCCGTAGCTGTTCCACGCCCACTGGCGCATATTAAATGTTTCGACTTCTATCTTTTTGTCTTTTATCGCCCTAGCCATTATCCCCTCCGATAAAGGGGATACAAATAGCTCCGGAAACAAGGTTATAACCTTAAAGTCCATCCACTATTATACTATCTTATCCTCCTTCTCCTTAATGCATTCAAAAACTCATCGCTCCTACCGAAACCGCACTCTTGCGCCATCTTATCCAAGGATAGACGTCCCGATGAGCCGTCTGCCAACTTATCATCCTTTACTGCCCTAGCTTCTCGAGAAATCCTTGACTTAGGTAACAACAATAATTCCACTTCTCTAGGTTTCCTTCTTTTTCTATCTTTACCATTGGACCTGCTTGTAAAGCTTACAATACCATAACCGCCCTGCAAATTATTAGTCATCTCCTCCACCTCTTTCTGTACCTCTTTCGCTATTCTACGTTTCTCCTCTTCCCAAATTTCTTTCTCTCTTCTACTCATTTGTGATCTTTCCAAATTCTATCTGGTGCCCGTTTCAACTCTGCTGCGGACGTATTTTGTTAACTATTGATTTAAGTTGAATTTTATCAAAAAAGTTCCCAAAAATAATCTTCTTGCTATACTAAACCATGTCAGCTAATCCTCAGGTTCAAACAGCCGTTATCGTTATTCCTACTTACAACGAAGCCGCTAATATCGGCCACATGATTGACTATCTTAACCAAAAAACTTTTCCCTCAATCAAATCCGGAGCCGGTGGTCTTACCGCCTGCTGGTCCATGAAGATTTTGGTTGTTGACGGTAATTCTCCGGATGGAACCGGAAAGGTAGTCACCGAATCAGCCAAAAAATATCCGACTGTTCATCTTTTAACCGAGACCTCCAAAGATGGTATCGGTGCCGCTTACCTCAAAGGCTTCAAATATGCCATCGACCAGCTATCGGCTGATTTTGTATTTGAATTCGATAGTGATTTTCAGCACCCTCCGGAATGCATCCCGGTCATGCTCAAAAAAATGGAAGAAGGCTACGATTATGTCATTGGATCCAGGAAGATTAAAGGCGGCTCCGATCCCAAAGGCTGGGGCTTCAGTCGGGTATTTTTCTCTGAAGTCGGTGGCTTTACCGCCAGATTTATTTTATTTTTCCCCTTCAAAAATTTCTGGAAAGTTACCGATCCAACCACCGGTCTAAAAGTCACCCGGGTAAAAGGTTTTGTTGACCGCATGGATTTAGACTATAAAAGCCATTTACTGACCAGGAGTTTCGCTTACAAGCTTCAGCTGCTTTTCGAAACCATAAATATGGGTGCGAAATTTACCGAAATCCCGCTACCTTTTCAGGTTCGTCAGGCTGGCGAGTCAAAAATCGAATCCCGGACAGCCAAAGACACTCTAAAAATTGTCTTAATTCTCCGTTGGCGCGATGCTTTTACTCAAAAGTTTCTTAAGTTTGGAGTTGTTGGCGGCTTTGGCTTCTTGATCAACTATTTCGGTCTCAAGTTCTTCAATAATGTCTATAAAGGCTTTTTGTTACCAATCGGCTTAATAAATTTTTTCGCCAACGCTACTGCTTCCGAACTCTCCATAATTTCTAACTTTACTTTTAACAATCTTTGGACCTTTTCTTCCGAAAAAATTACCGGCTTCCAAAAGCTTCTTAAGAAATTCTTAACCTTCAACCTGTCTTCCGTCTTTGGCGGAATATTGATTCCGTCCTTAGTAATCGGAATGGGCACCCAGATTTTTGGCGATCAATACCGCACCCTGTTTCTTTTTATTGGCGTTTTTTGTTTTACTATCCCCTTTAACTGGTTTGCCTACAACAAAATTATTTGGAAAACTCCAAAATCAGCCGTCTAGGTTAACTACTTTCCCCTGGCTCATTTCAACCAGGTCGCTTGGCTCTATCTTAAAAAAAGCTTTAGCGCTTCCTGCCCAAGCCCACACATATTTAAGCTTGGTGATCTTTTCGTCTACCAGTATCTCAATTTTCATTCTGTGCCCAATCGGCGGTAATTGCCCGATTGTAAACCCGCTAACCTCGTCGATGTAGCTCTGGCTGGCGGTTTCCAGTTTTAATTTTAAACTTTTTTCCAAAATCTTTTTCATATCGCCATTATTAATATTACTTATAAGTCCAACCGGTCTTTTTTCAATGCTGTCTTTAAAAATTATAGTTTCCACCACTTGCTCTTCCGGGCAACCGATTATTTTAGCCGCACCTTTTATCGAGGTAGCCGATTTGGCCATAACCACCACCTGGTTATCAAAGCCCCGGTTCCTTAGCCATACTTGAATCTTTTTAGCTTCGGCTGGAATGTCACTCATGCCTATATTATAACTCTTCCCCCTTGTATCCGCCAAAAATTAGTGATTAAATAACCTAATATGACCAACGAAACCAATATCACTCCTCCTTCCCCTCCCAAAAGTTTTGGCGATTTTATGGGCCAATTAGATGCTTTTCTTACCGAATATTTGCTTCACAAGGCTCCGGCTTTGCCTCAAGGCTTTAAGGAATTTATCGTCAAATACGGCCCTTATATTGACTTGGTCATGATTGTCCTCATGGCACCAGTAATTCTGGCTATTTTGGGTATTAGTGCCATTGCCTTACCCTTCAGTTTTCTCGGTGGTGGAGTTAGCTTTCTTGGCATCATTAGCATGGTTTTGTCTACCTTTATTTTGGTTTTAGAAATTATTGCTCTCCCCGGCCTTTTCAAACGCCAACTTAAGTCCTGGAAGCTTCTTTATTACGTTGCTCTTTTAGGTCTTTTAAATTCACTTTTATCATTCCAATTGGTTGGTGGTCTGGTAAGCGCCGCCATTACTCTCTACTTCCTCTATCAAATCAAAAGCTATTACACCTAGTCTAAACGCCAATTAGGCTCAAGTCCGAGGTGGATCCGGCATTAAACCAGTCATTTCCGTGGATCACGATCAGATTATCTCCGGGTTTTATCGTCCCGAATTCCATAATCTCTTTAAACACGCTGTTTGATTTATCAAATTGGGTATCCTTGAACTGTTTATAATAGGGGATTACTCCGTAACTTAACTGCAATATTCTATAGGTCTGCATCCGGTTAGTAATGGCAATAATTGGGATCTTAAACCGATATCTAGCCAATATTCTGGCAGTTTCACCTCCCTGGCTAAACACCACCACCGCTTTAATCGGATAATCCTTCCGGTTCCGAATTATCGAAGCGGCGCAATCACCCAAAATTTTAGTCTCGTTATCAAGCTGATCGTCCACCTTAGTAGTCTGCCCGTATTCTTCTGCAAATCTACAAATATCAACCATCTCTGTTACTGTTTTTATCGGATACATTCCAATGGCCGTTTCTTCTGAAAGCATCAGGGCATCACTGGCGTCATAAACCGCATTGGCCACATCAGTCGCTTCTGCCCTGGTAGGTCTTGGCTGACTGACCATTGATAGCAGCATTTGGGTAGCCACAATCACTGGTTTACGTTTTTTTCGACACAGACTTATAATCACTTTTTGCCAAAAAGCCAATTGTCTAAGCGGTATTTCTACTCCCAAATCTCCTCTGGCCACCATCACTCCATAGGCAGCGTCAATAATGCTATCCAGATTCTTTATGGCCGCTGCGTTTTCGATCTTGGCAATTATTTTAATATCTAATCCCTTTTCCTTTACCAGTTGCTTAAGTTGCTCCACATCGTCTTTAGACCTGACAAACGAAAGCGCCAAAAAATCCACGTCCAGACTATCCAGCTGCTTAAGAATTTCCAAATCCTTTTCCGAAAATAGTGGTAAGTCAAGACTAATTCCGGGAACATTAATGTTTTTATGGCCAAGAATTACTGAATCATTTTCGGCTCTAAGCTTAATGCCTTTATCGTCATCTCCGGAAAACAAAAAGTGGTATTTTCCATTATCAATATAAGCCTCCTTCCCTTGTTTAATTTGCTTAATAATTTCTGGATTATTTATTACTAGGCTTTTCTCACCTCTAAATTCTGATTCTAACCAAATTTCTTCTCCGGCCTTAATCGTTATCGGTTTTCCGTCGCTAACTTCAATTCTAAGTTCCGGTCCTTGAATATCAGCCATGATACCACAAGATTTCTTTTGTTCCAAAGCGACTTCCCTAATTTTTTTTATAGTTTCTCTATGCCATGCCAGGCTATTGTGCTTAAGGTTAAGTCGGAACACGTCCACTCCGGCCAACAATAATTCGCCTATTGCTGCTTTTGTCTCCGATGCCGGTCCCACAGTTGCCACCACCTTGGTTCTTTTATCCATACTTAACTATACACAAAAAAACTCCAAATCAATTTAATTGTTTTCAATCAATAGTCTCTTGGCCGCCAACCATGCCAACAAAAAACTTATTATCGATTCTGCTCCCTGGTTAAGGTTAACCCTGTCTGAGTTGTCGGTTATTGCATCGTAACAGGCATATTTTTCAATTAGTTTTACTTTCTTAGTGTTATTTCCCCAAAACCAACCCCACCATTTTTTTGCCCACTCTCGGTAGTGCTCATCTTTAGTTTTTTTAAAGGCTGCCTCCAGGCAAAGAATCATATAAGCCGCTTCCACCGGTTGTTGATCATATATTGCCTTTTCCTTTCCTCTTTCATACCAGCCACGGTTTCCGATAGGTAGAGGCACTCCTTCTAACTGACCGGCTTCGATCAAAAACTCCGTTGATTCGGTGGCAATCTTATGTGCTTCTTTATCATCGCGGGCAATGCTTAACTCCCACATTGCCCATGGCATCAAAGCATTCCCATAAACCAAACTATTTTCAAACCACTGCCAATCCTCTCTATTATTTTTATTGTACAAGTTAACCAGTTTACTTTTTAGCTCTATTTCCAGCTGACTGGGTACCTCATCCTTTGTCAAGCCGATCAGCGCGTACGACCAGGATCTTGGGAATTCCCAGGTTCTGGCTCTATTCTCGATATAATCCATTATTACTTTATCTTTTTCATTATTGCCCTCGCCTGTTTTTAAGGCCCACAATACCATCGCCAACGCGTCGTCACTTATTTCTATGCTTTTATCTGGTACCAAGTCCTTATCACTGTCATAAAAATAGTGAAACACCGGCTCGCCGTCCTTAAAAGCCCGATACAAAAACTTTTCATAAATTTTTCTTAATCTTTGGTTTTTTACCTCTTTGGCTATTATCAACGCCCTGGCCTGGTCATCAATGGCATAGCCAAACTTAGGGTCCGATATACAAAAATGGCTATGCTGATAAACTCCGTACCTAGAGGTAGTTTCGATTAACCTTTTTAGAATTATCTTACTCATTTCCCTTCACTGTCTTTTTATGCTTCTTAGCTACCGACTCAAATAAATCCAAATGTTGTAATGCCACCGCTGACCAAGTCATATGGCGGCCAAAATCATAAGCCTTTTTTTGTATCTCTCTTCTTTTTTCTGCGTTGTTCCATAAATCCAAAACTTCATTAGCAATAGCGTTACTGTTCTTAAAAGGTACCAATAAGCCCCTGCCATCGGCCAATACTTCTTTGGCGTATTTATATGGTGTCGAAATGCAAGGTTTGCCGGCGCCCACTGCATAGGCCAACGCCCCCGAAGACGATTGTTGCGGATCTAGGTATGGAGTAATATAAACATCCATGGCTTTAAGCCATGAAATTAGGCTATCCAGCGATACATATTTGTTTACAAACCGTACATTGTGCTGTATCCCCAATTCCTTGACTCTCTTTTTCAAAAATTCCCTATAAGCCTCACCCTCGGTTTCCTTAACGATTGGATGGGTTTGGCCGATAGCAATATAAAGCACTTCTGGGATGTCTTTGGCAATTTTAGCAATGGCTTCTATCGTATATTCTAGGCCTTTATTTTTAGCCAGAAGGTTTACATTACCCAAAATAAATCTTCCCTTTAAGCCCTTGTCTTTCTTGTATTTATCCGAGGAAGTAAACGGCAAATCTGGTGTTCCATGAGGTATGACCACTATTTTCTTTTTACTGATTTTATAGTCTTTGGCTAATTTTTTAGCACTTTGCTCCAGCATCACCGTAATTCCCCACACCTTATCACCAAACTTTTTTAGGACTCTACCGTATTCACTTTCAGGGTCCTCCGGAATAGTATGGAATGTCGATACCACTGGTTTCTTTACCGCATCAAGAAACGGAATAATATACTCTCCAAAGCTACCACCAAATATTCCAAACTCGTGCTCGATCATAACCACGTCTGCTCCTGAATTATTTATATAGCAGGCAGCCTGCAGATAAGTGTTCAAGTCATCCCTCTGGATTTTATATTTTACCTCCCAAGGGAATTCCGGCTCTTCTCCGGTTTTTACTACCGCCATAATTTCCCCCAAGGCAAAAGGATTTAACATATTAATAGCATTGGTCACATCTTTGGTAAAGGTCGCAATCCCGCATTTTTGCGGTACATACGTTGAAACATAAATTAATCTCAACGGTTTTCTCTTTCTGGTCAAATATCTTTTATGGTTCACTGTTATTGTTTAACTAATTCATCAATTAAACTTTTAATTTCGACGGCCTTACCGCCTATAACTGTATCTGCCGCTCCGTAATAAATATACACCATTTTGCCCGAAATTGCAGCCCCTGTCGGAAAAACCACGTTATCAACCACTCCGTCGGTTTCCCACTCTTCCTGGGGCTCAAACAAGGGTGATTTTAGTCTTCCTATAACTTTTTGCGGATTGTCCTTATCCAAAAGGGCCGCACTGGCTCGGTACACCCGCTTTCCTCTGTTCACATCAACGGCATGGTAAATAATCAACCAACCTTCTTCAGTAAGAATCGGGGTGCAACCACCGCCAATATATGCCTTTTCCAAAGGCCCACACGGATCCAGCACGATCTTTTCGTTTAAGTTAGTCAGGTAGTTGGCCCAATAATTCTGGTTTTTAAGTTCCTCAAAATCCTCAAAATAACAGATTTGGATTCCCGGTAAAACTCGATGAAACAAAGCGTACTTGCCGTTAAATTTTTTCGGAAATAGCGAAGCATCTTTTTCCCAAAGCATTATCTTTTCACCATTAACCGATTTAAATAGTTTTTCAAAAAAGCTATATCGATGTTTGTGTTTAACACTTTCAAAAAAAATATCTTCCGCCAGGTCATAAGTGATTGAGGGCGATATCAAGCCTCTTTTTTTAAAATCAATCAGATCATCGCTGGTAGCGTAAGCAATCCTGGCATTCAGGCCATCAAAAGCCGTATAAAACATATAATAAATTCCATCAAGATAGGTGATCCTTGGATCTTCCAGTCCCTCTCTTTCAAAATCATACTCCGGGGTTAAAAGCGGCTTGTTCATCCGGCTGATAATCTGATTTTCCTTAAGTTGGCAATAACCTATTGTTGACGCTCTTTTTTCGTCAACTGCTCTATAAAACATATGAGTAATTCCGTCTTTTACTACACAAGCTGGATTAAGCACCCCTCCTCGCTCAAAATCGTTGTCCCTTGGCTCCAATATTTTCCCCAGGCTTCTTATTTTTATCATTTTATTAAATCCTAGCTTTTTACCAGTAATTTAGATTATACATGAATTCCTTTCCTATATTTTGATGACTATATCTAATCATATTGCCAGTATATAAGCTATATTTGGCTAATTGTAATATATACCCTATAATATGCACATGTCTACCGAGCGTCTCATAATAGGTCCTAAACGACTTCGTTCTTTTGTAGAAAACTGTGGTGACGAAAGATTAGATCGTGCCTCCACCGGCTCAAGTATAGAACATGAAATGGGTCGAGAAGCATTTCAGGTTTTTTCATATTTACTTAAAGTATTACCTAGTCGACTTGGACTCTGGGGTCTGATAGCGCCTGATCATAGTGAACCTTCTTCCGTAGATTGTCGCAGAGTCGGAGAAGTAACATGGGATAAAAAATTACTTCCGAATTATCAAAGAAACAATCCTCGAAGAGTCGCAGAAGGTGTCTTGCGCGAAGACAAAGCTTTTCTTGCCCATTTTCATACTGGTACATTTCAGGGTTTAAGCGTAGCCGTTGGGTGGATTGATCAAAGCGGTGCTGATTCTAAGAAATGTTTACTAATAGGCGACACCGAATCCACTGGCCGCCAGTTATCTTTGGATTTTAGCAATTATCTGGCTTTTAAGCTTTAACTATTTTTAATTCTATTCTGTCTTTCACCTAAACCCCACCCTTAGTTTCTTCCTGACTAGTAATCATGCCGCTAGATTTTAGTTTCACAAACAAGCCACAATCTCCGTAAATTCTTTAGGGTACTTCACGGATAGTAACTTTGCCGCTTCCTTGGGCTCAAACCATTCCCAAGCCACATGCTCATCACTAATAGTAATTAGTTTCTCGCTACTCTCCGGTATCTGGCATTCATAAATAGATAGTATTAAGCCCAAGTCTCCTCCGTCTTTTAGTGGAATCCTAATGTTACTTAACACCATGGCCACTTGTTTAATGTTAGCTATCTCCAAAATCCCCGTTTCTTCTTCGATTTCTCTCTTTAATGTCTCTTCGACTGTCGAGCTTCTTTGTATTCTCCCACCGGGAATATCCCAATAGGCCCCTCTATCTTTTATGGTCAATTTCTCCAGGTTAACCTGCAGAAGCAAAATTTTTCCCACCTTATTTCGTATTAATGCCTTAATTCCAAGGTGAAAAACATCTTCATTCATATCATTTAGCCTTTACTTCAATAACCTTTATTTTATAAATTCCTAATCAATTATATATCACCATTCCAACAAAATCACCCTAAGATCATTTGTAACTTTCTTATTTTCAATTAAAAAAGATTTGTTACGCGCTTGATTAAAATCTAAAATTACAGCTTAGTCGCTACTTTCTTCGTAATTTTTGATGCCTCAATTTGTTCAGGTGACATTTTAATTGTCTCTCTATAATAATCGGCCGTCATCAGTTTTTTATAATCCAAAACTTTTTCTGTAAATTCAATACCCAGGAGATGATCATATTCATGTTGTATCACTCTCGCCAAAATTCCGTCGCAAGTTAACCTGAACTTGTTTCCGTTTTGGTCGAAAGCCTCAACAGTTATTTCCTTCGGCCTTTTAACTGGCCCAAACAAAGCACCATTTAGTACACTTCCGCACCCCTCATAAATTACGTTTTCCTCATTTGAAGATTCAACAATTACCGGATTAATATATACCCGCAATTCATCCGCCTGATCTGCCGGTCTCGTTTTTGTTTCTCTTGGCTCAGTCACAAATATCTTCCAGTTTTCGCCTATTTGTTGGGCGGCCATACCTATTAATTCATTTTGGTGCATAGTGTCAACCAAATCTTGAATTACCTGTTTGACAACCGGGTCATCAAAGTCTTTTACCGGCTTGTTCTCCGCTTTTAATCTAGGGTCACCGATTTGAAGAGTTGGTTTTATAGCCATAACTTAGTATAGTCCAGTACTTCCGGTTTTGCTAAATATCAGTCAAAATAATATACCCTTACTTTAAAATATCGCCCAACATATTGGCATTATTTATGTTATTCCCTCGAGATCAAGTCTTCCTTTTTACCTTTTGTCAATATTTTTAATTGGTATTCCCTTCTCATGGCCTCACTTCTTGTCGCGTATTCCTCCGAATAAACTAGTTTAAAGCCTTCAAAACTTCTCATATATTTAGATGACTTCCTTGTTTTACTTCGATGCTCCTTAAGCCTTTTTTCTAAGTTATTAGTCTGGCCTATGTAAAGAGTATCCAAGGACGTCCGGAGTATATATACCGTATAACCTGCTTTTAATTTAACCATTAGTAAGCTGATTATAAATTATCTGTCCCTACCTTTATCGCAAAAAAAACAACAAAGACAGGTTGAGAAAATCGCTTGGCTCGATTGAAAATAATATTTGCAAGCGGAGTTTTAAACCTAATATAAAATATTAGAATATAATTCACTAATGAATATAACTTTTCTGGGAACTGCTGCCGCCACATCTTACCCATTAGCTTTTTGTCGTTGTGATTTTTGTAATAAAGCCAGAGAATTAGGCGGAAAAGATTTCCGCAAAAGGTCATCAATAATTATTAACGATGATCTCTTAATTGATTTTGGCCCCGATGTTTTATCGGCCTCGTTTATGTATGACAAATCTATCGTTGATATTCGTTATCTCCTCCAAACCCATTCGCATTCCGATCATTTCGATCCATCACACTTTACTACCAGAATACCCGAATATATGGGAGTAAATACTCCACCACTTCAATTATATGGATCAGAAGCCACACTCAAAAAAATGTCAGAGATGATAAGAAATGAAGGCTATGTATCAGATATTTTTGATCAAAAAGAAAGAGAGAGATTAAATCTTGAAGTTTTTCCAGTTAAACCACTTCAAACATTTAATTTTGGCAATTACCAAGTTACTGCTTTTGCTACCGATCATGATAATTCGGTTGACTCACTCCTTTACTCCATTACCGAGGGAAATTTTACCATTTTTTATGGCACCGATACTGATACATTATCAGAAGATGTCTGGCAGGGGATGAAGGATAAAAATCTCAAATTTAATATCGTCATTCTTGACCACACCTACGGCCCAAATGCCGATAGTGGCGGTCACCTAAACGCCAACCGATTCATCGAGCATGTTCAAAGATTTAAAGCTGAAAATTTGCTTGCCGACAATACACGCATTCTCGCCACCCACATCTCTCATGAAGGCAATCCCACTCACGACAAATTGGCAAAATATGCCAGCCAATACGGTTACGAAATAGCATACGATGGACTTACCATCTAACACTATTTACACCAGCCAATCTCAACCACGCCAAACAATTTCAGAACAAAACAAGTAGAAGATTGGATTTGACCTCGAAATACCAAAACAAACACAATCAAAAAAATTGCGGATATTAAATACTTATTTAGTTTTACGCCCGCTCGGTTTTCAGTTGTCGCACCAGGCGACGCTACGTTTGAGCCCTCCAATTTAGATTCTACGATATTTATTGATGTATCTTTTATGGACATAGTTGATTATAAATCTAGATCAATTTTTTTGTTACCGAAGAATCAATGGATCCAATATTCGAACCATCGATCGAACTATCAACAATAATTATCGATCGGTCTTGGTAGTTGATAACTTGTTGATTAACAGTAATTGCAGAGCCTTCCATTACATCGGTTTTAACCTGAACAATGGGTTGTGGCCGGACAGTCTGCAACAACTCGCGACTCAGGTCATGTCTCATTTTTTCAATCCTTGATTGAATCCAGTTTAACCCATTTATGTCAGAGTTAGATTTTATCCAATTATCAATCAATTTTAATATCGTTATGGAATACTCGCGGTTAAGATTACTAATATATCCAAAGACAATTTTCCATAGATATTCAACTGAGGGTGGAATATTGTTTTCTCCTAGCATAAATAAGATATCAGCCGAAACTTCCAATAAGCCAAGAATTTTTATGGTGTACATTTCCATCCCTAAGCAAAACAAGGGTTTTGCCAAATGCATTTCCATCAGCTCATCCTCAATCTCTCCCACAGAATGACCACCTTGAGGCTGTTTAAACCCCTTAGCCTTTTCAGCAAAGTCTCTTAATTGTCGGATTCGACTTTCAATTGCACCCCTGTCCTTAAATATCGAAATTAACAAATCATCAGCTGCTTTTTTAGTTTTTTCATTTCCAAAATCAGACCTCAACCAATCTACCAAGTCTATATCGTTTTCATTGATATACTTCTCAAGAGTTTCCAACGCATATTTTCTATCATGATCAGGTATTTCCTCATCACTTGCGATAGATATCAATACTTTTTTTGGAACAATTAACCCCCAATCATTTACGGCCGCATAACGGGCAAAATAAATGTATGAGTCCGGCAAAAAATATTTACTATCACCTTTCCCTAAATACTGGTTATTAACCCACTCAATCTCTTCATCGCTTACTTTCCCAATCATGTCTCGTATAGCTTGGCAGTCACTAGTATATGCAAATGGAATGAAATCAATAATATTTTGTCTCACAACCCCACCAATTGGTACGCCCATTAGCTTGGCAGTTTTAATCACATCACCGTAATACGAAGCTACGCTGGAAATTGTGTATTGATTTGTTCGCCTACCATCTTCTCCCTTGCTGATTGTCAGCTTAAACCCTTTCGGATCGATCTTTTTTAATCCTTCTTCTGTCACGAGTCTCCACAATCTTTTTTTGTCACTTTTCCAACTTTCATGCGCTGTTATTTTTTCAACATTTTGATGAAAATATTCAAAAACAGCGGGGTAATAGGTTTTTTTTCTTTCGCTTCCTAAATATTTCCTAAATTGTTTATAGATACTGTTAGCCCGTTCAAGTTTCCAATCTTTTTCCTCAACCTCTTCCACGATTTTCAACGCCACTGCCTTATCATAGGCTCCTTTTCCTTTTTCACCCTCGTATCTCGCACGATAAATTGCTTGCTGGCAAAAACGCCCACTTCTCTCATCAGTACCGACTAATTTTTTATAAATTTTTTCAACATTATCAGAGTTTAGAACCCAGACAAAATAGGGGATATAATCATAAACCCTCATTGCTTTGTCGCCTTCCCCATTTTCCAAATAGTTCAGTATCTCATCAATGTATTTTTGATCAGCATTTACAATAATAAATACTAGACTACGAATAAAATATGACCTTTCTTGGTTGTAAACATCCTTAGACTCCAATGATTTAGTAACAATTGATTTCAAAATACATACCGCTTCATCGTCAACAAATTCTCGGATTCTTTCAATTAATACTTCATCCCCGTTTCTGTCCCGACTATTAAAAATGCTCTCCTTGTCAAGAAACAGTTTTAAAAATCTCTCATTCTCTTCCAGCCTCTTCAGAAAAAACAACAGACCGTGTTGTTTGCTAACCTTGTAAAGGCCTTGCCTCGAATATATTTCTTCCCCAGCCTCTACTAGCCCTTTGATTAGCTTATCTATTACGATCTCACTGTTCGGATCAATATCGGAACAAAAATCAAGATACGCCTCTCTAACCAAATTACTCTCATGTTTTAATAGGTCTTCATTCACTTCCCCAATTAGTCCCAAATCTCCTTTGTAATTAGATAATGCCGATAAGGCATGTCTCTGAACCACCCCATTTTCACCTCCAGAATTTGCAAAGCCAACAAGTCTTCCTCGCCACCAGTTCTTATCATCACTATTTATCAATGTCGATCCGTCCTCCATCAGCCTCGCCACCACATCAAGTATGTTTCCGATAGTTGTTAAAAAATCTGACTCATTCTCCTTAGTCTCTACCACTAGTTTTTTCAAATTCTCATAGTCTTCTGATTCACAAAAGCTCGGTAATGCCGCCCTAGTCCACAATGGAATCCAAATTCTTTTTTTGAGATACGTTTTAAAAATTAGTCCAAACAACTCCGATCGTTTTATTACATCTAGGTGGTTTGGATCAATTGAGGTTATTGTTTCAGAGAAACCCTCATCTAAAACAGGCGAATTTTCAATTGCTATATTCCACAGCCATCCATAAGTTTCACCCCAACCTTCATTACTATCTAATAAAAACCTAATAACTCCATACCATGAATTATTTATTGCCAAGACTTCACCAGACTCTTTAATCAACAAACCCTCTAAGTTTTCCTTTACCTTTCCATCATTTATCCATTTTTCAGCAACTAAAAACTCGGAAATTGTGTGGTGGAAAAAACCTGTCTTGCCATCTTTTTCTACTATGAGTTCAGGTTCTACTAACTCTTTTTTGTTAATCTCTAATTTATCAAAGCTGTTCTGAAAGTCTCCGTCTTCAAATTCATTTTTCTGTTGTGTTTCCACAACTAATGCCAATCCCCAAAGTTTCCTTCGATCAAACTTTTTGCCACTGGTAACCTGATCAAAAAAATATTTATAAAACTCAAATTTTGTAAAATCCGCACCACCTCTTTCTTTTACAAAATCAACTAAATAATCAACAAGCGGTTGCCAATTAAGCACCGTATCATACGAATCTATTCGCCAAAATTTCTGTATCAGTCTCTTTCCGTCTAGACCTTGATCGTCCAATTGTTTTTTTATATCATCGGTTTTAAACATTTTTGGTTATTTCGGTAACAACCGAATTATATTCCATTTGATTCCACAGACAAGAGAAGTTGCGATATCCGTTAGTAACGAAATAAAATTGTTACGTCTCGAGCCGACAGTTTTGTTCAATCGACTCTGTCCGCCATAGCATTAGCGTCGGTGGAGCCACGCTTTATTCGCCGTGCCCACACCCGCGGCGATGCGGGGCCAGCATTCAATTTGAAAAACAGTTCGAATTTTTCGATACAGCCTCAACAGCAAAGACAAACCATGAGATTTTGTAGTGGCGCAGGCCACACCCAAGCACCTTTTTTCGACTCAACTGTTACCCCGCATGGATTCGAACCACAATTAACCGGTTCAGAGCCGGTTGTCCTACCTTTAGACGACGGGGTATTTTCTGATTATTTTAAATCCTCCTCTACAAAAAAGCGTTTTGTTGTCCTATTTTACCCTCCGAAGCCTTGGCGAAGGAGGGCCTTTAGACGACCTTGCCCTCCGTAGTTTTAACGAAGGAGGGCGGGGTATTATTTGTCCTATTTTACCCTCTTGTTCATTGGCGAAGGAGGGCCTTTAGACGACCTTGCCCTCCGTAGTTTTAACGAAGGAGGGCGGGGTATTTTGTATGATTTTACCCGCCGAAACTTCACCACGGGCGGGCAAAAAGACGGATAATGTTTTATCAAAGATCACAGATATTTTACCTGATATTTTCGTTTTTTTCCTTAATACTGTAAAATTACACAGATGAAATCTATTTCCGAAATTGCCAAAGAGCAAAACCTAACTGAAGCCCAGCAACAAGCCATCGAAGCCTATGTCGCCCAGCTGGTAGTGGAGCTACTCGAAACTCTCAAACAAGACACCATCGTTAACTTTGACGAAACCATTAAAGTCTTTAGCTCCTGACAATTTCCTGGCCAATTGTCGTGTCTTTTCCATGGCCGGGGTGTACCATGGTTGTCTTTGGCAACTTCCATAATTTTTTTAAGCTTTCTGCCATGTCTAATTTTGACGAATAGCTCAAGTCTGTTCTTCCGATAGTCCCAAAAAAGAGCGTATCGCCGCTAAACAGGCTCTCGCTATCTTTTTCGTAAAAGCACACTCCTCCTGGAGTATGTCCTGGAGTTTCTATAATTCGAAGTTTTGTTTTACCGATTTTTACCACGCTTTTCTCGTCCAGTACTAAATCAATTTTTTTAATCGGCGGCACCTCTACCTTTCTTTTTAAAAAATAACTGGCCGTTTCGGCTATTCTTTTTAACAAAAACAGGTCTTTACTGTTGGCTGCCACCGGAATATCAAAAATCAATTTTAGGTCTAAAGCTCCCATGCAATGGTCAAAATGCCCGTGAGTCAGCAATATCATCTTTGGCCTTAACCCCATTTGGTTAATTTCCTGGGCCAATGATACTCCATCATCCGCCGGGTCAATAATTACTGCCTCCCGGCCGGTTTCTTGCCAAAGCAGGTAGCAATTAGTCCTCATTTCACCCAAAATAAATTTTCTTAGACATTTCATTGTTATCTTCTTAACCGATTTTTAATATACTATAATAACCTATGAAGAAAAATATTCTAACTATGCTGATTCTTTTAACTTTCCCGTTAGTTATTTCCGCCTGTGGCAAAAAATCTACTAACGTAAATTTTCAGGACGACTCCGGCCAGGATGCCGCTATTTCCCCTTATACCGACAAATTATCCGACGCCAAAATTGTATTAGATCAAACCTACAATCTCAACCAGGAATTTAAAGTTACCTATCAAACTTTTAATCCAAATGGGGCTGGTACTGCTACTTTTAAAGCCCGGTCTATTAAAGCTGTTGATTCGGTAAACGACCGTGCCCCTGAAGAAAATAAAAAATTAGTTCTAGTCGAAATCTCCGTCAAAGGCGACCGTGGTAATAGCGGCCAGCCTTCCAGCTTTAATCAAATAGGGGAGACTCCTTCCCCTCAATTTGTTTTAATCGACAAAGGCCAAAATAAATCCTATACCGAAGAAACTTATTATTCCGACGCTTACACCCAATCCAAAAACCTGTTCGAGTTGACCAAAATCACCCTCGACAGCGATCAGTGGATACACACTGCTATCGTTTTTCAAATCGATAAAACTTTAACTCCTGACTTAGCCCTGCGTTTTACCGATGCCCAAGGCCAAACAAAATTTTACGATCTCAATGAGTCCTCAAAATAACCTCAACCGTCTTTTCGTTGGTAGCCTGCCCTACAATATGTCCGAGGGTCAGCTTCTGGAGCTTTTCGTCCCTTTTGGTCGGGTAGTATCCCTGGCAATCCTGCTTGATTTTCGGGGAAAAAGCCGCGGAGTTGGCTTTGTCGAGTTTGACAATCCGGAATCAGCCCGTGAGGCCAAAAACCGGCTGCACCACACTCCTTTACTTAATCGTACAATTATTGTCGATTACGCTAAGCCGAATCCCGCCCTTACCCGGCAACCAAACAGTGACCAGCCCGGGCCTTCCCGCTCTTCTCCAAGCTCTCCTGACACCGCTAAAAGCCTTAAATATTCCACCCCCAGGCACAATTCCAAATTTGGCAGTAAATCTCCATCAATTGTTAAAGCCCGTTCTGGTTTTCAGCATATCCGCCAATCTGTGTACAACTCCCGAAATTTTCACGCTCGGGTCGGTGCCAAGTTTGCCAAACGCCAGCGAAAAAAATGATCCCAGTCGCTCCCATTATTGGCTTATCACCCATGGACGGTATTACCGACGAGGCTTTCCGCCTTCTGCAAGTTTCAATCGCCAGGCCCAATCTTTTGTTTACCGAATTTGTTTCCGCCGAAGGTCTTTGCCGCGGTGGCATCAAGCTTTTTACTCATCTTCTTTATTCCGCAATTGAGCGCCCCATAATCGGCCAATTGTTTGGCAAAGATCCCGACAGCTTCTACAAATCTTCTGTAATCCTTGCTTATCTTGGCTTCGACGGTGTCGATCTCAATCTGGGCTGCCCCGCCAAAACCGTTTTTCAGCACGGCTCCGGTGCTGCCCTAATTGCTAATCCTACTTTAGCCAAAACAATTATTATGGCCACCCATTCCGCTCTTTCCGATTATGCCCAAGGAAAAGTCAAAATATCCGAGCTTCACCTTAACCAAAAAACCCTCGATGTCCTGGCCTCCCAGAACCGCTACTCTGGCTATATCCCTAATCCATATCGGCCTACTCTGTCAGTCAAAACCCGTCTAGGCATCAGTCAGGATATCTCGCCCGATTGGATATCTTATCTTTCCCGCCTTCCTCTTAATTTTATTACTCTTCATGGCCGTACCCTCAAAGAGGGTTATTCTGGCCTGGCTAACTGGGAGTCAATTAAGGCCGCCGCCTATCTGGCCCATGATGCCAAAATAAAGTTTTTTGGGAATGGTGATATCGGCACACTCGCTCAGGCCAAAGATTATTGCCAACGTTATCAGGTCGACGGCTGCTTAATTGGTCGGGCCGCTTTGGGTAACCCCTGGATTTTTTCCGATCATCTACCCACTTTAACCGACCGTTTTAATGCCATGTTGCTTCACACCCAGTTATATCAGCAAGTCTTTCCCGATCGCCCGCTTGACTCCTTAAGGCACCACTATCTTTCCTATGTCTCCGGCCATCCCCGCGCCAAGCAACTTCGGGCCAAACTAGTCACTGTCTCCACCCTCCAACAGCTTTTAGACCTTGAACCGTCGATCTTAACCTGATAGATTATTATCTTATGCCAGACATTATCACCAACCCGACTCTTCTTAATCTTCAATCATTAATCCGCAACACCGAAGCCCGTCTAAACGAGCTTCAAAAGACCAACCAGACTTTAAAAGAAATGGTTGACGCTCTTCTAGAAAACGATCCTTCATATGTCGAATTGGACAAGCAGTCCAAAAAAGCTCAAAAAGAAAAATCTGTTGCCAAGCAACAAATACTCAAAACCCCCTCTGCCAAAGAAACAGTCGAAAAAATCAAAGACAACCAGTTCCAGATAAAGGATCTCAAAGTCGCTCTTTCCGATTATTTAGCCCAATATGTGATCGAATCTGGTAGCCGGCAGGTCGAAGATTCCAATGGTCAGCTTCTTGATATCATCTACACTGCCAAGCTGGTCAAAAGAAAATAGTTGACCAATTTGCCCAAGCCCTGTATTATCATTACTTGTTATTCAAAAATAATCTATGTCCGTAATCATTGGCACCTCACTAAACTTTAAATCCGAAGTCCTCGAAGCAAAAGGCAAAGTTATTGTGGACTTTTGGGCCGATTGGTGTGGCCCTTGCCAGATGTTGTCTCCTGTTATTGAAGAAGTCTCGACCAAAACTTCAACCAAACTGGTTAAGGTAAATGTGGACGAACAATCCGAACTTGCCCAACAGTATACGGTATTAAGCATTCCCACCGTCCTGATCTTTTCTGATGGTCAACTCAAACAGACTATCGTCGGTTTCCACCAACCAGACGACTATCTCCACGCCTTACAATCAGCCTGATCTTTTCGCCTCTTTTTCTCTTATAATTCCCTTATGTTAATTGACGAGGTTCATCTTTCGGTTAAAGCCGGTAATGGTGGCCGGGGTGCTGTCCATTTTTTCCATGACCGTCATCGTCCCAAAGGTGGTCCGGACGGTGGTGACGGCGGCAAAGGTGGCTCTGTCTATTTTCTCGGTGTTTCCGATATTAGTAAATTATCCCAATTTCGTCATCAAAAAAATTTTTCCGCCATTGACGGCCAGCCTGGTGGTTCCAATCAAAAAACCGGTAAAGACGGTGACGATCTAACCTTGTCTGTTCCCGTAGGGACGGTAGTTTCTTACGACAATGGCACCCAATTCGAAGTCGAGAATCAAGGCCAATTATATCCGGTCGCCAAAGGGGGTAGGGGAGGCCGGGGAAACTATAGCTTCCGCAGTTCCACCAATCAGGCGCCCCTGGATTTTACCCCCGGCGAAACCCGGGATCACAAAAATCTTTTTTTAAAGCTTAAATTAATTGCCCATGTCGGTCTAATCGGCTTACCAAATACCGGCAAAACCTCACTTTTAAACGAGCTAACTGCTTCACACGCCAAAGTGGCCAACTATCCCTTTACTACCCTCGAGCCCAATTTGGGTGTTACCCGTGGCAACTTCATTATTGCCGACATCCCCGGTCTTATCGAAGGTGCTTCTTCTGGTAAAGGCCTAGGCATTAAGTTTTTAAAACACATCGAACGTACCCGACTTTTGATCCATTGTTTAGCCTCCGATTCTCCCAATCTCCAAAACGACTATTCTCTCGTCCGGCAGGAATTAAAAAATTATAGCCCTCAGCTCCTGGAAAAGCCGGAAATCATCATCCTTACCAAATCCGACTTAGTCTCTCCAGAAATCATTCCTACACTGCTTGAAAAAGCGAAGTCGACCCTAGCTGTTTCAATTATCGACGAATCGAGCCTAACTAAACTTGAACACTTAATTTCAGCTGCCTTAAGTTAAAGCCTTCTTAACTTTATCCCAATCTTTTTTCAGTTGTCCGGCTAATTTTTCTGCTCCTTTCTTTGCCGATGGAATGTCACCTTTAAATTCCTCAACCACATCGTCAACTATCATTCCGTATTTTGACCTGTCAATTTGATTACCCGCTTTTTTAACCGCGGCTACTTTACCGGCTACCGTTTCTCTGACTTCATTATATTTATCTACCGCCCCTTTAGTTGTATCGCCAAAAACTTCCTTTGCCTTACCTTCCGTTTCCTTAAGACTACCCTTAATTTCCTTTAGGATTTTGTTGGCTATCGCCGTAATCTCGGCCCTTGTTTCTTTACCCGACTGTGGAGCCAAAAGTAATCCTCCGATTGCCCCGGCTATTGCCCCCATAATTCCAGCCAAAAAAAATTTTCCACCATTTTTAGATAAATTAGACATAATCTCCTTTAATTAACTTGTATCATTCAAGTCTAAATTAAATCCTTCCGACTGTCAATAAATCAAAATCCTTCCGTTCGATTTCGTAGTAGTATGTTTCCTCCCTGGTTACCCACCAAACCGTTTTGCCACTAAAAATTTCTTTGCCCATTATCACTTTCTCTTTTTCTTTGTCCGTTTCCACGCTTATGGTCATTTTATCCGCATTTGACGGCTTAAAGTCTTTCAGGTATTTTCCGGCTTTTAGGTTTGCCGCCAGGCTTATCCGGTCACTGTTGGGCCACTTACCCTCTCCTGGTTCTATTGTTTCTGTCTTGCCATATCTTTCTATTGTAAATTTCTTTACCTGAGAAACCGGCAAACTAACCAGGAATCTTTTACTCCAATATTCAGGTTTAGCCAAATTACCGCTATAAATCGCTGTGTTGACCTTATATACTTTTTCTTCATTTTTTGGTTTTACATAGCTTCCGTCATACATCTTGGTCACATTACCAATCTCCAATATTTGTCCGTTAATTTCAACCATTACCGATCCGGAGATTCCTATACCCAAATTTTTAAAGTTATCTTTATTTTCGGCTACCAGATTGTCCAATTTAATTTCGGCTAACTGACCGACTAAACTATTAACTGTTTCCTCGTCAGCCGGTCTTAAGCCTTCTGCGTCATCCACCATCCATCCCTTTTCTGCCTTCT
>JBAZSP010000009.1:0-39298 GCA_041663285.1 Candidatus Shapirobacteria bacterium
ATGCCTGAACAGTAAGTGAAGAGGAGTTAAAAGTTTTCCGGATTCCTTTGACAAAGACAAAGGTGCCGGCGATACCGGTGGTACAAAGTAGCGTTAAAATGGATCCGTCGAAGCCGGAGTTGGCGTGAGACGAGGGATTGGAAATAATTCTAACCGAAGATAGACGATTGTAACCGTGGCCGATTATTGGTGATTGGAAAAAAATATTCAAGCCTTCCTGATAATTTATAATTTTTGCCCTGATGGTAGATGACCTTTCTAGCTTACTCCCTTCCCCGGCTGGGCGGGGTAGAGCGAATACGGTTAGAATAAGAAGCAAGGCGCAAAAAAGGGCAATATTGGGTGTCTTTTTGTGGAAAGCGACAAATACCGAAACAGCGAACAGGGAGAGCAAGGTGGCCCGGCTGTAAGTAAGGCTAAGACCGGCATAGGTAAGGGCCAATAATATAAAATTTTTCGGAAGCTCGAGAAAAAGGAAGATAAAAAAGAAAAGAAAAATTAACCCTGTAAAGGTAGGATCTAAAAAGGTACCGACAATCCGGTTTAGATGCGGGTCCCAGCCTAGGGTTTGAAAGCTAGTAAAGTCAGGCCAAATCAGATATTGGGCTAGGCCAAAAAAGACGGTGGAAAGCAAGGCTAGTTTAAAAAAAGAAAAATGAGTTGATGATACCGGAGGTGGAATGATAAATAAGCTTAATAAGGCCAATAACCGGAAATAATAAAAAAAGGCTCTAAAAGAAATTGGCAGGCCGAAGACAGTGTTAAACAGAAGGCTTAGAAGGGTAAAGATCAGGAAGATCGAAAAAGGGTGCGAAAAATATATCTTTTTGTGTTTTAAGCCGTAAAAAAAGTTAAAGGTGGCCAGTAACCCAATGACCATGTCAAATGCGGGAAAGGTAAGCCCGGCAAATTGCAGCCGGAGCAGCTGCCCGAAAGGGAAAATGGCGATTGCTAGGTAGAGGAGGAAAGAGACCATCGGTGCCATAGTTTTGAGCGGACAAGAAACGAATGAAGGCTCATGCCAAGGGCAAAAATAATGCCGGGGGTGGAGTCAAGGAAGCCCAGACGGAAAAAGTAGTTATGGACAAATTTGGCAGTGGGATAAAAAACAATTTGGAAAAGATTGGTTTTGACTTTTTGATCAAAAAGTTCTTGGGATCGGATATCGGTGTAAAAATTTATTTTTTCTAAAAATATTTTTAGGGTAGGATGGGGGTTATGAAAAATAAATTGGCGGTTGAAGGTTACCGGTTGGGAGCTTATCCATGTTTCATGAACTTTGCCTTCAAAGTGGCCGTATTTACGGTTAAACAATCGGATTAATCTGATACTGCTGGTTTCGCCGTGGTTAAGCCGGTGGCCAAGAAAGGTATCGGTTCGGCTGAAAGCCATATCTGACTGGCTATTAAAATTAAATTCGTTAAGAAGGGAAATAAGCTCTGGTGATGGAGTCTCATCGGCGTCTAACCAGAAAATCCAATCATTGTTGGCTGAATCAACAGCGAGTTGACGTTGCGTAGAAAAGTTGTTGTTGAGGGGGTGGGACAGTACCAGAACTTTTAACGTTGGTGAGGCGAGTTTTTTTACAATTTTTACTGTATCGTCAGTGCTTAAGTCATCGACACAGACTACTTCGGTAATTTTTGGGCATTTAGCTATCCAGTTTTGGATAGTAGCTACCCTACCCTCTTCGTTTTTGGTTAAGAGCATCAGGCTGATACCAGGAGTGAGAGAAACTTTTTTGGTTTTATTCTTGAGGTTCATTTTTGAGGTTGTGGTAGAGGGAAAGAAATGATTTTTCGATAAAAAAGAGAAAGTTTATAAATGCATTTTCGTAATGGTTGAGGTATTTTCGAGAAAAAACCTTTCTTGAATTATACCAATGTCTTAGCGATATCCTGTATTTACTATTACTGCTAAATCCGCCGTAATGCATAATTTGTGCTTGTGGGTATAAAAATACCTTAAAATTCTTAGCTTTTCTTTGAAGGCAAAAGTCAATATCTTCAAGGTAGAGGAAAAAAACCTCGTCAAAATAATTAATTTGTTTGCCGGAGTGTTTTCGGAATAACATAAACGCGCCACACAGCGAATCGACTTCGACTGGTTTCTTGATATCCGTGTCTTTATCATAAAAGAAATTCCTAACATAGGTGCTGTTTGGAAAAATCTTTTGAAGATTGGTCATTACTGCAAGAATAGAGAGAAATGATGGCTTGAACTTGTTCGCAGTATTTAGAAAATTGCCCGTTTCTTCGGAGATTAATCTTCCACCAATTATACCGATTTTTTTATTCGATAGATAGAACGCTACTAGCCTCAATACGGAGTTATCGATTAACTTTGTGTCTGGGTTTAACAATAGTATGTTTTCGGTCTTTGTTATTTTTATGCCGATATTTACGGCCTTAGAAAATCCAAGGTTATAGTTTTTCCTGTGAAGAGTTATTTTTTGTCGGAGCAATTTTGGTTTTTCTATAAGTTCAATATCTTGAGAGTTGTTGTCAATTATTACTATGTCACTAATTATTTTCTGAATATATAAGAGGGACACTAGTAGTGTATTTAGCTTTTTAGTAGAGTTGTAGTTAACGATTACTATGGATATTTTATTTACTATTGACATAAATTAGAATTTGGGTAGGCTTATGTAATGAATATTACAAAACTGAGAAAGACTTTTGTTTTCCTAATTTTGTTATTATCGCTAACTTTAACAAGAATGGCAAAATGTTACGGTAGAGTTTATTTTGAAGATAATTTCGAAAGGTCGGAAGTTGGAGATGCATGGGAATATGTTCATGGTGGCGGAAATTATGATAATACATGGTATGTTTCGGATGGTTTTTTAATGGGAGAAATTGGATATGAGGGTTCATCTTATTTATTTTCTAAAATTGGACATACGTTATCGAGTTATGTTGTCAGTCTTGATGTAAACAATATACGGGGTGTGGATCAGGACATTTTATTTGGGGTTAACCAGGATAAAAGCAAATATTACATCCTTAATTTTCGTTATATTGATCCTTACTGGGGCGATAATAATATGGTAAGGTTGTGGTTATTTTCAGATGGCAGTTACCAAAAAATTGTTGAAGTTACCCCGGCTCAATTAGGTAATGTATTTTCGCTTACACAGTCAGTTTCCCACAAGGTGCTTATTGATGTAGATACAGGTGGCATCCAGATATTTTTTGACGATACAAAGATAATTGATATATCTGGTAATGAATTACCGACTTCCTACGGTATAGGATTTATGAATTGGGCTGGTTCTTATTATGTAAACACTGTCTTGAATAGTTTCGATAATGTCAAAGTGACCGATAAAAATCCTTCTGGGCTAAGGAATAAAATTATTATTCTCCCTGGTTTGGGGGCGAGCTGGAACGAGGGGGCAATGGTATTTGGTCAAACGGTGGAAGATGACGACTGGAAAATGACACCATTTGTTTCCAACTACAATGGTTTAATAACGACGCTGGAAGGAAACGGCCTGATTAAGAATCAGGATTTCTATATTTGGAATTATGATTGGAGGAAGCCAGTGGGTGACATTGTAGGTAAGTTTGATTCTTTTGTTGAAGATAAGGTAGAAGATGGGGAAAAGGTGGATTTGATAGGTCATAGCCTGGGAGGGATGGTGGCCCGGGTTTGGGGCCAGGAACACCCGAACGATGACCGGCTTGGTAGAGTGTTTACTTTGGGTAGCCCGCATTTTGGAGCCGTAAAAGCTTATAAGGCGTGGAATGGCGGAGTGGTTTCCGATAAATTTGATTTTTCTTCGATAGCCATGAAGGTGGCTTTGATGCTCCAGAAGAAAAACTTTGAAACTGATATGGCGACTGTCAGAACAATGGCTCCGGTAGTCAAAGACTTATTACCGGTTTTTGATTTTATAAAAAAGGGGGAAGACGTAATCCCCTATTCTGACTTAGGTACCGTTAACGACTATATTTTGAGTAAAAACGTAGGAATGACAGAGCTTTTCCCTAAATTTGAAGCAGTAGTTGCTAACGGCCAGCTGACTGATGAGTGGCTAAGATTAACCAGAAGGACTGTGTGGGACAAGATGCTCGGTATTTGGCAAGATGGCCGAGTTACGGGTAGTAGCCAGGGCGAGGGTGACGGAACGGTACTAAAAAAGAGCGCGGCTTTTAGTGATGATAGTTATTACCAGATTGGCGGAAATCATGCTGATATGGCAAATAATCTGGCAGATTATTTGGGTGACCAATTGGGGCTGGGGGTAACAGGATTATTCCAGGAAGCTTCGACTAATTGGGATCATAAACTGGTGTTTTATCTGGGATCACCGGCAACCATGACGGTTCAGTGTGACCAAGGTCAAGAGGAAGCGCCTGAAGACGGGTTTGTGGTAATTGATCACGTGGGCCAACAAAAATGCTTAGTTTTAATAAAGGCCGAGACGGATGGCATTTATCACTTGGTTACTGGCAATAGTGGTCGGGACGATTCCTGGAACTATTTTGAAGAAAATTTAGCGGTTGGCCAGTCGAGAAGCTTAATTATTTCTGCTACTACCGGGGAAGTTGAAAAAAGTCCCGGGTCCGAGGACTTGATGTTTTTGCAGATTACTAATTTGTTAAAGAAATTGAAAGCAGATTACTCCAAAAACCGATCAATCATGGAAGCAGTCAGGGCGGCAGAGAGGAAGGATATTGATAGGACTTTGGCACACTATTTTAAATTTAGTTTTCAGACGGGTGATTTTAGAGGGGTTGATTTGGTAGTTAGGTTTTCGGAAATGATAATAAAGGGACAAGCCGGCAGTTGTGATAGCCGGAGATTAAGGCCCCAAATAGCCAGAATGGAAAGGCTGGTTAAGCTGGCCGAAAATCTTGATTTAAAAGATTCTCCAAAGATAAAGGCTTACGGGCTGATGGCTAATTGGGTTGGTAAGTTGGGCGAAGAGGTTTTGACCGACTGCCGAATTTCGCAAAGTCGTCTTAGAATAATCCAGGCACTAATAGACCAAATGCTTTAAAGGGAGCAAAAAACCTACGACTTGGGTGGTTGATATTTGCCGTAGATTATTACCGGAGTGTTGATTTCGGCCCAGCCAAAGAGTTGGGCGGCTTCGGGGGTTTTCATGTTGACACAGCCGTGGGACATGGGAACTCCAAAGTTGTTGTGCCAGTAAGTACCATGAAGACTGAAACCGACAGCTTTGGCATATTTAGCGTTATAGAAGAACATGATATAGGGAACATTGGGAAGATAATAATAGGTTCCGGCAGCCTTTGAGCCACCGGACATTTTTTGGGAACGGATCTTGGTCCAGATTTTGAAAATACCATTTGGGGTGCGGTCGTATTTGCCTGACGAGATGACGAAATCAAAGATCTGGTTATTATCTTCAAAAGCTTTAAGCCGTTGAGTAGATAAATCAACTTCGATCCTTTTGTTAGTCGGGTTATTGTCACCCAGGACGGAGAGAGCGCCGGGAAAGGTTTTGGGGACACTGACTAAGTGGTTTTGAAAATATGCAGGCTGGTGGACAGACTGGTAATCTTCGGTTAGGGCGCCGGGGTTGATGGGATTTTGGTAATAGAACAGCTGAGGAAAAAGAAAAAATAAGGCCAGGCAGAAAGACAGGAAGGAAAAAAGAGAAAGGAGGACCGGTAATTTTAGCTTCTTCATGATTTAAAGATAGCATAATTTGTAAAAACTGTAATAATAAAAGGCATGAAAAATAGCCAGTACCAACAAGCGGTAAAGCAACTTAAGGAAGTCGGAAAGATCTTGAAACTAAAGAAGGAAGCACGTGAACGGTTAACGGCGATAGACAGGGTTATTAAAGTAACTATACCGGTTATGATGGATAACGGAAAAGAGAGGCTGTTTGATGGTTTTCGGTCACAACATTGCAATGCCTTGGGGCCTTATAAGGGAGGGCTGAGGTTTAGCGAAAGAGTCTGTGAAGACGAGGTGAGGGCGTTGTCGATGTGGATGACCTGGAAATGTGCGGTGGTGAATATACCGTTTGGGGGCGGAAAAGGTGGGGTGGCGGTCGATACGAAAAAAGTGTCGGTACCGGAGTTAGAAAGAATTTCCAGAAAGTATATTGATCTGGTGGCTGACATTATCGGGGAAGATAAGGATATTCCGGCTCCGGATATGTATACCGGGGCCAGGGAGATGGCCTGGATGAAAGATGAGTATGAGAAGGTAACGGGTAAGCAAAGCCCGGGGGTAGTAACCGGTAAACCGATTGAGCTGGGCGGGTCAGAAGGGCGGACCGAAGCAACTGGTCTGGGAGGAGTGTATGTGTTGCGGGAGCTGGCCAGGGAGGTGGGCCTAATACCCGAGAAGACAAAGATAGCGGTCCAGGGAATAGGCAATGTGGGTTACTATTTTGCTAAGAAAGCAGCGGAATTGGGTTTTGTTATTGCGGCTATCAGTGATTCGTCCGGGGGGGTTTACAACGAAAGCGGGATAGATGTTGAAACCGTCAATAAATTTAAGATAGCGGGAGGTAATTTATCAGAATTTAATAATGGGGGGAAAATTACGAACGAAGAATTACTTAAGTTGCCGGTAACGATACTTGTCCCAGCGGCGGTAGAGGGAGTGATAGATGGCTCAAACGCGGATAAAATTAAGGCTAACTATATAATTGAAATGGCTAACGGGCCGGTGTCGGTTGAGGCGGATGCAGTACTTGGCCGAGCGGGAAAGGTTTTGGTTCCTGATATTTTAGCTAATGCCGGCGGGGTGACAGTCTCGTATTTTGAGTGGAAACAGAATAGGGATAATCAACATTGGCAGAAAGAAGAGGTGTTCAAGAAGCTGGAAGAGATTATGGTAGAGTCCTTTTTGGCTGTCTGGGCTATCGGAAAGAAGTACAAGGTTGGCTTAAGGACAGCAGCTTATATTTTGGCGGTAGGCCGGGTGGCAGATAAACTTAATGGTGGTCGCTGAGGGATTCGAACCCCCGACCTTTCCAATGTGAATGGAATGCTCTACCAACTGAGCCAAGCGACCGCTTAACGAATTATATCAATTATGAAACCTGTCGTAGTATTTTCTTCCGATATTGCCGGGTTGACGGGTGGGGTTGATGATTTTTTGAAAATTTATCGCGGTTACTTTGGCGACAAGGCATCAATTGCGGTAGAAGTTATTGGTTGGAAACACCAATGGCTTGAGTTTGTTAAAGCAGAAAGAAGTAACAACTTAAAAATTATGGGGATTCATGGCCCAGTGGGGGTGGGAGGGATGCGGGGAGCCGGTTTAAAGGAGAAGTTATTGGATTGGCTAATGATTGGCCTTGAGGATATTGGCAAAAGTAGAGGTGTGGATAAGGGAATTTATTGGCTGTTGCATGAAAATGTAATCACCCAGAACTTAATAGATTCCCAGTGGTTTGACAGAGAAAATAAGGAAAAGCTAATAATGGTAGAAAACTCATCAATCCCCGGTTCGATGGAAAAAACGCTAAGTAAGGTTAAGGTGATAAAACAAAAAAGAGGCAACGTCGGGGTTATGATCGATTTGGTTCATCTTTTAAAAGAGTATGAGGGCTATTGTTATGGCTTAGGTTATCGGGATTTTTGCCGGTATTGGGCAAGATGTATGGAGGAGGTGAAAGTAATTATTGGTAAGGAGGAGGCGAACCCAGTTGGATTCCATTTACCGATTGGCATTCGGACTGATGATAATTTACCGGTGGAGATTATGGGAAAGAAGGAGTGGGAGCAACTGGCGTTGGTTGTCAAAACACCTAAAGTTCGATACCTGGTTTTTGAAAACCAAAGAAGAATGTCGGATCAATTTATACCGCCACGGTGGTTTGGCTTGGAATCAATTATTGAGCGCAACAAACGGATATTGAATAGTTTAAATGATTGGGGGATAATTGAACATTAGATTTAATAAGTTTTTCAAATAGATAAGATGAATTTGGACTCAAAATCGCAAAAAGGAATGGGGATAATTGCATTCATATTGGAATTTGCCCAGTCTATAGTATTGGCATTGTCGGTATTTGTACTATTGTATTTGTTTGTGGATCCACCTAACGAAGTAAAGGGTAATTCTATGCTGCCTAATTTTACAAATGGAGAGTATTTGTTGACTGATAAGCTGACTTATCAGTTTTCAGAACCAAAAAGAGGTGACGTGGTAGTTTTTAAAGCACCACCCTCGGAACCGTGCTCGGAAGACGAGTGTGAATATATCAAAAGAATTATCGGTATACCCGGCGACAGAGTTAAGGTTGAGAAGGGGGGAGTTTATCTTAATGGCCAAAAATTGGACCAAGTATTTCTTCCGAGTGATTTTGTGACTGAAGACGGATCGTTTATGCAGGAAGGGGTGGAAAGAGTGGTGCCACCGGGAGAGTATTTGTGTTTTGGAGATAATCGTAACCACTCAAGAGATGGCAGAGAGTTTGGGACTATAAAGAAAAACTCGATTGTTGGGAAGGCGTTTTTTAAGTATTGGCCACCGTCTGCCTGGGGGATAGTGGAGGGTGTCAGGTTCTAGCCGGACGGACCTAGTCTTTTAAAGACTGGATTTCTTTGTTGGTGAGATGAAAATAAAGATTTTTAAGGTTGTCAAAACGTTTTTCCGGATTACCTCTAAACTGGAAAGTGATCTTGGTTAGGACGTTGGTTTGGGTAATTTTTACTTTTGAGGTTTTATCCTGGAAAAAGCTTTCCAAATCGGCCCCGATGTTGTCAAGTTTTGACTTAAGGAATTGAGGTAGATTTTCTTTGGTAATTGGCACTTCGCCTTCTTCGATCTTTTTTCTCATACGGCGGGAGATTTCTTCGGCGCGGCGAACGGAAGCTTTTTCTTTGAGAACGATTTTGTAGGCCTCGATCATCAGCCGGGTGTCCCCTATCCCGGATAAAGCCCGGGCGTGACCTTCGGTGATTAAACCTGAAAGTAAACCATCTTTGAGGGCGTCAGGGAGAGTAAGAAGCTTAAGGACATTGATAATATAAGGAATGCTTTTGCTGACTTTTTTAGCAATTTGATGATTATCGAGATTGAATTCTTCTTTTAGCCGGAGAAAAGCCTTGGCCCTTTCAATGGGATTTAGATCTTTGCGTTGAACGTTTTCGACAATAGCCATTTCCAGCATCTGTTGAGGGGTGGTTTCTTTGATAATGGCAGGAACATACGGTAATTTTAGGGATCTGGCCGCCCGCCAACGGCGCTCACCGGCAATTATTTGGTAACCGGCGGGAGTTTTGGCGATAATTAAAGGCTCGAGGATACCATGTTCTTTGATGGATTCAACTAATTCCTGAATCGATTCCGGGCTGATGATACCGCGGGGTTGAAGGGGGTTTGGCTCAAGCTGATTAGTAGGAATTTGGGTTACGTCTTTCATAGTCTTAGATTACTATGAAAACACGTGTGAAAAAAGGGGAATAAAATGGATCAAAAGACTTTAGCTAAGCCTTGGCTACCGATACGATTCTTTTACCAAATTTTTTGCTGAACTTAACTATTCCCGGCCTGATGGCGTAGATGGTGTAGTCCTTACCTGCTTTAGCTCCAAGACCAGGATGGAATTTGGAACCAACCTGGCGGACAATAATTTGCCCGACCGAGACTGATTGATCCCCATAAATTTTTACTCCAAGCCTTTGACCCGGGCGGTTGGATTTTTGATTAGTTTTACCTTGAGATTTGGTATGTGCCATGCTGTTTTAGTTATGTGGAAGAAATTTTGGTAATTTTTATGTCGCTCAGTTCATGTCTAAAGCCTAAGGTTTTTCGATAACGGGATTTGGCTTTATATTTAAAGACGGTCAGTTTAGGGCTACGGTAGTTTTTGACTATAACAAATTCAACCTTCGAATTGGGTAAATAAGGGTTGCCAACCGAAACGTGGTCATCGTCAACAGTAAGTAAAACTTCCGGGATGGAGACCGTGTCGCCCGGCTGATGATTTAGATTGTTGACAGTCAAGACCTGGTTTTCGGTGACTTTGTACTGTGAACCGGCCAATTTGATAACGGCATATTTCATACTTGGGAATTATAGCATGGAGAATGAGTTTTACAATTAATTAGCTGGAGTAGATGATGCCTAGTGAAAACAAGAGGGAAATTACCGATGATCCTCCTACCGAGAGAAATGGAAGAGGGATGCCGGTCACCGGAAGAAGGCCAAGATTCATGCCGATATTGATGACTAATTGAGCCCATATTTGAATGGCGATGCCAAGGGTAAAGAAGAAAAGTGACCGGTTGTTAGTAGTGGAAAAGGCTTTGGAAAAAAGGTTTTTAATTAAGGTAAAATAGGCTCCAATAATGATAAGCAAGCCCAACAAGCCGGTTTCCTCGATAGTGGCGGAAATTATAAAGTCAGTGTGCTTTTCGGGAAGAAAAAGCAGCTGCCCCTGAGTCCCCTTTTTATAACCTTTGCCTAATAATCCTCCCGAGCCAATAGCGATTTTTGATTGGATTACGTTATAGCCTTTACCCAAAGGATCAGATCGGGGATTTATAAAGTTCAGGATCCGCTGTCTTTGATAGTCGTGGAAAACCCGGGTCCAAATCAGAGGGGAGATGGCAGTTAGGATGACCAAAGAGACCAGGGCAATTTTGAGTAGCTGGCGATTATATAGAACTACCGGGGTTAAAAGCAGAAGAAACGAGATGGCGCTGCCCAGATCGGGTTGAGCCATGATGATAAAGACAGGGATCAAGTGGATAAGAGCTAGCTGGCCGTGGCTAATGAACAACATCATGAAGGGCTTGGTGACCTCCGAAGGCTGAAAGGTGGTAAAACCAAGATCTATCCAACGACGGGATCCGCGGGTGTAGGTATTTAAAAAAATCGGTGTCAGTAAAAGTACACAACTACCGATAAAAAGTAGCCACCGAATAGGATAAGTTCGCTGAGGGGTGGTTTGCTTGCCAATAAAAAAGGCAAAAATGGCTATCAACCAGGATATAAACTGCTTGGGGAGGAACGCCGGCGCCACTGAACTAACCATCAATAAATTAAAACTAAAAAGAACCAAAAGCGAGATGGTGATGGGTAGCAAAGCTGTTTTTGACATTAAACTTTAGTGATATAAAAAGTATCGGCTTTGCGGATCGATTCTGCTTGGGTTTTGGCCAATATTTCGGATTCAAAAGTCTTTGGCCAGTCGGGGGCGTAAACAATTATTCGATCTTTTAGGGTCATGTCCATTTTTTTTCTTTCAACCTGGATATTCCTAACTAAATCACGGAAATCACCCTCGGCTATTAAGTCGGGAGTTAAGATGGTGTCTAAGTCGACGGTTAGATGATCGGCTGATTCGACTTTTACTGATTTGACGTTGAGTTCATTTTTAATAATATTTACCAAGTCAGAAGTTAGTAGGTTGGGGTTAGTTGTTTTAACATTAATTGATGCCAAAGGTTGTCGGGTACTGATACCTTGAGTTTTGCGGGCCATATTACCTTGTTCACAAATTTGACGAACCAAGCCCATGGCTTCGGACAAACTGGTATTTAGTGTGGTTACCAGTGGGTAACTTTCTAAATGAATTGATTCGGAAGCCTTTGGGTCAAAGGGGACAACTAAGGTTTGCCAAAAATATTCGGTGATGAAGGGAATTAGCGGTGCAGTCGTCTTGGAATATTGGACAAGGACCAGCCAAAGGGTTTGTAATGCGTCAATATCGCCGTTGACAAAACGATCCCGTGATTGCCGGATATACCATCGGGAAAGATCTTCGATAAAAGGTTGAACTAACCTAACCGCGTTAGGGATTTGATAGGCTGTCAGTGCTTGTTCAAAGTTTTGCGAGAATTCGTTTACCTTATTAAGGATCCAAAGATCTAAAACATTTGTGGATTTAATAACTTCTCTTTTTGGAATCCATTCGTTCAGCTGGGCGTAGGTGAGAAAGTATTTAAACGAATTCCACAAAGGCAGAAGAATATTTTTAACCTTATCCTCAATTTCTTTCTCGTCGATGTTGATATTCTCCCCTATCATGACGACGCTGCCCATAAAATATAGTCTAAGTGCTTCAGCGCCGTACTTTTGAAGAATCATTTTTGGGTCGGGATAATTTTTGTAAAGCTTGCTCATCTTGCGGCCATCCGTTCCCATGATGACACCAGTGACGATACAGTTTTTGAAAGAAGCAGAGCCAAAAAGCCCATTGGCCAGGACGTGAAGAGTATAGAACCAGCCGCGGGTCTGGGCGATGTACTCGATGATATAATCGGCGGGGAATTCTTTGTTAAACTGTTCTTTGTTTTCAAAGGGATAATGGATTTGGGCGTAGGGCATTGAACCGGATTCAAACCAACAGTCAAGTACCTCCGGTACGCGGTGGATGTCTTTGCCACATTGGTGACACTTTACTACAACCTCGTCAATTTCTGGCTTGTGCAAATTGGTGATCTTCTGGCCAGATTTTGTCTCTAATTCTTGGATAGATTCCGGGACAAATCGAAAGCCGCAGCTACATTCCCAGACAGGAATGGGCGAAGCCCAGTAACGAGAGCGTGACAAACACCAGTCCGGTGCAGTTTCGATACCTTGTCCAAATCGGCCGTGTTTTATGTGATCGGGGATCCAATTAATCGCTTCATTGGTCTCTTTCATCCCCGGCTTTAGTTGGGAGACCCGGAGGTACCAGGCAGTTTGGGACTTATAGATTAAAGGGGTGCCGCAGCGATAGCAGAAAGGGTAGCTATGAGTAATTTTTTCGACTTTAAAAAGTAGATGGCGGGAGGTGAGTTCTTCAATTACCACCGGATCGGCTTTTTTGACGAAAAGTCCAGCAAAAGGAGCGACCTGGTCGATTATTTTACCCTCATCATCAACATGGTCGATGATGGACAAATTTAACAATTTTCCAAGATTAAAGTCTTCATCACCAAAGCCCGGAGCAATATGGACGACCCCAGTTCCTTCTTCCATGGAAACTAAGTCGGCATTATAAATTTTGTAATCATTTGGACCAGTTTCAAAAAAACGATAAAGTGGTTCGTAGGATTTACCTACCAGTTTTGAGCCTTTGAACTCCTCAATAACCCGGTAGTTTTGGCCAGTAAGAACAGAGTCCAAGCGGGATTTGGCAAGAATGAGATGTTCGCCATTTAAATCAACTTTTACATAATCCTGATCCTGATCGATTGCCAGAGCTAAGTTGCCCGGTAGCGTCCAGGGGGTGGTTGTCCAGGCGAGGATGAAGGCATCGGAATCAGTTAGTTTGAATTTTATTGAAATTGCCGGATCTTCTACCATGCGGTAGGAATTGTCCATGGCGATTTCAAAATTTGAGAGAGGGGTGGCACAACGAGGGCAGTACAAAGAAGTACGGCGTGATTTGTAGATTAAATCTTTTTTGTAAAGTTGAGAAAAAGCCCACATTACAGACTCCATGTACTTTAAGTCCATGGTTTTGTATGAGTTATTAAAATCTACCCAACGTCCGATGTGGTCGATATACCATTCCCATTCCTGGGAGACATTTTTTACATAGGCATAGCATTCATCGATGTAGCGACGGATACCGATGGTTTCGATATCTTTTTTGGTCTTAAGGCCAAGTTTTTCCTCAACTTTGTTTTCTGTAGGTAAACCATGGCAATCCCATCCCCAGACACGTCTGACTCGTTTACCTTTCATGGTCCAAAACCGGGGTATGACATCTTTGGCGATGGAGGGTAGAAGCGATCCGTGGTGAGGTGAGCCGGTGATAAAAGGCGGTCCATCGTAAAAGGTGTAGACATTCTCAAGTGGGCGTTGATCAATCGATTTCTCGAATGAATGGTTTGCCTTCCAGAAGTCGATAATTTCTTGTTCAAGAGAGGCAAAGTTGACGTTTTGCGGAATTTTTTTATAGTTCTTTTGGGCCATATATAAAAAAATCCTTCAAACGAAGGATTTTTAAGAGCCCCGGAGATAAGCCCGGAGCTATTTAATGATAATTAAGGAATAAAGATGCGACGTCATGAATATATTATTCTATCACGTTGAAAAATAAATAACTAACGGTCTACATGCCGGGTATTTAGAAGTATTGATTATTATTTTGGGCTATTTATTTTTTCTAAGAAATGCGGGAATGTCGAATTCGTCCTGGATGTCGACACCTTTGGGGATGTCGGTGTTGCCTAAGAACTTGTTAATTTGCTCGGAATTTAGCTGGGAGGGCTGGATTTGGTCTAATGAAGTGAAGGGGGGCGGTGACTCGATAATTTTTTGAGCCACGGCCTTTTTGGATTGGAAAATACGGGACCGGCTTTCGTCAAAACCGGTGGCGATTACTGTAATTTTTATGGTGTCTTTAAAGGTTGGGTCAATAGTGGCTCCGAAAATAATATTGGCGTCGGGAGCGGTGTGCTGGGTAATAGTTTTGGCCGCATCTTCGATTTCGGCCATGGTAATGTCGGGGCCACCGGCGATGTTGATCAGAGCTCCACGGGCGCCTTCGATATCGACCTCGACGATGGGAGATTGGATGGCCATCTCAACTGCTTTTTGAGCTTTATTTTCACCACTGGCTTCACCAACGCCCATTAAGGCAGAACCGGCATCGCTCATAATAGTTTTAATGTCAGCAAAGTCAAGGTTGATTAATCCGGGAGTGGTGATTAAATCAGCAATGGCTTTGGTGCCGCGGTGAAGGACCGAATCGGCCACTCTGAAGGCTTCCAGAAGGGTGGTTTTGTCGTTGACTACCTCCATCACCTTTTGGTTAGGAATGACGATAAGGGTGTCGACATTTTGCTTGAGAAGAGAGATCCCCTGCTCGGCATTGGTCATCCGGCGGGTACCCTCAAAAAGGAAGGGTTTGGTAACAACGGCAATAGTCAGGATACCTAGTTCTTTTTTGGCGATTTCGGCAATAATCGGAGCAGCGCCGGTACAAGTACCGCCACCCATGCCACCGGTGATAAAAACCATGTCGGTATTTTCGAGACATTCTTTAATCCGATCCTTGGATTCTTTGGCGGCCTCCTCGCCCATTTTGGGATTACCGCCAGCACCTAGACCTTTAGTAAGTTTTTCACCAATTTGGATTTTTATCGGAGCCAGTGAATTTAGGAGGGCTTGGGAATCGGTATTGATAGCGATAAATTCAACCCCCTTAATATTGTCTTCGGCCAACATGGAATTAATGGCATTATTTCCACCACCGCCAACTCCAAGAACTTTGATTTTGGCGAATTGACCGGAGAGTGTTTTTATCAATCCCATAATTTAAGGCAAGAGAGGTTCTAGTAAGTTTTTTATACGGCTAAACAGTCCACCAAAGTTTAGCTTTTTAGAGTTTTGTTTTGGTGTGGGGACGGATTTTTCGTCCTTAGCATAAAAAAGCAAGCCGACAGTGCTAGTATAGCAAGGGTTTAGAATATCATCGACCACGCCTCCAATTTTTGGCGGGGAGGCAATCCGCAAAGGGAGCGGTATAATTTTTTGACAGATTTCGGCGATGTTGACAGTTAGGGCGCCGCCACCGGTTAGGACAATACCGGCGGGGATAGAAGACTTAAAACCGCTTTGGTCTATTTGGGAATTAACAAAGTCAAAGATTTCTTCTAGGCGGGGTTTAACAATGCCGGTAACAGCTGTCTGGATGGAAATTTTGGTGCTGGGGCTGGATAGGCCAAGGTTGGTGATGTCGAGCTCGTCGTCATATTTTTTGTTTTCAATAATTTTGGCCAATCTTATTTTTAGCTTTTCGGCATCGTCAATGGTTAGCCGAAGGCCGATTGCCAAGTCGTTGGTAATATTATTAGCTCCGATGGGGATAACAGTGCTGAATACCGGAGAGCTTTCGTTAAAAAGGGTGATGGTGGTGTTGCTACCACCGAGGTCAACTAAGGCTACTCCAAGCTCTTTTTCGGTAGGGGTGAGGGCAGCTTTGGCACAGGATAAACCAGAGTAAACCAGCTGATTGACATCGATACCAATTTCTTCAAGACATTTTTTTAAATTTTTTAAAGCCGGAGAAGAGGCCAGAATGATGTGGGAATTTACCTCAAGTCGACTACCGCTCATACCGATAGGATCAGTTATACCTTCCTGGCCATCGACGGTAAAATTCCGGGGAATAACATGAATTATTTCTTTACCCGGAGGTAGGCTTATGGTTTTGGCCGATTCTACTGCCCGGTCAATATCGGATTTGACAATCTCGTTTGATTGGCTGGAAATGGCGATCACCCCTTTGGAATTGATAGATTCGAGGTGAGGTGCCGACAAGGAAACAAAGGCATTATTTATTTGAAATCCGGCCATTCTTTCGGCAGCTTCAATACTTTGGACAATAGTTTTGGTAGCCTGATCAATATCGACGATTTGGCCTTTACGAAATCCCAAGGCAGGAATAGAGGCAACAGCCAGAATATTCAGTCGGTCTTCAGTGTCAAAATACTGACCGATAATGGTGGTAATTTTGGTGGTACCTAAATCAATGCCACTAATTATTTTGGAATGTGCCATAGGGGTGTTTTGGACTTAAATCGATAAGGGTAGGATGATAATTGGAAATCAGATGTTTTATTTGGTTAACCTGCCAGACAGGATTCTTCTGGGTTGATAAGATGATTTTAATTGTGTCTTTATTATGATTGGTAATAAGGAAAAATTCAATTTGATTTTGAAAGTCACGAAAAACAAGTTTTATCGGAGTAAGACCGGCGGAAGATATGGCTGTCTGTAACTGGTGGAGGTAGCTTTGGCGGGTTGATAACGGGGAAATGTTTGATGTAGGCCAAAAGTTGGCAGCAATAAAGAGGTATAGGGTAGATAGAAAAATAACTAAATATAAATAGTTAAGTAATTTCATGGATTAACTTGAGTAGTTTTAAGTTGGGGAGTGGTTTGAGGTGAATAAGGGAGGGCTTAAGACGTAGCAGATAATCTATCGAGCTAATGAGGGATTGGGGAGTTAATTCTGATTGGGGGATAATTTGGGTAATGTCGGGTTGAATGTCTTTGAGCCAAAGGGCGTTTTCGAACTGTTCGTTTTGTTGAGAAGAAGGCAGGGGTATCAAAATAGCCTTTTGATGAAAAAGTTGTATTTCCTGGCAAACATTAGCGCCAGATCGACTGATGATTAAGGAGGCGTGATGGAAAACCCAACCGATATTGTCCTGATCGACGTAGGAGATGGGGTAGTAGTTTGAGTTTTTTATTTGACTAAATTGAGGAAAATCGACAATACCAGTCTGATGAATAAGTACGTAGCGAGTAGTTAATTGCTTGATAATCGGAAGTATTGCCTGGTTTAAAGCATGAGCGCCTTGATTGCCGCCAGTTAGATAAATGAGAGGGCGATTTTTTGGGTTAATTTTGTCGAACAATGGGGAATGTTTTTGGAACAGGCACCGCCGAATAAGGTTTTGAGTAACAACATATTTTGACCGGAACAACAGGTCGGCGATCCCATAATTTTTTTTAAATGAGAGGGCGATTTTTTGACAAAAAAAGCCATTTATTTTGGTCGACAAGGACAAGATGGGGGTTTGCTCGTGAGTAAGGGTGGGAATTTTTTGAGCCCAGGCGGCCAGGATAACCGGGACGGAAATATAACCACCAAAAGAGACAACAACATCAGGTTTAAGCAGCCGTAGCAACCTGAAGGTGAAGAAAAAAGCCTTGATAGTAGCCCAAAATCCAAAGATGGTAGTAATAATTTGGTATCGATTGAATTTGCCACTTTCGAGAGAGTAGAGGTGGTTACCTAGCAGTGGGATTAAGCAGTTTTTGACATGAGTATCGCTTGATGATAACTGGGCAATATAATAAATTGTCCACTTGGTTTTGGAGTCTTCGCCTAACTGGTGGATGAGCTCAATGGCTGGGGTGTGGTGAGTGCCGGTGATTAGTATTTTTTGGTCGGTAACGTTTTGGGGCATTATCGGAGTATAGCAATAAGCGGCTTTCAATGCTTTGTGCAATCCCCAGTAAAATGAAGAGGGTTAAAAGTGATGAACCACCGTAGGAAATAAAAGGTAGGGTGACACCGGTTAGCGGAGCCAAGGCCAGGATGGCAGAAAGGTTTATAAACGCCTGGAGGCAAATCAGGCTTCCGACACCAATAAAGAAAATGGCATCGAAGGGATCGGTTGAGGCTTGGCTAAGCTTAAAAAGATAATTGACAAGATATAGATAGCAAATAAGAATTACCAAACAGCCGACAAAACCAGTTTCTTCGGCGATGACGGCAAAGATAGAGTCAGTTGATACCTTGGGTATAAACAAATACTTTTGGTCGGAGTTGGCCAAGCCCTTGCCAATAAAACCACCGGTACTGATTGCCAGCCCAAGCTGGGTTGTGTGGTAAGAAGGTTTTAAGAAACCTATTACCCGGTTTAGCCGGTAGGGGTAGACTACGATTAATAAAATTGTTAGTATTAGCCCGACTAACCAGGTAAAAAAAAGGTGCTTGAGGTGGTTACTAGCAATAAAAAAGACAAAGGAGATTTCTAAAAAAAGGATAATGGCATTGCTTAAACTTGGCTCGATGAGAATAAAAAATAACGGGGGGATAAGATATAAAATAAAAAATTTAATGTGATTGGTTTGGGGCCGAGAAAAGAGATGGGAGAAGAAAAGGACGGCGGACATTTTTACAAATTCTGATGGTTGGATGGTAAAACCATTGAAATTTAACCATCTTTTGGCGCCAAGAGCTTGTTGGCTAAAACCCGGGAGAAAAACGAGGATTAGAAGAAATACTGAAAAATAATATAAAATCGGGGTAAGAAATTTGAGTCGCTGGATTGAAACAGAGGCGACGAGCTGCATAACAACTGTTCCGAGAGTCAGCCAAACAGCCTGTTTTTTGATGAAGTAGTATTGATCACCGGTGGTGGCGTAGCCTTCAGAAAGAGACGAAAGAGAAAGCATCAGCAAGCCAAACAGTGATAATCCGAGGGGGATGAAAAAAATCGGTGATCGGATGCGGTTGAGTAGAGTCTGGAGCATTAAAGGTTGTCGGAAATATTCTGATTGAGGTTTAGGCACCGAACGTCTTGGGAAAGAGGGTGGGGTTTTTGGAGCATGTGAACGATGCGTCCAGAGGCAGACCGTTTGACCAGTTGACTGCCTTGGATGGTTAGATGTAGGCGGTGGGATTGTTGGTGGGCGGTGTCTAAAGACGGGGTTAATTTGAAAAACTCGAGAAGGTGGAGATAGATTAGAGGAATGATACCGGTGCTTTGTTCAAGTTGGTGATAGAAAGCAAAAGAGGCAGTAAGTCTGGGGTTGCACTCCAGAAGATAGACCCGACCTTGAGAAACAAAGAAGTCGAGCCCAAAATAACCACGGTAATTTAAATTGGAAAGTAACTTGCCCACAAGGTTGGTGATAGCGGTTACTTGGACAATGATAGGTGAGGGAGCAAAAGACGGCCACTGGCGGCCGACGGTGGCAAAGGGGTTAGAAGACAGGGCGGCTTGGCCAGAATATTGTAGCCCCGGAGGGCTTTGGTAGGTGACGGAATTAGACAAACAGCAGTTATTGATCAGGGTGTAACCTTCAAGAAAGGGAGAAATTTTTACGACTGATTTCGGAGGTAGGTGGTGGCTGATTGATTCCCAGGAGGTAGCTAGGTAGGTGGAATTTCCAGCCCAGCCAAAACCGGTTTGAATAACTAGTTTGGGGCCAAACAGGACAGTGCATTGAAGATAGGATTTTTGAGTTAATTTGACTATTTTGTTTGGGATTTGAGGGATATTGTTTTGAGAACACAATTTGGTGAAAGAAATTTTATTTTCCAAAAGGCGATTCAGGGAGGCGGGATTAGATAACAGTAACCAGGAGTTTTGGCTACATATTTTCTCAATTTTGGCAGAAGGCTTAAAAGGCATGACGGCAATTTTTCGGTGGCGGGATTGCGAATTGGTGAGAATGAAATTTTGGATGGCCGGATGGGCAAGAAGCTGGGCGCTATTTTTTATATTAGTTATCGATGCAACTGCTTCCAAAGAAAACGCCGGCGGAGATTTTGGGGATGCTAATGGTATGTAAGTGGTAATGCTGAAAAAGAATTTTTGATCAAGATAGAGAGCGAGAAAGGGGTCGTGAACTAAAAAATAAATATCGTAGCCGTGATCATCAATTAACTTAGGAATATCTATCATCGTTTGGTACCGGTTAAAACAATAACGGGGTGCTGACCGACAGGCAGATTATGGTCGAAGGCTTTGAACAGACCAGCCAAGGCTAAAGCGCCTTCCATAGAGGTAGAGACTTGTTTTTGGGTTAAAAAGGTTGCAGCTTTATGGATTTGATCATTTTGGACAACCAGGCCACTGCCACCGGTATGGTCAATTACCTTGATCAAATCTTTTTTTTGAGGCAAGTATTTTACACCCAGGGCGTCGGTTAGGTTTTCAGCCTCCGGGATAAAATCGGAATCAAAGTGAGAGGAAAAGTAGGGACACGAGGCTGGTTGGACAGCGTACAGCTTGATGTGAGGAGGGAGAGCTTGAGAGATACCCAATAAGGTGGTGCCAGAACCTACCGGAACGAAGATACTGGAGACGACAGGAAGTTGGGAGAGGATTTCGGTACCGATGCTCTGATAGCCTAGCAGGGCGGAAGGATCGGTTGACTGCCTAAGAAGATAGGCATTGGTCTTTTTTGCATATTTAATACTTTGGGAGATAGGTTGACGGGAAATTCTTAAATGATTTGACCCCAGGTTTTTTTGGATTAACTGATGTTTGGCCGGGGTAATTTTGGGTGAGGTGTAAATTGTTAATGGAATGTTGGACAGACGACAAAAGTGAAGAGCCGATAAGGCAGCATTGCCGGTACTGGAGATAGTGGCTAGTTGATAGTGTTGTTGGATCAGAGACTTAACCTGGAAGACCAGGGCACGATCTTTGGCTGACCCGGTAATATTTTGGTCTTCCCGTTTTAAATAAAAGTTATCGATTTTTATTAAGGGAGTGGTTGTCATTGAGGTGGGATTTGGTTAAAATCAGCTACTATTATTTTAACCCAATGATTAATATGCTATCTGACCAAAATAAGATTATTTGTCCTGACTGCAAAACGGAGATTAAAAAGCCGAATGAGGTAAGCCTGGGGGATGTTTTGGAATGTCCACAATGCGGTACGGAAGTGCAGATTTTGTCGACCGATCCGCTTAAGTATGGCGAGTTGATTGAGGAGAAGTAGAAAGAAAGGGGCGAAGGCGAAAAACTTCCGGAACTTGGATAGAAGAGAGCGAAAGAGTTTTTAACCTGACCCCCCTACCCTGCCGGCTACTATCGACGCAGTCAAGGGAATCAGATTTTTTTTGGATAACAAACAGAACATGTTTGCCGGAATTCTCACGAACTAGGTCGGCGGTTTGAACAGATTTAAGATCGGTGACCGGATGAGCGTTGGGATTACTGGTTAAAAGATGTGCCGATAGGTGGCGGACATCGCTTTGGTTATTGGTGCCTAAAACAAAATTGCTAAGTTTTTTATTTTTGGTCAGAAGCAGCCAAAAGTCGACTAAGTGATAAGCCAGGCCGGAACAGTCGATGCCGATACGGTGTTTTTTTTGAAAGAAATAAAGTTCCCGGGGGCTTAACAAGATAAGATTGATTTGGGATTGGCTAGCCTTTTCTTGAGTCAACTCAAGAATTTCTTGCCAGTTACCCTTGCCTACTTGGGCATTAGAAAGATGGTGCGACAACTTGGAATAATTAAGAAAATACGGCAAACCAAGATAATGATTGATCTCTGACCGAAGTAAATTTAATTTAGACCTAACCATAGTCCGAATATGGCTAACATAATTCCGGCTAACCAAGCCCGGGTGACGATTTTGGGTTCTTCCCAGCCAAGATGCTGGAAGGTTAGGTGGATAGGAGCAGCGGGAAAAAGTTTTCGATGGAAATACTGCTTACTTATAATTTGGAGGGTACTGCTTAGACCTTCGATGATGAAAGGAGAACCAACAATAAGGAGAGGAACGATCTTTCCGAGTATCAGGGCAATAACGGCGAAGGTGGCTCCGAACGAAAGAGCTCCGACGTCACCCAGCCAAATTCTGGCTGGGTAAACATTAAAATACAAAAAGGCCACTAGAGCTCCGATCCAGAGAGCCAGAAAGAGAGAAATTGGCGTATCGAGGGAATTACTGGAGAGAACCCAGAAAGCAAAAAGAGCGATCATAAGTAAGCCAGCAGATAAGCCGTCGAGACCATCGGTGATATTAAAGAAATTGGCAAAGGAAACAATAATTATGGTGGCTACAGGGATAAAAAAAAGATTCAAATAAACTGCCCCAAAAAAAGGAATATAGATAAAGTTTATCCCGAGGCGATAGTAGATTAACCCAGAAACAATTAGGGCTAACATAATTTGGAGAAGAAATTTATGCTTCATTCTTAATCCAAAAAATCCGGTTTTTTCGAATTTAAAAAATTTCAATACGTCATCATACAGACCAAGAAGGCCAAAGCTAATAAAGGTAAAAAAGATAGTTTCCAGCTCCCGGTTTATTTGGTAGTTGGACGAAATAAATATATTGCTCAGTTTAAGCAGGGGGAAGAGAATTAGGAACAAAATTGAGACAGAGGCAATTATCAAAAAGCCGCCGCCAACCGGAGTGCCGGATTTTTGGGAATGAAATTTGTCGAAAATCGGAGTTCGCTGGTTTTGAAAATCGAGTGTTTTTTGTTTTTGGCGCTGAAATTTGAGCTTGTACAAAAGATTGATGAAGGGGACGACCATGATGCTGGTAGTTAGAAAAGAAAAGAGGAGAAGGCCTAGGTAAAATTGCGTCATAGATGAGTATATAGTATCTAATTTAGGTTTTGATGTATTCGATAGCGGCACCTAAAGCTTTAAGGCGGTGAGCTAAATTTTCGTACCCTCTTTCAATATACTCGACCTTGTCGATAATTGAGGTTCCTGGAGCCGAGAGGGCGGCCAGGGTTAAGGACGCTCCGGAGCGAAGGTCGTTTATTGTAAATTTGGCCGGTTTTAAGTTAGCAGGACCATAAATCTTGGCACCATGAAAATAATCCTGACTGTCGCTTTCTTGGTTGAAAAAATAATAACTTTCGGGATTTTCGACTTGGGGGTTGAAAAGTTGGTAACGGCAATCCATCGAGGCCAGGTCTTTAAGATGCTGGAAACGTGATGGCCAGACCCGTTCAACAATTGAACTGGAACCGACTGCCTGAGATAGGACTACGGAAAAAACCGGTTGCCAGTCGGTCATGAACCCCGGTTCAGGAGTGGTTTCAATATGGACGGCCTTGAGGGGCTGGTGCCAGCTGACGGTGAGTTCGTCTTTACCGGCTTCTACCCTGGCGCCCATGGAGGTGATGGTCTTTAGGAAAATTTGGATAATTTCGGGGTTAATTCTTAAGATGTTAATTGACCCTTTGGTGGCCAAAGCAGCGCAAGCAAAAGTAACAGCTTCATTCCTGTCGGAAATTACCTGGTGTTTGGCACCATCAAGCACCGGGACGCCTTGGATAATGATGGTTCCCGGTTCGGTGGGAAGTCTTTTAATATTGGCACCCATGGAATTGAGCATGTCAATCAGGTCGTCAATTTCTGGTTCCTGGGCAGCGTTGGTTAGGGTGGTAGTTCCCGAGGCAAAAATTGCGGTCATCAGGACGACTTCGGTAACAGTATGAGACGGTTTTGGAAATTTATAGGTAGTAGGAAGGATTTTGTCGGTTTCAAAAAACAGCAAATCACCTTTTTGGTGAGTATGAATATTCATTTGAGAGAAGCAATCGAACAGCCGGTCAAGCGGTCGGGTACCCAGTTTGTCGCCTCCGGGAATGGGGATGGTAGCTTTACCGGTCCGGGCCAAAAGAGGAGCTGCAAAGATAAACGATGTTCTGGATTTTTCGCCGGTACCATGAGGGACAACCGAACTGGTAATTTGGGGAGTGCAGATTTCGAGGCTGTGACGGCCGATGTGGGTAATGTGAGCCCCAAGGCTTTTGGCTATACTTTCGGTAATTTTGACGTCAGAAATTTGGGGAATATTAGAAAGATGGGTGGTGGCAGAACTTAAGAGGGAGGCGATAATTTGTTTGTAGGCGGCGTTTTTGGCCCCACGGATGGAGACTTCACCGAATAAGGGGACACCGCCGTTTATGATATATCTTGACATTGGGTTTTAGGAGGTTGATTTTAGATTATTAATTATACGCTTAAAGGTTTCCAGACCTTCTTTACCACCGGAGCTAAAATGAACCAGAACGGTATGAGGTTTTAGTGTTTGATGATAGTGTTGACAGATATCGGTATAAAGGGGTAGATAGATCAGTTTATCTTTGAGTTCGTGCTTGAAGCTTTTTAAGGTTACCCGATCCGATGGAGGAATTTTACCGGAAAACTTAATTCTGGACAGAACAATTTCGCTAACTTGAGAAAGAGCTCCGGCCAAGTTGTTAAGACCCAGGGTGTTTTGAAGAAAGGTGGCATGAGGTTCAAGAAAAACTTTTATTTGGCAATCAGGATGGTGGTTTTTGATAGCCTCAATCGAGCTTTTAATTCTTAGAGGTGATTGGGAAAAGTCGTCATAAAAATAAATGGAATTAATCGAAGACAATAGTTGGAGGCGCCTAGCGATACCCTTGTAGCTCGATATGGCAGCCACAACGTTTTTTTCGTTAAAACCTAATAGGCGGCATAAGGTGAGTACCGCTTCAATATTTTCCTGATTAAAATCTCCCAAAAGCGGGGTGGCAAATTTATGATCTGACGGTAGCTGGTAGGGAAAAGAGGGGGTGGTGGATTGATTAACCAAGGCGGGCAATGATGATGACTGTTGACGGTAGACGATTAATCCGGTTTTGGGCACGTGCTTAATTAAGCGAGAGAAAGCTTCCAGATTTGCTTCAGCTGTTGGGTAAGATTCCTTGTGTTCCCAGTCGCAACTCGTGACAATCAAATGCCTAACGGGGTAATAAAGAAATTTAGCTTTGGTGTCCAGGCCATTAATAGATTCGTCGGCTTCAATCACAGCCCAATCTGAATTAGTAATTTTTAGGGATGGTATTCGGTTGAGACTGAAACCACCAAACATATAGGATGGATTTAGCCCTAATTTAGTTAATACCCAAACCAAAAGCGATGAGATGGTGGTTTTACCGTAAGCACCAGCGACCAGTATCGTATTTTTTCTACCGATGTTTTTGGTAATAAATCTGGTGGCGGAAATATAAGGAAAGTGGAGTTTTTTGATTTCAGCAAATTCTTTTTTAGTTTGGCTAAAAGATCGGAAAGAAGAACCAATTATAAAAAGGTCGACGGTATCATTAACGGGTTGGGTATTTAGAGGTATGTGGTTTCTTTGAAGTAGGGTGCTTATGGGCGGATAAATTTTTTCCTGGTCAGAGCCAGAAACGGTGTGCCCTTGTTTTTTTAACTCAACAGCTAAAGGAGCAGTCATGGTACCGGCGATGCCTAGGATGTGGATTTTCATGAGCAATGATTGTACTTTTGCCAATTACCCTGGTGGAAGTATTCGAAACCAGGCAAGGTACGTTTATAAAAACCCTGGTCGGGAGGTGAGAATCGGCCAAGATAGCAAAAATTTAGGCCCTGCTGATGGCTGTCGATGATGACCTGGAGGACCAGCCTGATGGGTAAGTAGCTATGGCTATATTGGGGATCGTAGAAAACATAGGCAATGTGGGAAATTTGGACTGAACCGGATGAGGGTGGGGAAAAGTAGCAAACAGAGTAAGCAGCAATTGAGCCATCTATCGTTGTCCAGGTATATATAAGGTTGAATATATGGTGTTGAAAAATTGTTTTAACTGATGATATGGGAAAATCCCATCCTAGTGAGCGGATCCAGGTGGCGATAGTTTTTTGGATTTCTGGGGTGTAATTAAAGTTTTTAATTGGGGTGGTAGAACAGGAAAAAGTGTCGGTTTTTTTTAGAACCCGGCGGTTTTCTGAACTTAGGAAAAAGTTGGACAGATTGGAGCGGCAGCTGGTTTCGAAGTAAAATGATCCGGCCTGGTTTCTTTGAGGCAGTAATCCCCCCTGGTAGTTGGTTTCAGTCGAATTATGACTATTGATATTATATTGTGGTTTGAGCATTGGCGTTTTTTTTAAAGTTAAAAGCAGTCCGAAAGGCTTGAGATTCGGACCAGGGGAATTCGGTTGAACCGTGGAGAATGGTTGTTTCGTGGCCTTTGCCGAAAGCGACTACGGTATCACCGGGACGGGATATTTTGATAGCTAAGTTAAACGCATCTTGACGATTTGGAATATTGTAGTAGATGAATTTATCTGACTTTAGCCGGGGTAGACTGCTTTGTTGTTTGGACAAATCGATTGACCTAGTCGGGTCAAAGCCCTTAATTATTTGGGAGTTGATGTAATCAATTTTTTCGTGGCGGGTGTCGTCGGCGGTAATTATGGCAATGTCGGCATGTTCGGAAACGGTTTTGCCCATAAGAGGCCTTTTGGTTTGGTCACGGCCTCCGGTAGCGCCAAAAATGACAATCAGGCGGCCTGAGGTACGTTTTTTCAAAGTCATCAGGGTATCGGTCAGAGCTTTGGGAGTATGGCCGAAATCGATAATTGTTTTAATGCCAAGATTGTTGTCGACTTCTTGCCGACGGCCGGTTACTTCGGGAAAAAGCTTAATAGCTTTTCGGAAAAGGTGATGATCGAGGTGCAGTTTGTCAATCACAGCAAAAGCAGCGGTGATGTTGTAGGCTTGGTATTCGTAGGCGCTATTGGTGAGGAAAATAATGTTGTTGATGGCAAACGAAAGAGTGTTGGATGTTAGCGAGACTCCGGATATCCGGTAGGTGGCGCTTTTACCATAGCCATAGGTTAATAGCTGGCTGTTAATTAGCGAGGAAACAATTGGGCATGACGGATCGTCAATATTGGTGATGGCAATTTTTGAAAGTTTTAGGAGCTTGGCTTTGGTTTTAATGTAAGAATCAAGGGTAAGAAAGTCGTCAAGGTGTTCGTGGGAGGTGTTGGTCAGAAGGCCAATGGCGAATTGACAACCGAAGAAGCGAAACTGATCAATAGCGTGGGCAGTGACTTCCAAAACAACGTGAGTGACGCCGGAATCAACGTAGTTTCTTAAAATCTTTTGGATTTCCCCGGAGTCCGGGGAGGTGGTGTGGAGACCGGGGCTGGTAATGGTTGAAATGACTTTGGCGTTTAGTCCGGCGTTTTGGAGAACCTGGTGGAGAAGGTGACAGGTGGTAGTTTTGCCATCAGTACCGGTTACTCCGATGATGGTTAACTTCCTGGACGGAAAGCGATAATAGAGATTAAAAAAGATGCTTTTAGGAAGATGCCAAAAATAGTTTTTGAGCAGCTGGACGGTTCTTTTTGTGGTCATGTAGGCTTTTTCAGTAAAATTATAACAAATTAGGAAGAACTGCAGCTATTTCGAACCAAATTGGAGCAGCGGTGCTTGACCCCCAGGAAGATGACTGGGGGTTTTTTAGAGTGACTATCATGGTAAAAAGGGGGTGGTCGCAGGGAGAAAAGCCGATATAGGAGGCATAGGAGGATTCCGAGTATTTTCCTTTAATGGCTATTTGGGCGGTGCCGCTTTTGGCACAAACATCTAAATTTTTAGGTTTTAGCTTGGCAACGGCTCCGTTTTCAACCGAGTATTTTAAAATTGTCCGGGTTTGGGCTACGGCACCAGATTGGAAAATTGTTATTGGTGGCTTGGGCTTGGTATGGTATTGCGTTTGCGAATTGTCCAAATAATCAACTACATATGGCTGTAGAAGTAAACCATCAGTAGCCAGAGTATTAAATATTTGAAGCATTTTAATTTGAGTTAGAGCTATTCCCTGGCCAAAGGAAGCGGTGGCTAGGTCAATCTCTGGCCATGAGGTTTTTGGGATGGATTTGGCTTCCCCCTGAAGATCAATGCCGGTTTTTCGGGATAGTCCGAGACTGTTGTAGTAAATAAGAAAGTTTGGCAAGCCGAGACGACGGATAATTGTGGTCATACCAATATTGTCAGAATTTTTTATGATGTCCCTTAGAGAGGAATCAGGATGTGTTTGCATGTCCCAGTTGGTGATGGAATAATCCCCAATAACAAAAGGCTGGTGGCACTGCGAACAGATGTAACTGGGAGTAATTGTTTTGGAATCGAGGGCCATGGCAACAACCAAGGGTTTAAAGATAGAACCGGGCTCAAAAAGATTAAAAATTGCCGGATTGATTTGGGATGCAGAAGCACTGGCCAGAGGCAGGCTGGCCATGGCCAGAAGTTTGCCAGTGGCCGATTCGATGATCGTGATTGAGCCAGATTCAGCCTGATATTTTGATAGACCTTGGGATAGCTTGGTTTCAACCAGATCCTGAATTTTGCTGTTGATAGTAGTATAAAGGTGTTGGCCGTCAACTTTGTTTAAACTCCATGTTTTTTTTGGAAAAATGGTGTTTCCCAGAGCGTCTTCGTAGGAGTAGGCGAATCCGGTTTTGCCTGACAGTTGCCTTTGGTAATAAGATTCCAATCCGGATAAGCCGACAACCTGGCCGGAGTTTTTGGTGATGGTGGTGCCGATAATTTGGGTGGCAAGAGTCCCGTGGGGATAATTACGACCATAGTAATGTTTGAATTCCAGCCCGGGGATTGTTTTTAGAAAAATAATTTCTTCTGATGAGAAAGCGGTGGGAAAGGTGATCCATTTTTGTTTGGCGTTATATTTAAAAAGGTCAATCAGGCTTTGATTGTCGATTAAGAACTGTGGTTTTGTTTGGGTAATTTGCGAAATTGTCGAATCGAGGTTATCAAGAAGGTTTGGCTTGTAGATTGAAAGAAGATAATAATCAGTGTTAAAAGCTAAACGTTCCTGATCGGAGGAGTTGATTGAGCCCCTTAGTGGGTTTTGAACTTTAAGTTTATATGTCTGGCGGGTTATTTTATTCTGGTATTGACTATCGGGAAAAAGTTGAAGATTAGTTAGTTTGATAATGATGACGGCAAAGCCTAGATAAAACATTAGTAGCAGTAGCCTGACTTTGGTTTTTAGGGTCATGGTAAAACTTGTAGTTGGCGGGTAATAGGCTGGTAATTGTTAGTTTGGGAAAAGCGTTTTAACAAAGGATAGCTGGTTTGGTTATAAAAAGTGTTTTGGAGTTGGCGGTTTTTTAGGGAGAGGAGATCGTGGGTAGTGCTAAGCTGGTTATATAGATTGTTTTGACGGACTATTTGATTACTAAAGTAGACGGAGATCGTCACCTGGGTAACAAACAACAAGATTGACAAGAGCCAGAGTAGTCTAAGAGGCATTATTTAATTTTATACGATCTTAAAATAGCGCTGCGGGCCAAACGGTTTTGCTTGGTTTCGGTGAATCGAGGCTGAATAGCTTTGGGGATGGGGTGTTGAAATAAGTCCTGATTTTGCCGGATAAAGTTTTTTACGATTCGGTCTTCACCGGAATGAAAGCTGATAATAGCGGCACCAGATTCAGGTTGGAGGATTTGAAGGGTTTGGTTTAAAGCATTTTTAAGATGAGTATATTCGTGGTTAACGGCGATGCGTAAAGCTAAAAAAATAGTAGTACTGGGTTCAGAATCAAAATTTAGGTGATGGTCCTGATAATAACTTTTAATAATTTGGGCTAGGCGATGGGCGCTTTTTATAGGTTGTTTTTGACGTTGGCGGATAATTCTTAGAATAAGAGGTTTGGCGTATTTGACCTGGGCAGTTTTACTAAAAAGTGTAAAAAGCCGGGGAAAGTCATAGGTATTAATTATATTTTCGGCGGTTAGGTGACTTTGAGGAGTCAGACGCATGTCAAGAGGTTGGGAACTTTGAAAAGAAAAACCCTTGTCGGAAAACTTGAGCTGATTAGCAGACAAGCCAAGATCAAAAAGGACGCCGGAAAGGGGTTTGTTAATGTATTTGGAATAGATGGCTGCCAGCTGATTAAAATTGCCATGTATCGGAGTGAAGTGGTCAGCGAACCCCGCGTCTTCGATTCTTTGGGTAGCGAGTTTCAGATTTTCTTTATCCTGGTCAAGGCCATAAACATAAGCGCCGTGGTTTAGGAAGCAAAGGGTGTGGCCACCTTCTCCGAGGGTAGCATCAAGATAAAACTGATCAGGTTGGGGGTTAAATATCTTTAAGACTTCGTCCAGTAAGACCGGTTGATGGTAATTCATTAATTTTGAAGATAGTCCCCTACCAGGGTAGTGGCGTCTTTTTTTATGAAAGTGTCGGGGTTAACAGAGATGACCTTACCAATTCCCGCTCCAGAAGAGAAAACAGAGTGGAGGGCGGAAGCCTCCGTGTTTTTGGGAGCGCCGAAATTCCTGAGGAGGACGTAGTAATCAGATTGGCCAGTGACAGTAGCTTTGATGGAGAAGCTGTTGTCTGGTAAGGATAAGCCTTGATTCTTTTTAAGTTCGGACGAACTGACGAGGCGGAAAGGAGTCTCGAAACTTATAGCCTGGTTGGTCTGGGTGTAAAAGATTAACGATAAGTTGCCGCCATTGACTCCAGTATCGTACTTGTATTTGCAGCCATTAGTACAGCTTGAAGTTCCCAGCAATAGAACCCGCTCAATAGAGGGAGAAGGTTTTTCCAGCTTAATGGTGTCCCCTACTCCTTTTTCGATTTCCAGGCCGTTGTCTTGGGCAGTGTATAGAAGCTCATATTCTATTTGAGTAATAAACTCCGGGAGGTTGGCAATTACCAGAGTAAGTTCGTGACCATCTTGGCGCGGAGTGAGCTTGATGTATGGCTTTTGATCCGATGGTAGCTCAATTAACTTGGGAGCCGGCGTCGGGCTTGAGTTTGGAGCAGGGTTACTTTTTTTGCCACAACCAGAGATTACCAGGGATATGGTAAAAAGAAGTAGGACGGCCAGTTTTGAGTTTTTTAGCATAGTAGGATTATAAACTATGACAGTTTTTGGGATAGCCATTGATCCAGAGAATCCGAATTAAGGCGAATTTGGGTCATGGTATCGCGGTCCCTGATGGTGACGGTATTGTCTTCGAGAGTTTGGTAATCAACTACCAGGCACCAGGGGGTACCGATTTCGTCCTGGCGGCGATATTTTTTCCCGATGTTGCTGCTATCGTCGTAGTCAACGGAGTATTTGCCGGACAGGGTGTCAAAAATTGTTTTGGCTTTGGCGACCAGATCGGGTTTGTTTGAGGCGAGAGGGAAAACCGCTATTTTGTAAGCAGAAATCTTGGGATTAATCTTTAACCAGGTACGGATTTGGCCGCTAGAATCTGTATCTTCGCGATAACTGTCGAGTAAGATAAAGAAGAAACTACGGTCAACTCCGCCGGAGGTTTCGACAATCCAAGGGAGATATTTCTCTTTAGTAATCGGATCGGCGTAGCTTAAGTCCTGGCCGGAAAATTTTGAATGCTGGCTAAGATCATAATCGGATCGCCAGTGGATGCCCTCCATCTCAGTCCAGCCCCACGGGGAGTGGTATTCGATGTCGAACGCTTTCTTGGCGTAAAAAGCCAATTCATCTGGTTGGTGCTGGCGAAAACGGAGAACGTCGGCCTGATTGAAAAAGCGGTTATACCAGGAAAGCCGTTGTTCTTTCCAGTATTCGTACCATTTGTCCATTTCAGAAGGGTGAACAAAATACTGGATATCCCATTGCTCAAATTCGCGGGTCCGGTAGAGAAAGTTTTTTGGGGTGATTTCGTTTCGGAAGGCTTTACCGATTTGGGCAATGCCGAAAGGAATTTTTACTCGGCAGGAATCGATAATATTTTTGAAATTGAGATAAATGTTTTGGCAGGCTTCGCCTCTTAGATAGGCTGGAATTTTTTCGCCTTCAATAACACCTATTTCGGTTTTAAACAAAATGTTGTATTTGCGGGGTTGGGTAAGCTGGCCCTGGCACTCCGGGCAGCTGGTGGCGTTATTAATAAGATCCGGTCGAAAACGTTTATGGCAGGATTTGCATTCGACCAGGAGATCGCCGAAGTTGGAGACGTGACCAGAAGCTTCCCATACCCGGGGATGGGTAATAATGGCACCATCGATGCCGACAACGTCGGGGCGACGGATAACATTGTCAGACCACCAGAGGGTTTTCCAATTGTTTTTCATCAGGGATCCAACGGGCCCGTAATCATAAAAACCTTGGATACCACCGTATATTTCTGAATTCTGAAAAATAATACCTCTTCTTTTACACAAGGACACGAGCTTGGAAACAAGATCATTTATGTTATTATCTGCCATATATTCCTAAATAATTAAATTTAGGGACGTAGGCAGGTGCCTTCGCGGTTCCACCCTAATTGGCAGAAATATTCTGCCCACTTGATTGATGTTAAAAACAGGGATGCCAACCCCTTCAGATAGAAATTATACTACACGGGGGATAGTAAAATATAGTTATTTAAATAATCGACTGCTATATAGAGGTTGCTCGATTACCGATTCGGCAAACTGTTTGATCAGCCTTTGAGCAGAAGGGTATTTTTTTTGGGTAATTAGCTCATCAATCGGGGCAGGTATGCCAAAACCGAAGAGCCGGAGAAGGGAAACTTCATTGATGATAAATTTAGGAATTTGGTTGTCGTTTATAGAGCTTATAAGGTTGTTGGTGATGGGGAATATTTGACCGATATGTTGGTTTTCGGCAGTAAAACGGTTGATAATTTCAAGAAGAAAAAAAAGAAGGTTTAGCTGGGTTAGCGACTTACGAGTGGCCAGGAAGGAGCGGTGGCTTTTGGCTTCGGTGAGCCATAAGAAATTGTTCTTCTGATAGATTTGGGCCTGGATTAAGTTACCCAAACCCAGAGCGCTAAGGCGACTACTTTTAATGTTTTTTACACCTTTGGCAAGAGCTGAAATTTTTAAATCCTGATTGGTTATTAAGTTGACCAGGATATCAGAGTCCTTATAACTTTTTTTGCCGATGACAATGGCCGTTACTGTTTGGTAATGATCCATTAAAGCGAGAGTTTGATGATTTTGTCGCTGGCCCAACTAAAGCTTTCTTGTTTTTTGCCGTTTACAATTAGCTCGTATTCGATTGGTTTGGTCCCAGGTTGTTTTTGGAGGACCAGAGTATAGTTTGAGGAGGGCGGCACCGAGGTGGTGTATTGGATGGAAGTTTTGAGACTGGATTGAGCATAAAGTGGATATTTGTCGCCATAAAAGCCTTCAAATACCTGTTTGCCCAGCTCTTCATAATTCAGAGGTTCGATTTCTGATCCGGTCATTTTTTGGATAACGGACCCTTTAGGAACGTAGAATCTAAACCAATTACGGTATTTTGGGGCGTTAAGGCACAAATCACCTTTTTCGAGGTTGCAATTGGAAGCCTTGGACGGATTGGTATAGGTGACGGTTACTTTATGGTCGATTTTGTTGTTTTGGCTGATTATTTCATGTTTAATTTTTTGCTTAAGAAAGAGGTTAGTTTTGGCACTGGACATATTGGCGTCATTGAGATGAAAGTAATCAACACCTTCGTCAGTTTGAGTAATAGAACCAGTGATGTTGGCCAGAACCGCAGCTTTTTCGATTTCCGGGTCAATGAAGTAGAACAAAATATGTTTTTGAACGATATTGTCTCCCAAAACCTGAACCAAAGGACCAATTTTTGATTTTTCTGAACCTAGAGCGTTTGAGAGTAAAGAGTGCATTAGGGGGCTTAAAAAGCCTTTGCGGTCCTTTTCGATATAGTTTCTGGGACGTCCAGCAATCCACTCAAGCTGGTAGATAATCTGAGGACAGCCGTCACATCTTTTGTCAGGATCGGTAGAAAAATTACCAAACCCCGGTACCCCTACCCGGCCAAGAACGCCAACAATGTCGACCAACACTTTAGTGTCAATGGCGATAACAGCATCGATTTTTTCGCGGCTATCAGAAATTTTGGCGTAATGCCCCAAAAAGGTTTCGATACTGGTGGGAAAATCGGGTGACAAGTTCATGTCGCGTAAATTCCAGTAAGGAACATTGATGTGATAGGACTTAATTGGTCGAGGGGCAGGGATGGTGCTATTGAATTTGGCGTCAAGAGTGTAGATGTCTTCTGAAACCGAAGGTGATATTTTGCCTTTGTCAACTTTGATGAGTCCGTAAGCTGTCCAAAAGCCGCCGGTGGGCCTCAGCTCGGCATCGTTCTGAAAAATAAGAAAGTAGTTGCGCGGCTTATCTTTACCTAAAAGCCATGAGGTTTTGGCCAATATCGGCCGGCCATCACGGATGAATTTGTGGGTTTCGGAGGTGAGCTGCCGGGCTTTGAGCAAATTTGCCTGGATCTGAATGCCCTGATATTCTTCGGGATAACGGGACGGATCGATGCGATCGAAAGACTGTTCGATTGAGGCAATTTTGGTCTGGATGACGTCTAAGTGGGGAAGCAGACCTTCGACCGATTCGGTAAGGAAATTTATTCTATCTTCGGTGGTTTTGGCACTATCGGTAGCAGTGCCCTTGAAACCGAGAAAATCCTGGTAAGGCTCGATTGCTTTAACGACGATTTCACCGGTGTCAAGGCCATTTTTGGCTATAGAGATGAACTCTTCGCCGTCGCGATAGTAATTGTTTAGGTAAGGAAGAGAGCCGATGGCTTTTAGTTTCAGATAGTCTGACTCGAGGGACGATATTTGAATTTTAATCTGGCCAAAATTTTCTTTTATTTGATTAATGTCTTTGGCGCTAACGGATTGCTGTAGGGTGGCGGCCGAAGCCTTGAGAGGGGTGATATGGTCGTAAACTTTTTTGGCGGGGAGAAAAACAAAGAAGAAAAGTAAAATAGACAATAGGCTAATAATGATAAAAAATATTGAAAGAAAGTTGACTAAAAAACGGGGAAGCTTTTTTTTGGTCGCAGGAGGTGGGCGGACTTGGGTTGAGTCGGGTGATAAATTTAGAATTTGATCCATAGTAAAGTTTATCGAACAATAACCCGGATTACCAGCGAGAGATCATGGCGAGGGGTGTTTTAAACAAAATCAAGATTTCTTTTTTTAGAGATCGGCTCCGGACATATTCCGAGTCAAGTTTGGCCCGTTGCTCGAAGGGGATTTCGTTACGGCCCGATGTTTGCCAGGGGCCGGTTATCCCTGGCTTAACCGACCGGATGTCGTTTATATATTGACGGGTTTGAGGGTATTTTTGTTCGTATTCCTGCAGTTCCTCTTCGCGATATGCCCGGGGGCCCACCAAGCTCATCTGGCCCGGAAAAACATTGAAGATAAGCTGGGGGAATTCGTCAATGGTGAGCGAACGAAGAATCTTACCAACTGGCGTGATTCTGGGGTCTTCATCCATGCGTAGCTTCCAGCCGTTTTCTTTGTATTTTTTCCAAAGATCAGGGTAGCCTTCTTTTAGTCTTTGGTCGTTGTCGCCGGTATACATGGTTCGGAATTTATACATAACAAAGGGATAACTGTTTTTGCCGACCCGTTTTTGCTTAAAGAAAATTGACCCCGGTGAAGTAGCTTTGACCAAAACAGCCGTAACGACCATTAATGGGAGAAAAATCAAGGACAAAAGCAAGGAACCGCTGATGTCGATAGTCCTTTTGGCGACGGTAAAGATGAAGCGACGAAATGCCAGGAATCTTACGGTTTCTTTTTCAGTCATTGATTATCCTTTAATAATTTTTTAAAGTTTAACACAAAATTTTGGTTGGAGAACTTTAGAGCGTTATTACGGCAGTTAAGCGGGTCAATTTGATAATTTTTGAATTCGGTGACAGCCTGTTTTAAACCGCTTACCGTTTGGGGAGAATAGAGAAAACCGGTAACACCGTGGATAACGGTTTCGGTGTGGCCGCCCCGGCCATAAGCAATTACAGGTCGGCCGCAGGCTTGGGCTTCTAGAGATGTTAAACCAAAGTCTTCTTCCTGGGGGCAAAGGAGAGCTTGACAATGCTGATATAACCAGAGGAGTTGTCGGTCGGAAAGGGAGCTTTTTATTTGGAGGTCGGGGTTTTTTAGATCAGCAATCATTTTTTGGTAGAAGGTGAGCCTTCGGCCGTTACCGACAATGATTAGTTTTAGTTTAAGCTGATGGCAGGCATGAATGGCCTGATCGATGTTTTTGTGGGAGACAAGACGGGAGACTGCCAGATAATAATCTTGAGGCGAGGGAGTCGGCGAGGGATGAAAATATTTAACGTTAATTCCGGGATAAATAACCTTAGCCCGGAGGTTATAAGTTTGCTGAAGCCGGTGGCTGACAGTGGCCGAATCGCATAAGTAAACATCGGGACGTTTGATTAACAGGTGGTCAATTTTTTTAAATAAGGAAATTAATGGTTTGACAATCGGTGAAGATGGCAGGGTGTAAATGTAACGGTTTTGGTTAAAAAAATAGCAGATAAACCGGGTGTGAGGTAAGGTTAAGAGGCCGTAACCGATATTACTGGTGAAAGAAACAACCAGATCATAATCAGAGAAATTAAACTGTTCTACTGCCAAAGGAAACAGAATAGAGTAAAGCTCCGGATGGGTGTCAGAAAAGGGCAGTTTATTTAAAAAAGATGAAAAGACCTGGTGGCCGGATGGTAACCAGGTAGAATTTTTTGGATTATGGAATAAGGTAAAGATGGGAGCATCGGGATAAAGAGCCAGAACATCGAGCAAGACTCTTTCGGCTCCTCCCCAGCGATGGTTTAACCAGTCATAGAAGAAAGCAATTTTCATACTGACTTCGATTTTTTCAAAAGAGAGTGGTAGACGTTTAAGGTTTCAATGGCAGTTTTGTTCCAAGAATACTTGGATAAAAGCTGGTGGCCTTTTTTAATCAATGATTGACGGAGTTGAGGATTTTTTTGGAGGTGAAGAATTTGAGCGGATAGCTGATCAGGATTGGTGGGATCGAAATACAGGACAGAGTCCCGATAAATTTCCGGAAGGCAGGTGGAGTTTGACGATATGACCGGACAGTTGAGGGCCATGGCTTCCAGCCCGGTAAGGCTAAAACCTTCGGCCAGGGAAGGGTGAACTAGTGCCAAGGCGTGGCGGTATACCCGCCTAAACTGTTTATCGGGAAGGTGGCCAAGAAATTCAACCCGGCCACTAAGGCCATTGGCCTGGATGGTTTTTTCCATTCTGGCCCAAAAGGTGTTTCGAGCAGAAATTATTTTTAGCCGGAGAGTGGTAAAGCGTTTTAAGCTTTCGAGAACAACGATAAGGTTTTTGTGAGGGTAAAGATTACCGGTGTAGACAAGGTAGTCGTGGTGAGCCGGGCTAACTTTAGTATTTTTGAGAAAATTGGGGTCAACAGCCTCGTAGGTGACGGTAATTTTTTTAGGGTTTACTTTAAAGTTGGTGATTAAATAATTTCGCCAATAGTGACTGGGGACAATAATCGGATTAAGCCGGATATTGAGCCAGGTGACCAGCCGATAGGCTAAATATTTCGGCCAATATAGAAAGTGATTTCGGGTGGTGGTATCCTTGCCCTTAAAAAGGTGCTTGATTAAGTCATGAATAGTAATAACAGAAAGGCCAAAGTAAAGTGGGGGTTTGTTAAAGTGGGTAAAATGGACCAGGTTGGGAAGATGGGAATAGATAACAAAGGGTAAAAGTAACTGTTCGGCCAGAGTATAGTGTCTGATACGGGTAGGAATATAGTTATAGTGTGAATTAAGGTCTTTTTTTATGTCGGGCAACTGATCGGAGCTAACAAGGAGCGAAAAACGATAAAGAGAGAAATGGGGCTGGTGAGTTAAGGCCAACAGTAAGTTTTTGGTATAGCGGCCGATACCAGTGTGGAGAGGTCCGTAAAGCCTGGCGTCAATTACGATGTGTGGTTTGGTGGTCAAAGGGATTGGTGGTTTTATAAATATTTAGCTTTAGTAACTCTAATAATTTCAAGTAGCTTAATACCAGCCAAAACCAGGCTCCGGGTTAAAAAATTATAATGACCAAAAAGATGGTCCTGATAAAAAATCCTCATAGCTTCAGTGGAGGCTTGGGCAGCTTTTACCCGGGTAGGACGAGTAGCCGCTGACTTAGTTTTTTTGATACCGGAAGATATACCCTGAAAATGGGTAATGGAGCAGTGGGGATAAAAATAAAGTTTGTAGTTGTTTTGGTAAAGCCGGTAACAGAAATCCAGATCTTCACCGTAGAAAAAGTACTTTTCGTTCCACCAGCCTAAATTTTGGCCAACGGTTTTTTTGAGCATCAAGAAAGCCCCGACACAGGCTTCAATTCGATGAGTTTCTTTAATATTCAGGTTACCGAGAAAATAACCCGAAAAAACAGCTGAGGTAGGCAAAAGCTTGGAAATTCCAGAAAAATGACAAAGCGACCGCCAGGGTGTCGGAAAGCCCCGGTGGCATTCAGGCTGGAGCCGGTTAGTTAAGGCTAATTTAACAAAGCAAGTGGCAGCATCGGCTTGGGGGTGGCGAAGAAAGAAGGCCATCATTTTGTTTAAGGAGTCGGGGTTAACGATGGTATCTGGGTTAAGAAAAAGGACATAGCGGCTATCGGGCGAGATAAGCTCGACACCGCGATTGTTACCAGCAGAAAAGCCAATATTATTATTGAGACGCTGAAACTTAAAAGAAAGATTATCGGAGGGGGGCCTGACGGCTAGTTTCTTTTGAGCCAAGATAAAGCTGTCGTCGGAGGAACAATTGTCGATTACAATAGCTTCAACCGGGTAACGCAGCCTGGATTTGGAAATGCTGTCGACACAAGCGGAAAGGTAGTGGCCGGAATTAAAGTTTAAAACGACAACGGAAAGATAAACCGGATTATTTCTTGGCGATTTTTTCATAAATTTGGTTTAAGCCGTCGACGCACCGGTCGAAGGAGTAACGGCTTTGAATAAGATTTCTGGCCATTTGGCCCATGTTGCGACGATAGCTTGAATTGTCCACCAGGTTGTAGACGTTTTTTAGAATTTCATTAGCCGGACAGACGATGGCGTGCTTGTAGTTGGTAATTTCGATATTGCCCATGCCGCCTTCAGGAGTGGTAATGACAGGCAACCCGAAAGTCATGCCTTCTAAAAATTTGTTGCGGGTGCCTCCCCCACTTTCCATCGGTGCCAGCAAAAGCCAGCAATATTCGTAGTAATATTGAGGGTCTTTGGGGCCGCCTTCGGTGTCGGCTTCGGTAACGATAATATCGGCCGATTGGTAATCTCCATAAAAGGCAGGAGCATGACGGCCGACGATATAAAGCTGGCAATCAGGATATTTCTTTTTTATAGATGGCCAATATTTTTCCAGAATGAGCTTGGTGGAATCGCGATTTTGCATCCATTTCATGTTGGAGACACCAAATAGGATGGTGGGGTTTTTGGATTTTTTGGTCTTGGTTGGTAAGTTGAAGGAATCCGGGTCAACGCCATCCTGAAAAATTTTTATATCGTTACGGCCGGTTC